>JAWOJK010000217.1:0-7555 GCA_046481705.1 Desulfobacterales bacterium | reverse complement strand
CGGGGGAATCACCGGAAAGGGCTGAACCGCTGGTGCCCACCCCCGTGCCGTAAACGCCGAAGGTTTTTGCCAAGCCCGCGGCCGGGCCTTCCTTCAGGCTTTTGGTAATGGCCAGGTTGATTTCTCTGAGCTTATCCGGATGGGCGATTTCCATTTTTCCGGTGCCGTAAACCGCCAGGGCCTTTAAATTTTTCGACCCCATCACCGCTCCGGCCCCACCCCTTCCGGCAGCCCGGTGGTGGTCGTTCATCACGCAGGCCAGATAAGACTGGTTCTCTCCGGAAGGACCGATCAAAGAGGCCCGGAGTTTGCTTTGGCCGGTTTCCTGGATCAGGGCTTCAATGGTTTCCGTGCTGTCTTTGCCCCAGAGGCCGGCGGCGTCTTTGATCGTCACCTCGCCGTCATTGATCCAGATGTAAACGGGTTTTTTTGCGGCGCCGGTGACGAAAACGGCATCATAACCGGCTTTTTTAAGTTCAGGTCCGAAATGTCCGCCGGAGTTGGCGTCATTCCATCCCTGGGTTACCGGCGATTTGCACACCACGGTATAGCGCCCGCTGAACATGGCGCCGGTGGCGGTGAGGGGGCCGGTCACAAAACCGATGACATTGTCAGGTCCCAGAGGATCCACGCCGGGTTTCATCATATCGTATAAAATTTTTGCGCCAAGACCCAGGCCCCCGATGAAAAGATCCGCCATTTCGTCGGTCAAGGGTTTCTCTTCAAATGTTTCACGGGTTAAATCAACAAACAGCATCTTTCCGACATATCCACCTCTCATGGGTTCCTCCTTGTTGGGTTTAATGATCTTATCCGGCTGGAAAAAATACGTTACTCAAGTTTGATGGGCTCGTAAAAAGTCCCGCATCCCGTCACCCCGGCGAAGGCCGGGGTCCATAAATAATTGATACCACTGGATTCCGGCCTTCGCCGGAATGACGTAAAAAGTCTTTTTACGACTTTTTACGATTTCATCATTCTTGTGTCGTCACTTTTCCAAAGCCTGAAACCGTTTCATGAATTTTCGATCGATGTAATCCTTGATGATAAATCCCAATCGGCCATCCAGCTCCAACCATTTCTTTTTCAAGACCCCGGTACCGTCCCCCATGTTGAAAATCATGACCCTTGAAATCGTCCATTGCGGCAACCCCAAGGTGGCCGTTGAAGCCGCCACGCTCTGCGCCCAGGCCGGCGCGCTGGGGCGGGTGATCATCGGCAACGACGCCCCCTCCGGGACCGGCGTCATCCCCCTGGGAATCCTGCGGGTGGTCAACCACCTGGCCAGCCTGACGCCCGTCACCGGCGCCCAGGCCCTCTGCATGGCCAGCGGCAACACCGCCCGGGTCTACAAGCTCACCTGTGGCGTGATTGCGGCGGGCCGCGACGCCGACCTGGTGGTCATGGATGCGCCCATCGGCTCGGTCGGGGCCGATGCCCTGGGCGCCATCGAAGCCGGGGATGTGCCCGGGGTCGCGATGGTGCTGGTGGACGGCGAGGTGGTGGTCGCCAAGAGCCGCAACACCCCGCCGCCCAAGCGCACCCCGACGGTGGCGTAGGCGATGCAGGCCGGCGGACGAAGCCGCGGCTTCAGTCGCAGCGGGGGCCCCAGCCAACTTTCCGGGAGGAGACTGCCGTGATGCGGGTGGATGTCGAAAAGTGTATCGGCTGCGGCTTCTGCATGCGCGACTGTCCCGTCGATGCTGTCCGAATCGTCTACAAAAAGGCTCGCATCGATCCCCTGCGCTGCACCCACTGCGGCGTGTGCGCGCGGGTCTGTGAGCAGGGTGCGGTCACGGCGGCGGCCGTGCGGCCCGAGGCGGCGCTGGAATGCGACCACTGCCCGATCACGTGCTGGGTGCAGCCGGGAAACATCGGCGCCTGCCACCGTTACCGCAACCAGGACGGGCGGCTGGTGCGCACCACCCCGCTGCAGACCTTCGCGGATGTGCGCGCCATCGTCGGTCCGGAGCCCCGGCCGGAGATCCGCCGGCCGGTCGTCACGGCCATCGGTGCGGGCACCACTTACCCGTGCTGCCAGCCGGCGCCGCACATCGTTCAGGAGCGGCGCGGCGATGTGGATGTCGTCACGGTGGTGACCGAGGTGCCGCTGAGCTATTCTTCGGTGATCGTCAAGGTCGATACCGACATCCCCATCGGCCCGGAGGGGGCCGCCGTCTATAGCGGCAAGCGCGCCGTCGGGATGGTGGAGACCGAGCAGTACGGCTCAAAGATGCTGCACATCGGCGGGGTCAACCGCCTGACGGGTCCCAACGGCTTTGCCGTGGCGCGTACCATCACCGACATCGCCAACCGCAAGCCGGTCAAGCTCAGGATCGAAAACGGCAGCCGGCTGCAGGTGCAGGTGGGCAAACCGCCGGTCATCGACGGCCGGCAAGCGGCCCGCATGCGGGTCGGCTGCGGCAGCGCCACCCTGGGGATTTTTGCGCCGCTGCTGAAGGCCGCCGCCGACGAGGTCGTGGTGCTGGACGCCCACATCACGGGCCTCTTGAGCCGCCACGTGGCCGGCAAATTTGTCGGCGTCAGGCCCACCGGGGTGGCGCTCAAATTCAGGCAGAGCACCCCGGGGCGCTACTTCGGCGACCACGGCGGGGGCTGGGGCGGCACCGCCATCACCCAACCGGCGGATGTGATCGACCACATCGACATGTCCGTCGGCTGGCCGGGGATGACGCTCCTGATCACCGAGACCACCGGTCAGAACGGCGCCCTTTTCGAGGTCGATGCCGGCGGCGGACTGCGCCCCCTCGCGCTGACCGCCAAGGCCCGCTCGGCCCTGGCGGCGATTGCCGAGGCCTGTGAACCCTCGCGGGTTTCGGCCGTCTACAGCGCCGGCAGCGGCGGCAGCGCCCGGGCCGGTGTGACGCGCTATCCGATCAAGCTGACCCAGGCGGTGCATGCCGGCAAAGCGCACCTCACCGTCGGCGGCGCCAGCGGCTTTATCTGGCCCGGCGGCGGCATCTCCTTTCTGGTCGACGTCGAGCGCGTCAAGCCCGGGTCTTTCTACTGGACGCCCACCCCGGCCACTATCTGCCCGCTGGAATACACCATGCTGGTGTCGGATTACGCGGCCATGGGGGGCCATCTGGCGGCGATGAAACCCTTCAAGGCCGTCGATCCGGCGGGCGGGGCGGGCGATGGCGGCGAGGGATGAGCGACCGGCGAACCCTCCCGCTGCCCGGCGGCCGGGCGCTGTTGGCCGAAAACGGCCCGATGCGGATGGTGATCCAGGCCTGGGAGGGGAAGACGGCGCGGCTGGACCTGGCATCCGAAGCCGCCGACTATGCCTTCGCGTGCCTCGCGCGCGTGGCGCGCCAGTTGGCGGTCCTCAAGCAGCGGCCCGGCGCCATCGATCGACTGCCGCCGGAGCCGCTGGCCCGTGAGATGATCGCCAGCGTCCGCGCCGTCGGTGATGCCGACCTGACCCCGCTGGCGGCCGTGGCCGGCACCCTGGCCGACGCCGTCGCCGACCGGCTCTTTGGGCAGGGGCTGAGCCGGGTGATCGTCGACAACGGCGGCGATATCGCCATTCGTCTGGCGGCGGGTGAAACCACGCGGGTGGGGTTGCGCCCCGAGATCGCGCACCCCGAAATCTCCCACGTGCTGATATTGGATGGCCGCCACACCACCTGGGGGGTTGCCACCAGCGGTCTGGGGGGCCGAAGCTTCACCTGCGGGATTGCCTCGGCGGTCACCGCCGTTGCCCGCAGCGCCTCGCTGGCCGATGCCGCCGCGACCGCGGTGGCCAATGCCTGTTTTGCGGCCGGCGCCGACGTGGTGCGCGTGCCGGCCGTGCAACTGGACCCGAATACCGATATTTCAGAGCTGCTGGTGACCGTCGCGGTCGGAAGCCTGACCCGCGCGCAGCGGGCCGAAGCCCTGTCAAATGCCTTGAAAAAAGCCGAGCGGCTCACGCAACGCGGGGTGATCCGGGGGGCGCTGGTGGCGGTCGGCAAGCAGGTGGGCCGGACCGCGGATTTGCCCGGCCGCGTTGCGGGTCTGGCATCGCTTGCCTGACAGCACGGTTGTGCTTTTTTCCCCCAGCCTTTATGCTCTATGGCGGGAAGGGGTTGCACGGCTGCCGGCCTTTGGCGTCGAAGAGGGCCGCGGCCCTATGTCGAATGGGATCCCCAGCGGGTCCGATTCCCAACTTTTCATCCGATAGGAGGGATCATGAAACTCAGAAGCCGCTTTATCGCCACCCTGGTTGTCGTTACGGCCACCGCCCTCGTCGTGGGTTTTGGCGCCGCCCCGGCGGCGCGGGCCGACGACGGCAAGATGCACGTCCGTTTCAGCACCTGGCACGTCCCGGCCGGCGCCGACGTTCAGAACCTCTGGACCCCGATGCTGGAAGAGATGAAAACCCGCAGCGGGGGGCGCATCACGTACACGATGTTTGCCGGCGGCGCCCTGGGCAAGGGTCCCGACCACTACGACATCGTCAAAACCGGCCTCGCCGACATGGGCTATGCGACTTTGAGCTGGACCCCCGGCCGTTTTCCGCTGACCGACGTGCTCTCCTCGCCGATGGTCTGCCCGGCCAAGTGGAAGGGGGTCGAGATCGGCATGGCGATGTATGAAAAGGGCCTCAACAGCGAGTTCAATGACGTCAAGGTGCTGCACATCAACAACTGCGTCATGGCGCACTTGTGGACCACCAAGAAGGTCGAAAAAATGGAGGACCTCAAGGGGATGAAAATCCGCAGCCCCGGCGGCATCCAGACCCTGTGCATCGAAGCCCTGGGCGGCACCCCGGTCTTCATGCCGCTGGGCGATGTCTATCTGTCGATGGAAACCGGCGTGCTCGACGGGGTGGTCACCTGCCCGGCGCTGGTCAAGGCCTTCAAGATCTATGAAGTCGCCGACTACGGCGTGCCGGTATCCTTCGGCTGCGTTTCCGAAGGCCTGTTCATGAACCAGAAATCCTGGGACCGGGCGCCCGAGGACCTCAAGCCGATCATCGCGGAAGTCGCCCGCAATGCCTACAAGCTTCACAACATGTTCGATGAGCACTGGTATGACGAATCCATGGAGGCCTTCGGCAAAACCGTCGAGCTGGTCCAGCTTTCGCCCGAGGAAAAGGTTCGCTGGGAAAAACAGTTCCAGGGGGTGATGGTCAACTGGGCCGATGGGCTTGAAAAGAAAGGCCTGCCCGCCCGCAAGACCATCGCGGATTTCAGGGAAGTGCTGACCGAGCAAGGGGTGCCCACCGACGTCCTGCCGGCGGAGTAGGGCGCCATCCGGCCGATTGCCGCCGCCCGCTGCGGCCCGCCGCGCCACCCGCCGGCGGGCCGCCAGCCGGGCCGCCGCCGCGCTGTCCTCACCAGCATGGGGAAAACCGTATGATCTCCGAAAACAACGTCATTCACCGCCTGACCCACTGGGCTTTTTCCGCCGGTATGATCTGGGTGCTGGTGATGATGGTCCTTACGGCCGTGGACGTCACCGGCCGCTATCTCTTTTCGGCGCCCGTCAAGGGGTCCCTCGAACTGAGCGAGTTCATGCTGGCGGTTTTCGGGATGCTGGGCATGGCCTACACCCAGCAGATGGGGGCCAACGTCAAGGTCCGGATGCTCGAGAAATTCCTGCCCCGCCGGGCGGTCCTGGCGCTCGACAGCCTGACCTTCGCCCTGAGCCTGGGGGTCATCCTGCTGCTGGTCTACCAGAGCTGGGTGATGGGGATCGAGGAGTACCACTACCGGACGGTCTCGGACTCGCTCGGCGTGCCGCTTTATCCGTTTCATTTCCTGCTCTCGCTGTCCTGCCTGGTGCTGGCGATCGAGCTGCTGGTGTCGCTGATCAATTCCCTGCACGGGGTGTTCGCCAAAAATTCGCTGCCATAAGGGAACCACATGGATCCACTGATCGTTGGCCTGGGGGGCATCGGGGTCTTGTTTCTGCTGCTGCTGATCGGCATGCCCATCGGCTACACGCTGGCGTTTGTCGGGTTTGGCGGCATCAGCCTGATCACCGATCCGGCGGTGGCCATGCCGACGCTGGTCAAATCCTTCTACTCCACATTCACCCAATACTCTTTCACCGTCATCCCCCTGT
Source organism: Desulfobacterales bacterium (assembly GCA_046481705.1). Lineage (GTDB taxonomy): Bacteria > Desulfobacterota > Desulfobacteria > Desulfobacterales > JAABRJ01 > JAABRJ01. The sequence continues at coordinate 1,480 of JAWOJK010000217.1, read as the reverse complement.
TTGTCATCATGGGGGAGCTGGCCACCATCGGCGGCTTGAGCCAGGGGATTTACGAGGTGGCCGACAAATGGCTGCGCCGCCTGCCCGGCGGTTTGGGGATCGCCACCATCGGGGCCTGCTCCGGGTTTGCCGCCATCTGCGGCTCTTCGGTGGCCACCGCGGCCACTCTGGGGCGGGTGGCGCTGCCTGAAATGGAACGCTACGGCTACGATCGGCAGCTCGCCACGGGCAGCGTGGCCGCCGGGGGCACCCTGGGGTTTCTGATTCCCCCCAGCATCGGGTTCGTGGTCTACGGAATCCTGACGGAGCAGTCCATCGGCAAACTGCTGATCTCCGGTTTCCTGCCGGGTTTCCTGCTGGCGGCGGCCTATATGGTCATCATCGTGGTGTGGGTCAAGCTGAAGCCGGAAGCGGCGCCGGCCAGCCTGGAAAAGGTCAGTCTGAAAGACAAACTGCTGGCGCTGAAAGGGGTCTGGGAGCTGGCGGTGGGGTTTCTGCTGGTGATGGGCGGCCTATACCTGGGGTTTTTCACCCCCACCGAGGCGGGCGGTGTCGGGGCCTTCTTTCTTTTCAGTGTGACCCTTCTCAAGCGGCGCCTGGACTGGGCCCGGCTGCGGCTGGCGCTGCAGGAGACGGCCAAGATCTCCATCATGATTTTCATGATCCTGGCCGGGGCTTATGTGTTCACCTACTTCATGGCGCTCAGCATGATCCCCATGCGTCTCGCCGGCTGGCTGACCGGCCTGGACCTTTCGCCCTACATCATCCTGACCATCATCCTGCTGGGCTACCTGGTGCTGGGGTGCTTCCTGGACGCCACCTCGATGATGGTCCTGACCCTGCCGGTCATTTTCCCCACCATCCTGCAGCTGGGCTTCGACCCCATCTGGTTCGGGGTGATCTCGGTGCTGATGATGGAGGCCGGCCTGATCACCCCGCCGCTGGGGCTCAACATCTTCGTCATCTCCGGTGTGGCCGGTGTGCCCATCGAGGTCGTCTTCCGGGGGGCCATTTACTTCCTGCTGGCGATCTTCGCGGTGGTGGTGCTGATCACGATCTTTCCCCAGATCGCGACGGTGCTGCCGGCCATGATGCGCTAGCCGGGCGGGTCAGGCCGTCGGCGCGCTGGCCGCGGCCGCCCGTTGCTTCAAAGGAGAGGTGCGCCCGATGACAACTGTCGATCTCACCGACGCCAACCCGATCCGGGGGCTGCGGGTGGTCCTGCGGGGCGCCGGCGAAATGGCCTCCGGCGTCGCCTGGCGCCTCTACCGCGCCAACATCCGCCGGCTGGTCATGCTGGAAGTCCCCGCGCCGCTGGCCGTGCGCCGCAATGTCAGCTACTGCGAAGCGCTGCACCAGGGCTGGCAGACGGTGGAGGGCGTCCAGGCGGTCAAGGCCGCGGACATCGGCGGGGTGCCGCGGGCCTGGGACACCGGCCAGATCCCGCTCCTGGTGGACCCCGAGGCCCGCCTGATCTCCC
>JAWOJK010000149.1:0-24617 GCA_046481705.1 Desulfobacterales bacterium | reverse complement strand
CTGAGGGCCACCGGCTGAAAGGCGATCACGGCCATGCTGCACCCCATCTATCTCGACTACAACGGCACCACCCCGCATGCCCCCGAGGTGATCGCGGCCATGCGGCCTTTTCTGGAGAACGCGTTCGGCAACCCCTCCAGCAGCCACTGGTACGGCATCCAGCCCAAGCGCGCCCTGGAGCAGGCCCGCCGTCAGGTGGCAACGCTCCTCAACTGCGCGCCCGCTGAAGTGGTCTTCACCAGCGGCGGGACCGAGTCCAACAACCATGCCATTCGGGGGGTGGCGGCGCGCCTGAGCGGGGGCGGCCGCCACATCATCACCAGCGCCGTCGAACACCCGGCCGTGCTGGCGGTTTGCCGCTACTTGGAGGCCCAGGGCGTTGCGCTGACCGTTGTGCCCGTTGATGGCGAGGGGCTGGTGCGCCCGGCGGACATCGCGGCCGCCATCCGGCCTGACACCATTCTGATTTCCCTGATGCACGCCAATAATGAGGTGGGCACCGTCCAGCCGCTGGCCGAGGTGGCGGCCCTTGCCCGCCCGCGGGGGATTCTGGTGCATACCGATGCGGCCCAGTCACTGGGCAAGATCCCGGTGGACGTGGCGGCGATGGGGGTCGATCTGCTCTCCGTCGCCGGCCACAAGCTCTATGCCCCCAAGGGTGTCGGGGCGCTTTATATCCGCCGCGGGGTCAGCCTCGAAAAGTTCTGCCATGGCGCGGGGCAGGAAAACGGGCTGCGCGCCGGAACCGAAAATGTGCTGGAAATCGTCGGGTTGGGTCAGGCCTGTGAGATCGCCGCGCGTGACCTGGAAGTCAACCAGGTGCACATGCAGACCCTGCGGGATCGGCTGCAGGCGCGTTTTTTTGAGGCGCTCGGCGACGTCCGCCGCAACGGGCACCCCGTAAAGGGGCTGCCCAACACCCTCAGCGTCTCCTTCAAAGGGCTCGAGGCCAACCGCATCCTGGAGGAAATCGGATTGGAGGTGGCGGCTTCCGCCGGTGCGGCCTGCCATGCCGACACGGTGGCGGTGTCGCACGTATTGGAGGCCATGGCGCTGCCGCTTGAATGGGCCAAGGGAACGCTGCGTTTCAGCCTGGGGCGCATGACCACGGCGGCTGAAATCGACCGGGCGGCGGCGGTGGTGATCGCCGCGGTCGTCAAGCTGCGGCAGGCCGCAGCTCAGGCATAATCGATCTCCTCCCGGAACCTGACGGCGATCCCCATGCGTTCCACGCGGATGACTTCGCCGGCCACCTTGTAGTGCCGCCGGGAGCGGGGCAGGGAAAAGGTCATGGTGACCTCCTGGCCAATCGAAAACTGCTGGCGGGTCTCGATAAAGACCCCGCCGATGCTGAGATCGTCGATAAAATCGCGAATTACGCGGTCGCCGACCTTGTAGTCGATCGCCAGAAAGAGCGCCCTCCGCTTGTGCTGGCGTTTTTCCGCCAAATAAAAGGCCGTTTGCCGCTGCCTGGCGCGCCGGCTGGGGCACGGCGGCTGCAAGCGGTCCAGATCGGAATATTGATCGCCTGCAGGGCCTGCCTCGGGCGCCGAACCCCCGCCATCGTAGCGCTGGACCAGTTCTCCGGCATACGCTTCCACCAGTTCCTCGGCATACTCCCGGAGTAGATCCCCGATGACCGACCGGAGGGATTCGGCATCGCGGCCCTCGATGGCTTCCGGCAGCGGCACGCTGAGCTCCAGGGTCGGCGCGCCAGGGACGGGCGCCGCAGGCCGCTTTTTATCAATCGTCGCGTCGGCTGCCGGCCCCGCGTCACAGGCGTGCACCCCCCCTGCCGCGCATTCGCCTGCCGGGCGGTCTTCGCTGTCTGCGGTCTCTTGCTCGAAGGGGTTCCGCAGTTTTGCGGCCGCCGCCTGCACCAGGTCGGCCCCCAGGGTCTGTTTTTCCTTGACGAACCCCGTCAGCAGGGTCAGGTCCGCGAGGATATTGATCAGCCGGGGGTGTCCCTGGGAAAAAGCGTAAATCGCCGGGATGGCATCGGGTCTGAAGATCTGCCGGCGGGCGCCGGCGACCCGCAGACGATGCTGGACGTAGATGCCGGTTTCTTTTTCGTTGAGCGCCTGGATATGGTGGCGGGTGGCGTTCGGTCCGCGCAGGAAAGCGTTTGACGGGCTTTGGATGGTATTCAGGAACTCCTCCTGGCCCACCAAAAGGATCTTCAGCGGCGTGGGGGTGCGGGAGGCTCCGGGGTGCAGCAGCCGGTATAGTTCGCCCAGATGTCCCTGGGGCAGCCGCTGGGCCTCGTCAACTATCAGCAGGGCCTGGCGACCGTCGCTGGCTGTTTGGTCAAGAAACCGGGTAAACTCGGCGAGAAACGCCCGCTTGTCGCCGCAGGCGCCCGGGAGGCCGAAATCGTGCGCCGCAAAGTTCAGGAAATCGAGAATCTCCATCCCCGGATCCGGGACCCGGGCGGTGATCACGCGGTCGCCCAGGCTGTTGACAAGGGCGTTGATCAGCATGGTTTTGCCCGTGCCCACACCGCCGGTCAGGATCAGCATGCCGCCGCCGCTTTCGACCGCGGTCTGCAGGCTGCCCAGGGCCTTGAGGTGTTTTTCACCTAGCCACAGAAACCGGGGGTCCGGGCTGATTTGAAACGGTTTGGCTTCCAAACGGTAATGCGAAAGGTACATGGCACTGCTCTGAACGGGTGAGGACCGGTTTTGAGAACGCCGCGACCCCAACGAGCCTCGGTTGGGGCCGAGACCTGTCCATCTATCCAGTGGGGTGCTGCGCGGCTTATCCCTGTATCGGCCGTGGCGGCCCGCTGCTATAGAATTTTGCTGGATTTCGGAGGGTTGGGCGGCAGCGCGACGCAAAAAGGGCAGCCGCAGAGGCCGGGCGCTCAGCCCAGCAGCAGCAACCCCATCAACAGCCCATCGGGGGTGTTGTGCGGGTCGCACGCGGCCGTCAGGGGGTGTATCGGCCACCCGGCGTCCTCGGCCAGTTTGAATGCATTGATGCCCGCCCCCGAAAGGGACGGGCGGGCCGCGCGTGGGTAGCGGCACGCGAAAGGCGGGCCCAGCGCCGCACAAACCGGTGCGCTGGGGCAGAAAAGGGGCTTGCAGGACCCCGCGCCGAAACCCTGGCGGTGCGCGATCCCGCGGCGCTGGGCATAGCGCTCCAGGGCCGCTGCGATGATGTGGATTTTGCGGGCGACCGGGTGGTGGGCTTTGGTCAGCAGGTGGCAGGCGGGCACGTCGATCTTGAAAACCAGGGCGTGCGCGAAACGGTCTATCCGCCTGCGCAGCTGGTCCGGGCGGATGCTGTAAGGCGGGCAGTTGCGGCTGCGGCCGAAAGCGGGGCAGCGCGGGGTGTGACAGAAGGCCGCCAGGGCGTCCTCGATTGAAACCGCGCCGGCCGTCAGGATGACGGCATCCGCGGCGCCCAGTGCCAGTGCCCGACGGGCAACTTCAGCCGGCAGGTGCTTCAGGCGGGTGTTCATCCGTCCTCCCGGCATTTTTTGAGCCGCGCGGCAATCCGCCACTTTTTCATCAGGGCCGCGGTTTCCGGCGGCACCAGGTGGGTCCAGGGCCGGCCCTGGATCATCGCCTCGCGGATGGTCTTGGCGCTGATGCCCTTTTGTGCGGCGGGGACCTCCCGGAGCACATGGATCTTCAACCCCAGCGACTGGAAGTAAGCCCGCTTGCGTCGCCCCCAATCGTCGGTGATGCTCAGGAAAAAAACGGCGTTCAGGGGGACGTAAAAACGGTAGCGCTCGGGCAGATTGATGGGCAGGGGGACCACCGAAAGCGATTCGGCCGCGAGCCCTCGGGCTTCCAATACCGCCCGCAGCATGCGATAGCGCTCGTAGTAGGTCAGGGGATTGGCCAGGGGGTCGCTGCGGCCGGGGTCCGCCGAATCCGGGCGGGTCGACCAGGGGTCGGGGTTGGTGATGCCCACCACCAGGTGGCGGCAGAGGGCTGCGCCGGTCAGGAGATACCTGAGATGATCATTGTGCAGCACCTGGAAGCGGCCGTGAATGACGCCCACCTCGCAGGGACGAGGCTGTTTGGTCATGTGCATACGTCCTTTTCAACATCCCGCCAGGCCGTGGGCGGACGCGTCCGGGAGTTTCGCATCACGGGGCCGGATCGACCCTGAAAGGAACCGAAATTCCGGGCCAATAGGGCTGGTCCACGGGGGTGTCCATCAGGCCCTGCAGCTTGGCCCGATCCAGGTGGTTTAAGATCAGATACATCAGTTCCCGGCCCCGCACCGGCCCCAGCGCCCCGCCGGCGGCGCTGATCTCGTCGAAGGCCCGTACCCGGTCGCGGCGGACCCCGCGGCCGCAGAAGGTCAGGGGCACCGATTCGCCCGAGTGAATCAGGGGGCCGGAACTGGGGGTAGAGTGGTCGGCGGTCGCGATGATCAGAAGCTCCGGGTCTGCCAGCAGCGGCGCGATGGCGCGGCTGATGCCGCGGTCCAGCGATTCGAGGACCCGTTTTTTGGCCAGCGGGTCTTTGGTGTGCGCGGCCTCATCCGGGGCTTTGGTGTGGACGTGAACGAAGTCGTAGCGGTCCAGGGCCTGGTGGGCTTCGGTCAGGCGCTCTGCCAGGTCGGCGCCGGGATCGGCGGAATCGACTGCCATGCGGCAGTCCAGGCCGAGGTAAACCCCCACCCCATGGTAGAGGATGCCGGATGCAAGCATAAGCCCCCGCAGGCCGTTTTGTTCTTCGAACGGGGGCGCGTTTTTCAGCCGGCCGGCCCGTTGGGTCAGCAGGCCGTTGATCGGCGCAAGGCCGGCGGCGGCGCGTTGGCGGTTGAGGGGCAATGCCTCCAGTCGGCGGTAAAGGCTCCCCAGATACGCGCCAAGTGCCCGGGCGGTGCGCGCGGCGGCCGGGTCGTCCGCGGCAGCCTGCCACGCCTGGGGCGCCATCACGGGGCGGCCATGGGTCACCGGATCCGTGTCGGTCACCCAGGGGCAGACGTCCCCGCGAAGGGTCAGGATGCCGCGCAACCCCTCGGTGCGGGTGAAGTCGATCTGCACCCCCGCTTTTTGCCACGGGTGGATCTGGGCGAAAAGCTGTTCGGCTTCGGCGGCGCTAAAGGACGGTTTGCCGTCGGTCAGAAAAAGATGGCGGTCTTCACGCTTCAGGCTCGCCAAGTGGGCCAGGATCGCCACGGTTGTCTTGTCCAGCGCCATCCCGGCGCCTAAAGCTTCCAGAGCGCCGCGGCCCGGGAAGTGCTCGGGGGCGTAACCGAACATGGCGAAATGGGCATTTTCGCTGGGCAGCGCCTGCCCTTGGGCGGCGGGGTGGTAGAGACCGTTGCAACCGAGGGCTGCCAGCCGGTCCAAAACCGGTGTGGCCGCCGCTTGCAGGGGGGTCTGGTGACCCAGACGCCGGTAGCTGCGATCCCCCGCTCCGTCCAAAAGGACTAAAATACACTTTCTGGGCATGGGACTCCTTTCGGCCAAGGCACGCCTCTACCCTAAACCAAATCCCAGCCCGCTGCAATTTCATTGATTCCGCCGATACAACCCAACGCTTCAATAGATATTAAAAATTTGCCTGGCGCTTAAAAAGTGATATTTTGCCAGCATGTTAATTGATATGCACGTGCACACGACGATGTCTGCCTGCAGCCGGCTCACTTTGGCCGAGGTCCTGGCCCACTCCCGGCGGCGGGGCCTGGACGGCGTGTGCATCACCGACCACGGCAGCATGGCGGCGGCGCGCACCCTTCGAGAAGGCCGCCAGCCCGACGGCCTGCACGTTTTTTTCGGTCTCGAGTACGCCACCCCGGAAGGCGATTTCCTGGTCTTTGGCCCGTTCGAAGAACTTTCGCGCCATCTCAGTGCCCGTCGGCTGTTGGATCAGGTGGCGGCCGCCGGCGGGGTCGCCATTGCAGCCCATCCCTTTCGGCGCAGCCGGCCCGTCAGGGAATATCTGGTGCGCGAGGGGCGCTGCCGGATCGTGGAGAGTGTCAACGGCCGCAACCGGTCGGCTGAAAATAAGGCGGTCGACGGCTGGCGGCGGCGGTTTGATTTCACGGAGTGCGCCGGCAGCGACGCCCACTGCTTGGCGGAACTGGGCCGAGTGCGAACCCGCTTTCAGGAGCGCGTTGAAACCCGGGCGCAACTCGTGCGGGCGCTTCAAAGGGGGGTGTGTGCGCCGGAACCGGTCGGTGGGGAACTGGCCCGGGCAGCCTTGGGGCAATCTCTTCCCTGGGCGAATCCTCCCCCACGCGGGGTGACCCGCACCGTAGCCGAGGGCCTTGAATGAAACTTGCACGATTTCTGAAGAAACCGACCCTGACCAGTCTATCCCGAACCTGCGGTTGAGCGGCCAAACTCAGCCCGGTCGGGCTGGCGGAGATGCTCAGCGGTTTTGCGCCCCCGGACGACCCCAACGTCCTGGTGGGCTTTGAAACCAGCGATGACGCCGGTGTTTACCGCCTGAATGCCGACCAGGCCCTGATCACCACCGCCGATTTTATCACGCCTCCGGTGGATGATCCGTTTGTGTTCGGCCAAGTGGCCGCCGCCAATGCCCTGAGCGATGTCTATGCCATGGGCGGCCGCCCCCTGACCTGCATCAACCTGGCGGGTTTTCCGGCCGACAAGCTGCCCCCGGACACCCTCAAAAACATCATTGCCGGGGCCCTCAGCAAAATCACCGAGGCGGGTGCAGTGATGATCGGCGGCCATACCACCGAGGACCAGGAGCCCAAGTTCGGCCTTGCGGTCACCGGGGTGGTCCACCCCGATCGGATCTGGCGCAACACCGGGGCCAAGGCAGGCGATCGGCTGGTTTTGACCAAACCGATCGGAAGCGGGGTTCTTTTTAACGCCAATCTGAAGAAATGGGTGTCCTCGGAGGCGATGGCAGCGTGCCTGGCGGTGATCACGGCCCTGAACAAAACGGCGGCCGAGGTGCTGCAGGGCTACGAGATCAGCGGGGCCACGGACATCACCGGCTTTGGCTTGGCCGGACATGGCCTGGAGATGGCCCGCGGGTCGGGGGTAACCCTGGAAATTGAACTTGCGGCGGTCCCGGTGATGCCCGAGGCCCTTGCAATGTATCGTAAGGGCATGACCACCGGGGCCAATCGGGCCAACCGCCAGCTGGCGGGGGGCCATACCCGCTTTGAAAACGTGCTGCCCGCGTGGCAGCAGGAAATTGTCATGGACCCGCAGACCAGCGGCGGCTTGCTGGCGGCGGTGCGGGCGGACCAGGCCGAGGCCCTGCTTGCCGACCTGCATCGGCAGGGGGTCGGTGCGGCCCGATTGATTGGATGGGTCAAACCGCGCTCGAACACTTACCTGGTGTTCACCTGAGGACCACGGCGGCTCCCGGGTGGGTTTTGGGAGTCAAAACTTGATTTGCACCGGCGCTGTGGCCTTGCTTGCGCGCGTTAGGCGCTGAATTGGGGAAGGTTTGCCGCCATGAAGCCGGATTGGCGGGCCATGGCAAAAGCTGCCGGTTGGCTGGCGGCGATGAGCCGGTGTTTGGCCTGTTCGGCCAGGTGCTGGAGCTCCTTGAACGCTGAAATCATGTCCAGGCGGGCTTTTTGAATGCGCTCCAAGTTGTTGGTCTTAAGCTCGGCCATGTAGCGACGGTGACTGGCGGCGTAGCGTTTGGACATGGATTCGATGTCCTGCACACCTCCGCTGAAATCAATACTTGCGCCCATTTGGGTAGTCTCCTTAATTTATGATTGTATCACCCGCTCGATTCAAAAAAAAAGCCGAGTCACCACATGTTGTTGGCAACTCGGCTATCTCCTGGGAGACCCGTAGCTTTCCGCCCCTGCATCACTGCAGGTTTGGCTTTAACATACGTTTCAATAAGTTTAGTTGAATAAAATCTGAAAGGAATAATCGGATCAGATTGTTGACAGCACTGCAGCAAATACAATGCCAGGACCTCAGCGGGTTCCCGCGGGTGCGGGCTGCAAGACGCCCATTTGTCCTTTTAGTTTAAAATTCGATAATATTTTAAATTCTTAGAGGGTGAGCTGCCTTGTTTATAAGGGGGCTTGCGCAAGGGGTCGCGGCCGAACAATGTCATCTTTTTTGTTCACTGGCTTGGCTACAAAACCGTACGGTCAGCTACCCGGCCAATTGCTCATTTTGGCGCGCGCGGCGCAGCCTCGAATTTGGTTTGACAGCCCGCCGGTTTTTGCTCAGGGCCCCGGAAAAAAACAAATCTACATTTGGCTTGTCTTTTTCCCGTCAGCGGCGTTACATCCACCGGCGCATATACTTCGGACGGTCATAGACTGCGTTTTTAAAGTTCACCCACAATTCTATGATAGAAGAAAAACCAACGAAATAGGCCTCGTTCGACTGATGATTCCAGCTAATTGATTCGTAAATTATTCCCGTTCGTGGTATATCTGTCATGGAACGGCGAATGTGCCTTGTAGGCGTAAAAAAATCCGGCGCCATCGGGTTGATTTATTTCTTTCCGTGACCCACAAAGAACCAATATCGTATCGGTTCAGAAGGCGAGGGGGTCATCAGCGCTTATCCCGCTCGACCTCGCCGCGCGCCAGACGTGCCGCAGGACGAGAAAACGCTGGGGTTCCCCCTGGGAGGGGGATGATCGGCAGGGCCTCTCAGCGATCTCTGGGCTGCGGCCCGGGCCGCGCCAGCCATTCCGGTTGGGCGATCCCGTGACAAGCATGCGAAACTGCCCTTCATTATATACCGGCGCCCCGCTGGCCACCTGCAGCGCCACCAGACGGCATGAAGGTTATTTTTCATCAAGACTTTGCAGGGGTCTACACCACCGACCCAGCCGCGGCCGCCGGGCGCCTCGAATCGGTTTTGGCTGTCATCGAGGACCGGTTTGATATTCTGACCCCATCTCCCGCAGCGGCAAGCGCCCTGGCGGCGGTCCACACCGCCGGCCATATCTCACGGGTGCGCCAATCCGGTCTGTACCCGATTGCCGCGCTGGCCGCAGGGGCGGCGATCCAAACGGCACTCACCGGGCTTCGTGAACCGGCCTTCGGCCTGCTTCGCCCGCCGGGGCATCACGCATCGGGGGATTCCGCCTGGGGATTCTGTTATTTCAACAACATGGCCGTGGCCCTGACCGCCCTTAAAAGCGCGGGGCGTATCAAGACCGCGCTGGTGTTGGATATCGACCTGCACCACGGGGACGGTACGGAAAACCTTTTTGCCGGTCAGAAATGGGTGGCGGTCCACAACCCGTGGCAGCGCACTCGGGAGGCCTATGTGCGGGAGGTCGCCCAGATCCTGTCCAATCGCCAGGTGGACCTGATCGGCGTTTCGGCTGGATTCGACTACCACCGCGAGGATTGGGGCGGGCTGCTGGCCACCGAGGATTACGCTGCGATCGGCGCTCTGGTGCGAGCGGCCGCCGATGCCTGCGGCGGCGGCTGTTTCGCTCTGCTCGAAGGCGGGTACAACCACGACGTCTTGGGTCAGAGCGTGGCGGCCCTGCTGGCGGGTATGGGGTAGGTCGCGGCCGGTGGGAGTGTAAAATTACACTTCCGGCGCAAGGGCCTTTAAGATGCGCAAGGACGGCTTTTTCCAGGACTAGATGTCAGGCGGACGCTGGATCGCCAATCGACGGATGGTCAGCGCCTCGACCGGGCGGTCCATCGGACCGGTTTTGACCGCGCCGATGGTCTGAACCACCTCCAGGCCTGTGATTACCCGGCCAAATACGGCGTGCTTGCCGTCCAGGTGCGGGGTGGGGGCCAGGGTGATGAAGAACTGGCTGCCGTTGGTGTCGGGCCCGGCGTTGGCCATCGAAAGCACCCCCGGACGGTCATGTTTCAGGCTGGGCGCGAATTCGTCCTTGAAACGGTAGCCCGGTCCGCCCAGGCCGTTGCCCTGCGGGCAGCCCCCTTGGATCACGAACCCGCCAATGACCCGGTGAAAGCTCAGGCCGTCGTAGAACCGCCCTTTGCGGATGGTTTCCTGGCGGCCTTCGGCCAGGTTGACAAAGTTCCACACGGTTTCGGGGCATTCCCGGGCGTAGAGCATGGCCTTAAAGCAGCCATGGCTGGTTTCAAACGCCGCCGTCAGTCGTTCCAGATCCTCTCGGTAGTCCGATTTTTCACCTATCATACCAGTTGCTTCCTTTCACGGCTGGGCATCTTCGGTGCTCCTCACTCTAACAAATTGGGAAGGGCCGCGTCAATCGGGCGCGCCGGTGACCGGCAGGGGAAAGACGTTTGGCGGCGGTTCTCCCGCCGCAGACGGTCCGCTGGAGGGGTGCTGCGGTCGGTTATCCGGTCTGGACGACGGCGGTCGTGTTGTCCCGGAATTGGGCCAGCTTGCGATCCTGGAAACGGCCGAGGGTAATCTGCAGCGTTTCCCCGCGGCGATGGGCGCGGCGCAGCCAGTTGGTGATTTCGGCCAGCAACGCCTCCTCGCTCACCCCTTTGGCGGTGCCGGCAGCAGCCACGGGGTTGTCGACCCGCCCGGAATTGATATAGGTCCATTGGTTGTCGTGGCTGGCAATCACGCCGGTATGCCCGCGCGTCGGGGTCGAAAAGGAGAGGACCTGGCCGGCAGCCAGGTGGGGCGCCATGGCGGCATAGACCACCCCGGCGGTTTCCGCGGGGGTCGCGATAGCCTTCAGCGACGTCGTGTACACCGTTTCCCCCGAGGCCTGGATGAGGCCTTCGCCGTTCAAGAAGGCGTTGGCGGGCCGCCCGTCGGCCAGCGCCATTTCCAGCAATCTGGATTTCAGACCGCCGGCGCCGTGATAGCGGATCCCCATTTTTTTTAGTCCCTGCACCACGAGGTCGTAGCAGTTGATCTCCGTGTACGGTCGACCGATAAAGGGCCGCACCGCCTGGACCAGCCCGGACGAAAAGGGACCCTCCGGGGGGGGTAGGGCCGTTGCCGTGCGCCGGCTTGTGGGTGCAGAAACCGTTTCCGGAGCCTCAGCGGTCCGGTCGCAAGCGGCGGGGTCTGCTGCTGACCCCCAACTGATCTCGCGGGTGCCCGGGTTCAGCCAGATGCGGGTGCCGCTTTGCAGACGCTCAAAGCCCTTGCCCTGGTTGGTTTCGGAGTGGATGATGCGCCAGCAGTCGCCGCCGTAGCGGGGGTGGCGGATCAGAAGGTGGGAAACAGTCGGGCGCCGCGTGCTGATGGTTCCCAGGGGCACCCATTCGGACGATGGGGCCGCCCCGGCAGCGCCGTCTCCCAGCCGGTCTGCCAGCAAACGTGAGAATTGAGCGGGATCTCCGGCGGTGCTGTCCGCCGGGGCTGTCGGTGCCGGGCTGCCGGGCGACATCGATTCAATCTGCATGTTTTATATGCCTTTGGACGCTGTGGTTCTGTGGGAGCCCCATCAAGCGGGGCGTTGCAGTGGCATATAGAGAGCAAAAAAGATGCCGATCTGCATTTTCGAGGGTTCTGCTCGCGGCCGTCCGGTGCGGCCTTTGAGGCCGGATAAGGGACTTAAACAGGCGCGCGTGTCGGCTTGCGGCTTCTCACGCTGCTGGCCGGCGTCAAAATGGCCGGGGCCGGATGTCAAAAACCCCACGCCCCTGAGATCGGCGCAGCGCTTTGCAACCCGGCCGCCCTTGAGCGGTCCGGGGCATCAAGCGGTCTTGAAAGCAGCCGCCGGCAATATCCGGCGCTGTTGCTTTACTGGCGGCAATCAGTGCTTATGATACGCTTAACTTTATCCACCCGCTTAAGATACGGAGGCCACTATGATGTATTCCAAGACGGTCATGGACCATTTCAGAAACCCGCGAAATGTCGGCGTAATCGAAGATGCGGACGGCGTCGGCGAGGTCGGCAATCCCCTCTGCGGGGATATGATGACCATCTACCTCAAAATCCAGGACGAGCAAATCGCGGACATCAAGTTTCAAACCTTTGGCTGCGGTTCAGCCATCGCGGTCTCTAGCATGCTGACCGAAATCGCCAAAGGCAAATCCCTGGACGATGCCAAGCAGATCACCAATAAAGACGTCGCCAAGGCCCTGGAAGGGCTTCCCAAGAACAAGCTGCACTGCTCCAACCTGGGGGCCGATGCCCTGCAGGCGGCCATTCGGGATTTCGAAGACCGCAAAGCCGGGCGCAAGCGGGAGGAACCGATTCCCATGGAAAAACACGCAAACGAGCACGCCCACGGTAAAAACTGCTACTGCCCCTACTGCGACATCGAAATCCAGGAGGGGGTGACCTTTTGCGAGGCATGCCAGCACAACCTGGAGGAAGAGCACTGACCGGCCGCCCGGCTCTCGGGCGTGCGTGGAACCTGACGCGGCAGGGGTGTGTGTCCGAAGAGGCAAGTTCAGGGTTTTGTTGATCGCTATGGATAGCGAGGAGGGGTATTGCGATGAAAGTCATTAACTTTGACCACATATCGTCGAACCAGATTCTGCCGGAAGCCCAGGAGGCCATGATTGCGGCCATCCGCGAGGGGTACCACAACCCCTCGAGCCAGCACACGGCCGGTGAAAAAGCGCTTGAAGTGCTGGAGCAGGCGCGCTCTGCGGTCGCCGCTTTGATCAACGCCGGCGAATCCAAGGAAGTCATCTTTACCTCCGGCGGCACGGAGTCGGTCAACCACGCCATCAAGGGGGTGGCCCTGGCCAACGTGGACAAGGGCAACCATATCGTCATCTCCAACATCGAGCACAACGCGGTCATTCGCAGTGTAAAAAGGTTAAAATCACAGGGGTTTCGCGTGACATCGGTTTCGGTCGACGAATCCGGGCGTGTCAATCCGGACGATATCGCCAAGGCCATCACCGATAAGACCATCCTGGTGTCGATCATGCACAGCAACAACGAAACCGGCACGCTCCAGCCCATTGCAGAAATCGCACGAATCGTGAAATCCCGGAACATCATCTTTCACACCGATGCCGTCGACTCGGTGGGCATCCTGCCGCTCGACGTCCAGGCGCTGGGGGTGGACCTGCTCAGTTTCGCTGCCAACACGTTTTACGGCCCCACGGGTGTCGGCGGGTTGTTTATCCGGCGCGGGACGCGCGTCTGGCCGCTCTTGGAGGGTGGGGTTCAAGAACACAACAAACGGGCCGGCACCGAGAACCTGATCGGCATCATCGGGGCCGGGGTCGCGGCGGAGGCCGCGCGGCGCGACATGCACAAACGGGTTCAGCACCTGAGTGGGCTGCGCAACAAACTGGTGGCCGATTTACCCGGCTACATCGATGACTATATCATCAACACCAATCTGGCGCATTGCCTGCCCCACCTGCTGTCGGTGTCCGTCAAATACATCGAGGGCGAGAGTGTCGTGCTGATGCTGGATGACGAGAATTTCGCGGTGTCGACACGCTCCGCATGTGCCACCGGCTCGCTGCGGGCCTCCCACGTGCTGTTGTCGATCGGGCTCAGCCATGCCGATGCCCAGGGGACGCTGGTGATCGCATTTGGGGTCGAAAATACCGCGGCCGAAGTGGACCGTTTCCTGGCAGCCCTCAAGAAGGTCGTCACATCGCTGCGCAATATTTCCCCGCTTTATCAGAAGGGCAATCTGGCCGCTTCCGCCTGAACCTCGGCGGACACGCCTCAAAAAGGCCGGGCGGGCGGTTCCCAAGGCGGGGGCGCCCCTTCCGGCCTTTGAATTGGGATGGCGCTCGATACACCCGATTTCTGCCTCCAGCGCAGCCTGCCGCCGGATGGGCGAGTGTCGCGCACGCCCGTGATGCGGGTCTCCTATTGCAGCTGCTGCTTGATGAGCTTGTGAACGGTCTGGCCGCACCACCGCCCTTTGCCGGAAAAAGTCGGAATGTCGTTTTCCGTTAGGTATGCGGCGATAGCCGAAAAACTCAGGCCGTTTTCCCGCAGGGCCCGAATGGTGGCCAAGACGGGTTCACGGTCGGGCCCAGGCCCGGACGCAGGCCGGAGGGCATGGGGCAGCAACAGGGCCGGGGACGGAAGCGGCGCAAGTGTTGCGGTGCTGCGGGGATCGCCCTGTTGAGCCTCGATCAGCTTGGCCAGGCTCCCCGCAATCTGTTCCAGTGCATCGGCCGTGCGGGCTTCTGCAGCCGCCCGTTGGACCTCGGCATCGATCAGGCGATCCTGGTTTTCGGCCAGACTTCCCAGGCTTTTTTTAATTTCCGGCAGTAATTCGGTCAGCAGCTGGCTCAGCGGGTTGTTGTCGATGGACTGGCGGTTGTTGCCATAGCGGGGGTCTTTGGGCCGGCGCCGGTCTGCCGGGTTGAACTGGTTGCCGTTGTAATTCCGACGGTTCTTGTCGTTTCTTTTGTCCATTGCGTTGCGAAGCGAATGAAGAAAATCATTCATCAAAGCCCCCTTTAAACCCCGGTTCGACCCGCTTGCCAACGTCCGGGGAAAGAAAGACTCGTGGGCCGACGGTGTCGCGTTACGAATTGATCTCGGGAATCCGAATTATAATCCAATCTCGTGAACCCTAAGTAAACTCAGGGTGGTTGTCAAAAAAAATAATATACCTGAACAGGCGCGTTTGTCTCCGGTCGCAAGACAGGGCCGGCCAACTGCCGCCGATCGGGCGCTCCGATGGCTGTCATCTCGGGTGATGAGTTTCATATCGGCCGCGCCGCCGGCGGGCTTAACGGCAAAGCGGATGACTTCTATCGGGTTGGCATGCTGACGGGATGCGGCGATTCAGACACCAACAGGCACCCCCGCACGTGGGCAGGGGCGCCTGTTGGTGTTTAACCGATATCTTATTGCGGGCCTTGCGCCGATCAGGCCCTGGTGCTGAACTTGTCGGCGATGACATTGTAGTAGGAATACTCGGAGACCGACCCCCAGACGCCGATTTGGGCCTGGAATTTTTTGAAGGCCTCGTGCACCTTGCGCGACTGGGCGTCCTTGTCGGCTTCCTCTTCCAGCACCTCCTTGGAGATTTTGCGAAGGTCGTTCATCAATGGCTCGGGAAAGCTCAACAGGTTGACCTTGTGGTCGCGGATCAGGGTCTCAAGCGCGGCACCGTTGCCGGCCTCGGCCTCGCACAGGCTCCAGAGGTTGGTTTCCATGGCCACCGCGTCCAGCAGTGCCTGAAGGTCCTTGGGCAGGGACTCGTAGGCCTGTTTGTTGAAAATCACCTCGAGGGTCGTGCCGGGTTCGTGCCAGCCGGGGTAGTAATAGTACGGGGCGGCCTTGTAGAATCCGGCGCGCAGGTCGAGCAGGGGGCCGACCCACTCGGTGGCGTCGATGACCCCGCGCTCCAGAGAGGTGAAAATCTCCCCGCCCGGCAGCAGCACGACGGTGGTGCCGGCTTTGGCGACGACCTTGCCGCCTAGCCCGGGGATGCGCATCTTGAGGCCCTTGAAGTCCTCGATGGTGTTCATTTTTTTCCGGAACCAGCCGCCCATCTGGACGCCGGTATTGCCCTGGGGGCGCGGGATGACGTTGAAAGGCGCATAGGTCTCTTCCCACAACTGGAGCCCGCCGGCGCTGTAGAACCAGGTGTTGTTGCCCTGGGGGTTGAGGCCGAAAGGCACCGATGAGAACCACTGGGCCGCGGGGGTCTTGCCGGCCCAGTAATAGGAGGCGCCGCTGCCCGCCTCGACGGTGCCGGCGGAAACGGCGTCAAATACGCCCAGTGCCGGGACCAGCTCACCGGCGGCAAACACCTCGATCTTGAGGCGGCCCTGGGAGACCTCCGTCACCCGTTTGGCGAATCTTTCCGCCCCGGTCTGTAAAACCGGCAAATTGGGTGGCCAGGTGGTGACCATTTTCCAGTTGTAGGTTTTCTCCGCGGCCATTACGGCCGTCGCCGCCATGCTGCTGGCGGCGACGGCTGCGGCCGCGGTGCCCGACTTCTTCAAAAATTCGCGTCTTTTCATCCGGTCCACTCCCCTTTCGCGTGTCTGAGGTTAACCCCGATGCAACCGCATTACCCCTAACGGCCAACAATTTCGATAATTAATTGCAAATGGCTATAAAATCAAGAAAAAACAAAACCAAATTCTATAAATGAATTGAATTCAAAAATTGGGGAACGCCTGACGGCCGTCGCTTTGGCCGCCCGCAGCACTCCCCGAATTTTAAAAACCAAAGACGACCTTGGGCAGCCACGTCGCGAGGGTTGGAAAAAATACCACGAGCAGCAGGCCTACCAGTTGAAAGAGGACAAAGGGGATGATGCCGCGATAAATGTTGCCGGTCGAGATTTCCGGCGGCGTCACCGCCTTGAGGTAGAACAGTGAAAAACCAAACGGCGGCGTCATGAAAGAGGTCTGCAGATTGACGGCGATCAGGACGCAGAACCAGATCGGGTCGAAGCCGAACTCGATCATGATGGGGGCCAAAACCGGCACGTGGATAAAGGTGATCTCGATAAAATCCAGGAAAAAACCGATCACGAAGATCAGGCCCATGACGAACGCGAGGACAAACCATTTGCCGTGATTTTCGGCGATGCCGCCCAGGAAATCGCGCACCAAATGGTCGCCGCCCATACCCCGGAACACCAGCCCGAAGGCGGCCGCGCCCACCAGGATGATGAACACCATGCAGGTCAGCTTGAGGGTGGCGTCCATCACGACCTGAAGCATGGCGAGGTTGAATTTGCGGTTGGCAACGGTCAGTGCGGTGGCGCCGACCGCGCCGACCGCGGCCGCCTCGGTGGGTGAGGCCACCCCGGCAAAGATCGAGCCCAGGACCGCCACCATCAGGAAAAGCGGCGGGAAAAGGGCGCGGCTGATTTTGCGCAGCAGGATGGCCGGGGTCAGGGCCGCCATTTCGGCCTTGGAGATTTTGGGCGCCCAATCGGGCCGGATCCACACCGCCAGCAGCACGTAAATAATGTAAAGCCCCACCAGCAGGAATCCGGGCAACACCGCGCCCATGAAAAGGTCCCCGACCGGTACCCCGACAATGTCGCCGATCAGCACCAGCACGATGCTGGGGGGAATGATCTGCCCCAGGGTGCCGGATGCCGATACGGTTCCCGTGGCCAGCTCCTTGTGGTAGCCTCTTTTCAGCATGGTGGGCACCGCCAGCAGCCCCATGGTGACCACCGTGGCGCCCACGATGCCCGTGGAGGCGCCCAGCAGGGCCCCCACCACGATCACCGATATCGCCAGCCCGCCGCGGATGCGCCCGAACACCAGCCCCATGGTGTCCAGCAGCTCCTCGGCAAGCCCCGAACGCTCCAGCATGACCCCCATGAAAACGAAAAGCGGCACCGCCAGCAGGGTGACGTTGGTCATGACGCCCCAGATCCGCAGTGGCAGGAGGTTGAAAAAAGACCAACCGAAACCGATCAGTCCGAAAAAAAGCGCTGTGCCGAGCAGGGTGAAGGTCACCGGAAAGCCGGCCATCAGGAGAATCGTCAGGGCGAGAAACATCCAACCGGGTAGATATTCCATCAGCGCCCCCCCCGCTCTTCTGGCAAGTCAAGGCCGCGGATGGTGAGCCAGCTCTTGATGCCCAGCGAAACCCCCTGCAGGGCGATCAGCAGGAAGCCGGCCGGGATGGTGGCCTTGATGATG
The DNA here is from genome assembly GCA_046481705.1 of Desulfobacterales bacterium. GTDB lineage: Bacteria > Desulfobacterota > Desulfobacteria > Desulfobacterales > JAABRJ01 > JAABRJ01. The sequence continues at coordinate 7,193 of JAWOJK010000149.1, read as the reverse complement.
AACCGGTAGGGGATGCCGCCGGGATCGGGGGACCCTTCCAGGACGCTCCAGGAGTTGTAGACAAAATTCAGGGAGGTGGAAAAAACCAGGTAACATCCCGGCAGGAGAAAAAAAATGACACCGATCAGGTTGATCCAGGCCCGGGCGCGCGGGCCGAGCTGTTGGTAGATGATGTCCACCCGCACGTGTCCGTCCTTGAGGAGCGTATAGCCGGCTCCCATGAGAAAGATAAAGGCGAAGAGGTGCCACTCCAGCTCCTGGGTGAAAACGAAACTGATCTTGACGGTGTAGCGCATGACAACGTCGATAAAGACCACCGCAACCACCAGCGCCGTAACCCAGGAAACGCCGCGGCCGACCCAGCTGTTGAGGGTGTCGATCCAGGTGCAGAGCCTTTTGAGCAATTCCATTCGTGTGATCCTTGACGTTAGCGGTTGGGCTGGTGGTCACCCCCGCGCATAACGGGGCGCTGAGGCGTTTGGCACCCCAGGGCGAATTTTTCGACATTCGTTTTTTAAATAGCTCATGATGAATTGTCAACTGATGAAGTTGGCGATAGTAAATGAATTCGATTACAGTTTCTCTGGCCTTTTTCCGGCAACCACGGCTTCTGGCGGCCGCCAGGCGTTTTCCCGGGGTGGCGCCCGACCGCTGGCATGCAGCGGTCGACCCCGCAATCCGACGGCGTATTAACCGAAAGGGCTTGTTTGCCGGGGGGAAACTTGATAAAGCTGCTGCGTAATTGCTTGAAACTCGGGCGGCCTCGCCCGGGCCCCAAGAGCTCCCGGCCGGGTGCGGCACCGACCGGTGGGGTCACCCGGGCCTGCGGGGCCATCGGAACCACTTTCACCAAGAGGGGATCGGAATGGCAGACTCTGGGTATTGGGCGGATAATTACGTCGAGAAAAGGCGGTCCGCCGCGGAGGCCATCGGCCTGATTCGGCCCGGCAAACGGGTGTTTATCGGGTCCTCCTGCGGCGAGCCGCAGTGCCTGGTGAGGGCGCTTTCGGCGGTTTCCAACCGTCTTACCGATCTGGAAATCGTTCGCCTGCTGACCCTGGAAAGCACACCGCTGACCATGATCGCCGACAAGACCCAGTGCCAGAACCTCAATATCCGCTCGTTTTACCTGGGCTCTGCGAGCGCCAAACACATTGCCCAGAACAAGCGCTTCATCACACCCATCAACCTCTCGGCGATCCCGCGGCTGTTCAAGAGCCGCCGGCTGCCGATCCACGTCGCGCTGATCCAGGTGAGCGCGCCGGACGATTTCGGCTGGATGAGCCTGGGCGTATCGGTGGACATCACCCTGGCCGCCGCCCTATCAGCCGACCTGGTGATCGCCCAGGTCAACAGCCGCATGCCCCGCATCCTGGGGCGCAGCTTCATTCACGTCAACGACGTCGACATCATCGTGGAGCACGACGAGGACGTGCTGACCATCGGGCGCATGCCCGACATGGAGTCGGCCAACACCATCGGGCGGCTGATCGCCCGCCTGATCGAGGACGGCTCCACCATTGAAATCAGCCTGGGCGCCACCCCCCAGGCCACCCTGCTGGCCCTTTCGGACAAAAACGATCTGGGGGTGCACACCCAATATCTCACCGACGGGTTGATGCGGCTGGTATCCGAAGGGGTCGTCACCAACCGCAAAAAAGGCTTCAACGACGGCAAACTGGTGGCCAGCAGCGCCATCGGCACCCAAAATCTCTACGAATTTCTGGACGACAACCCCTCCATCGAGTTCTATCCCTCCGATTACGTCAACGATCCCAATATCATTTCGCGTCACAACAAAATGGTCTCCATGAACGTGGCCATGGCCATGGACCTCACCGGCCAGGTGGCCGCCGACGCCCTGCCGTTCAACCATTTCTCGGGCGTCACCGGGATGGTCGACTTCATGCGCGGGGCGGCGCAGTCCGAAGGCGGCAAGGCCATCCTGATGCTGCCCGCAACGGCTGAGCAGGGGGCAAAGAGCCGGATCGTTCCGCTCCTGGGTGACACCGCCGTGGTGGTCCCGCGCGGCGACGTGCACTACGTCGTGACCGAATACGGTGCGGTCAATCTCTTTGGAAAAAGCCTGCAGGAGCGCGCCATGGGGATGATCAGCATCGCTCACCCCGATTTTCGCGAAGAGCTCTTCAGCCGGGCCAAGGAAATGGGGCTGCTGGGGGCCGAGCGCACCCTGAAAGAGTCGGTTTCCGGCGTCTATCCCGTCAAACTGGAGGAAATCCTTGAAATCGACGGCGAGGAGATCACCATCCGGCCCTCCAAACCCGTCGACGAACGCCGGATTCAGGAGCATTTCTACACCCTCGATAAGGCCGATGTGATCTCACGCTTCTTTCACGAGAAAACCAGTTTCCTGCGCGGTGACGTGGAAAGCATGTACGCCATCGACTACGTCAACGATCTGGCGATCGTGGCGCTGGTGGGCGAATTCGGCTTCGGCAAGGTCGTTGCCGTGGGCGAGTACCTGCTGGACCCGGCCGCCAACCTGGCCGAGGTGGCCTTTTCGGTCAGCCGCGAATACCAGGGCAAGGGGCTGGGGCGGGTCCTGATCCTGAAGCTCGCCGAGGCGGCGCGTGAAAACGGCATCTCCGGGCTGGTGGCCTACACCTCACCCCAGAACCAGGGGATGATCCGGCTGTTTAATTACCTGCCTTACCAAATCAAAACGATTTTCGACGGCGACATGCTCGTCCTCAGTTGCAAGTTCGACACCCCGGTCAGCGCGGGCAAGGCGGGCGCCTGAATGCGGCGGCGGGCGGTTTCCCGCGCAAACCCCGGCGCCGCCGGCAGCCGCCCGGCGGAACCCTTTTCCCACATGAGGTTAGATCTGAGATGAGCAGTTTCACAGTCACGTTTCTGCCCCACGACATCACGGTTTCGCTGGATACGGGCGAGCCGCTGATCCGGGCCGCGATGGCGGCCGGGGTGCACGTCAACGCCTCCTGCGGCGGTGAGGGGGTCTGCGGAAAATGCCGCGTCATTATCGAAAGCGGCGAAGTCGAGGGGGGGATCAGCGAAAAGCTCAGTCAGGCGGACATCGCCTCCGGTGTCCGCCTGGCCTGCCAGACCCGGATCCTCAGCGATGTCGTCGTGCGCATTCCGATCGAATCGGCCGTTGACGCCAGCGTGTTGAACAAAACCGTCGGCGAGCGGCGCACCGCGCGCATCCGCCAGATGAACTTCAACGAGCTCAAGGAGCAGGGGCTTTTCATGCCGCCCGTTGAAAAGCGCTACCTGGCCCTGCCGGAACCCACCACCCAGGATAACCTGGCCGACACCAGCCGCCTGATCAGCTTTCTGCAAGCCAACTTCGGCGATCACCGCCTGGAGGTGGACCTGCCGGTGTTGCGCAAGATACCCGATGTCCTGCGCGCCGACGGCTTTCGGGTCACCGCGACCATCGCCCGGCCGGTGCGCCCGGACGGCAAAAACCGGATCATCGACATCCAGCCGGGTGACACCACCGACCGTTCGTATGCCGTGGCCGTCGATATCGGCACCACCACCGTCTTCGGCCAGCTGCTGGACCTCAACTCCGGGGAGGTCCTGGCCCAGCACGGGGATTTCAACGGCCAGATCAGCTACGGCGAGGATGTCATCAGCCGGATCGTTTTTTCCGAAAAAAACGGTATGGCCAAACTCCAGGCGGCCGTGCTGAAAACCACCAACCAGATCATCGACCGGATCGTCCGCAAAGCGGCGATCGACCGCGACAACATCACCCAGATCACTCTGGCCGGCAACACCACCATGACGCAGCTTTTCTGCGGCATCAACCCGCGCTATATCCGGCGCTCGCCGTATGTGCCGGCCTCCACCCTCTATCCCCCGATCCGCGCGGTGGATCTGGGGCTGGCGCTCGGCGACCATGTCATGGCCCTGTTCTATCCCCAGATTTCCAGCTATGTCGGCGGTGATATCGTGGCCGGCGTGATGGGCTCGGGCATGTATCGCCACGAGGAGCTGACCCTCTTCATGGACATCGGCACCAACGCCGAGATCGTCATCGGCAACAAGGACTGGATGGCCTGCGCCGCCTGCTCGGCCGGCCCGGCCTTCGAGGGCGGCGGCATCACGTTCGGCATGCGTGCCGAAAAGGGCGCCATCGAAGACTTTTCCCTCGACCCGCTGACCCTCGAGCCGATGAACATCACCGTCGGCAACGTCGGCGTCCGCGGCATCTGCGGCTCCGGCCTGATCAACATCGTCGCCGCGCTCTTCGAGGCCGGCGTCATCGACAACCTGGGCAAGTTCAACCGCGATCTGGCCACCGACCGGGTGCGTGAAACCGAGGGCATCTGGGAATACGTGCTCGCCCGCGCGGATGTCACCCAGATCGGCCGCGACGTCGTGCTCACCGAAATCGACATCGACAACCTGATCCGCGCCAAGGGCGCGATGTACAGCGGCTGTATGACCCTGCTGGACGAGGTCGGGCTGGGAATCGAAAATCTGGAGCGGATCATCCTGGCCGGTGGCTTCGGCAGTTATGTGGACTTGGAAAAGGCCATGACCATCGGGCTTTTGCCCGAAATCGACCCGGACAAGGTGATCTTCGTCGGCAACAGCTCGCTTCTGGGGGCCCGCATGAGTTCGCTGACCAACCGCATTCGGCGGGACGTGACGGCGGTCACCCGGATGATGACCAATTTCGAGCTTTCGGAAACCGCCTCCTTTATGGACCATTACGTGGCGGCGCTTTTCCTGCCCCACACGGATATCAACCTGTTCCCCAAGGTCAAGGAGCGGATGGCGGCGCGCAGGCACCAGACGTCCTGAGGGCGGTCCCAGGGCGGGCCGCAAAGGTGTTTCGGCCGGTCCGTGCGGGCGCCGCGGGGTCACGGGTGGGCGGGGGTTATTGGTTATTTCTCAAAAAAAGCGTTCCCGGGCCACTCCTCTCTTGACAAACAAAACCCTGTAATATAAGTCAAAATATTTGCTAAATGTGTATCACATGAAGGCGGTCGGGATGTAAGTTATTTTAACCGGAGCGCGGCGGGGCGCCAGCGCCCGTCCGGTTTGCGGCGTGGACTACACCCTGGAGCCGTGGCTTCCGGGAGAATATGGCGATGATCAGAACTACAGCCAAATTTGGAAAGGAGGCGGATTGACACAGTAGTCCAGGTCCCGGATGACTTCCGGTCGGCCGCAAGGTTGGGAGTTGGGTAATCGGATCTTACCGACAAACTTTTTCCACAAGGAGGTAACATTGGGCTTCGAATTTTTCAAAGAATCTTATGCCGGGAGCATAAAGGAAATCACCTTGGGCAGTGGCGACAAGGCGGTCACTGTCGGTGGGGAAACATGCTACCCCTTCTACCAGTTCGAGGGGGAGATGCCCCGCAAGCCCAAAATCGCGATGGAGGTCTGGGACATCAAACCGGATGATTGGCCCGCAGCCGCGCTTAAATCCTTCGAGGATGTCATTTCAGATCCGGCGGCATGGGCAAAAAAATGCATCGAATCCTACGGAGCCGACCTGATCGTGCTGCAGCTGAAAAGCACGGACCCCAACGGCAGCGATGCCAGCCCCGAAACAGCCGCCAAAACCGTCAAAAAAGTCGCCGATGCGATCAACGTGCCCCTGATTGTCTGGGGGACCGCCAATGTCAAGAAAGACGAGCAGGTATTTAAAAAAGTGGCCGAGGAATGCCAGGATCACACCCTCGTGCTCGGGCCGGTGGAAGATGCCAACCACAAAAGCATCGGGGCCGCCGCCATGGGCTACGGCCACATCATCATCTCCTCCTCCCCGATCGATGTCAACCTCGCCAAACAGGTCAACATTCTCCTGGAAAATCTCGGTGTCCCAATGAACCGCGTGATCATCGACCCCACCACCGGCGGGCTCGGCTACGGGATGGAGTACAGTTACTCCGTGATGGAGCGCCTGCGTATGGCCGCACTCCAACAGGGCGACGACAAACTGCAGTTTCCGCTCATCAACAACCTGGGTAACGAGGTCTGGAAGTGCAAAGAAGCCAAGCTGGCCGCGACTGATGCGCCGACCCTGGGCGATCCCGAAAAACGCGGCATCATGATGGAGGCCGTGGGGGCTGTGACCTACCTGCTGGCCGGCTCGGACATACTGATCATGCGGCATCCCGAGTCCGCCCGGCTGGTGCGCTCCTTCATCGACCTGGCGCTGGCCGGTGGCTCCGCCGCCGAGGTCGCACCCATCGCCAAGCAGCTGGATGATGTCGACATCGATCTGGCCGCGCTCGCCCCGGAACCGGACTTGACCATCGTGGAAGAGAAGAAAAAAGGCGCTCCGGCCGCTCCGGCCGCAAAGAAGGCCGCGCCGGCTGCCCAGGCCGCGCCGGCCGCAAAACCGGCAGCTCCGGCTGCACCCGCAGCGGTCAAGGAAGCGGCCAAGCCCGCAGCCGTGAAGGAAGAAACCAAGGTCGACCCGCAAGCCGAAGCCCAGGCCAAAGCGGCGGCGGAAGCCAAAGCCAAGGCCGATGCCGACGCCAAGGCCAAAGCCGACGCCGACGCCAAGGCCAAGGCCGAAGCGGCTGCCAAGGCCAAAGTCGAAGCCGATGCCAAGGCCAAGGCGGATGCCGAAGCCCAGGCCGCCGCGGCCGAAAAGGCCAAGGTCGAGGCCGAGATGGACGAAATCCGCGCCAAGCGGGCAAAAGAACGCGAGGCCCGGGTGGCCCAAGGCGGCGCTCACGGTGCGGTCAAAGCCGCTGCCGGCGAGGTCACCAAGACCCCCGCCGAAGTCCAGAAGCCCAGCATCGACAAGGTCATCGACAAACTGCAGTGGATTCACCGACGCCACGCTTCCTGATGGCCGCCTGACGCCATTTGAAGATGCCGTTTACAAAGTACCGAAGTGTATACAACGTTGAGGAGGAACCGATAAATGGCAGAAGAAGTCGTAAAAGCCGCAAAAGAGCTCAAGACCGCCAAAAAGGACAAACTTGCGGATCCTGTAGCCGCCACCATCGACACCGCTACCCAGGTAATGCTGCGCCGTGCCCAGGCGCTTGGTATCGACACGGTTTTTGACCGGTCGGTCACCATGAAGGCTTGCAATATCGGAACCCAGGGGATTTGCTGCAAGAACTGCGGCATGGGACCCTGCCGTCTGCCGCTGCCCAAAGACTACGACGAAAGCAGCGACGAGCGCAAAGGGCTCTGCGGGGCGACCCCCAACACCATCGCCGCGCGCA
>JAWOJK010000147.1:0-4846 GCA_046481705.1 Desulfobacterales bacterium | reverse complement strand
TTTACCTTGGGGATTTCCCAGGCCGGGGCCTTCGGCGCAGCCTTTGCCGTGATGCTCTGCGGCACGGGCGCCATGCAATCCACCCAGGTGGGCGCGGTGACCATCGCCAACCCCTGGCTGACCACCGCGTCCGCCTTCATCGCCTGCATGGCCACCTCTCTGATCATCATCGGCATCGCCCGCATCCGGGGGGCCACCCCCGAGGTGATGGTCTTGAGCGGTGTTGCGCTGGGGTCGCTCTTTTCGGCCGGCACCATGTTTCTGCAGTACTTTGCCGATGACGTGCAGCTGGCGGCGATGGTTTTCTGGACCTTCGGGGATGTGGGGCGCGCCGGCTGGCGAGAGGTGGGCTTCATGGCCGTGGCGGTGGTTTTCGGGGTTGTTTTTTTTGTGTTCAACCGCTGGAACTACAACGCCATCGATGCCGGCGATGAAACCGCCCGCAGTCTGGGGGTCCGGGTCCAGCGGGTGCGTATGGCCGGCATGCTCGTCGCTTCGGTGATCACCGCCGTCATCGTCGCCTTTTTAGGCATCATCGGGTTTGTGGGGCTGATCTGCCCGCATATCGTGCGCCGGATCATCGGCGACGATCACCGCTTCGCGATGCCCGCCGCCTGCCTGACCGGCGCCATACTGCTGCTGGCATCGGACACTATCGCCCGGCTGATGCTCGCGCCGCATGTCCTGCCGGTGTCGATTCTGACCGCCTTTTTGGGCGCACCCACATTTCTTTACCTGCTCATCCAAAGGCGGAGGCGCTGATGCTCGCGGTCGAAGACATTCGCATCGGGTACCGAAACGGGGAATTGATCCTGAAGGACCTGGGGTTCAGCCTGGAGCGCGGCCGGCTGTTGGCCATTTTAGGGCCCAACGGCGTGGGCAAGACCACGCTGCTGCGCTGCATCAACGCCATGATTCGACCCTGGTCCGGAACCGTGCGGGTGTCGGATCTGGATGTTTTTCAGACCAGCCCGGCAGAGATCGCCAAACATTTGGGATACGTAGCCCAGCGCCACGAGGCCGGGCGGATGACGGCCTTCGACGCGGTGCTCCTGGGTCGTAAACCCCACCTGCGCTGGAAAGCCGACCGCGAAGATCTGCTCAAGGTCAACGGGGCCTTGCGCCAACTCGGGCTGGAACATCTGGCCCTGCGCCACATCGACGAAATGAGCGGCGGCGAACTTCAGAAAGTCTGCATCGCCCGGGCCCTGGTGCAGGAGCCGCGGGTACTGCTGCTGGATGAACCCACCAGCAGCCTGGATCTCAAAAACCAGCTCGATATTCTGGCTACCATCCGCCGCGTGGTGCGCGAACACCAGCTCGCCGCGGTGCTCACCATGCACGATCTGAACCTGGCATTCCGCTTTGCCGACCGCTTTCTCTTTATCAAAGCCGGGCGGGTGTTCGCCTGGGGCCGACCCGACCAGATTTCGGCCGAGATGGTGGCGGCGGTCTACGGCGTGCAGGTGGACATCCTGCGCCACAAAGGGCAGGTGGTGGTGGTTCCCGACAACCGTCAACCCGATGCCGCCTTTGAGGGCGCCTCCTCGACGTAACGGCGATCCGCCGCCACCGCCAGCGATCCCCCCTGCCCTGATGGACCAAGCCCTTGCCTTTGCCGCCGCCTTTCGCTAAGAAAGCCTCCTGCAGGCCCTGCCCCGACGCACGCTCATGCTCCCCAATGAAAGGATATCCGGTCTCCGATGCGATTTTTGCACTGGTTCTGCCTTGCGGCGGCTATCTACCTTATCCTGTTACCGCCGCCGGCTGTTGCGACCGGAAGCGCGCACCCCTGGACCCTGCTGGGCTATGGCGCGCTTTACACGCGGGACCGGCTCGAGGATATCTTTCTCCTCGGCCACTCGCTGGAAGATTCCTACCTGGTCGCGCTGGCCCTGAACCGCGAGTTTGCCCGCACCGGAAAATTTCTGGGCTGGGAGGGCGAGGGGCAGGTGGTCAGGCACTTCGGCGATCAGGACCATTTCGAGTTCAACGCCCTGGTGGTCGCCCGCTGGCACCATTTCCCCTGGGATCGACGTCTGAACACCACCCTGGCGGTGGGGGAGGGGCTCTCCTGGGCCACCGAAACCCCCGAACTCGAGAAGAAAAATCATTCCCATGCGACCCAATTGCTCAACTACCTGATGTTCGAGCTGACCCTCGCGCCGCCGGGGAGTCGCTGGTACTGGAGCGGCCGCATCCATCATCGTTCGGGCGTCTTCGGTCTTTTCGACGGCGTACACGGCGCCTCGGACTTCATCGGTATGGGTGTCGGCTACCGCTTCTGAGCGCTGGCGCGCATCAGCCGACCGCCCCACCGGCCGGCCGGCTTCGGGGGGAAAGGCTCAGGCGATCCATTTGCGTTGGATGTTCCAGAGGCTAGCGGCGAAAAGCGCGATGCAGAAACCACCCAGCAGCGCCAGGTCCAGGGCGAAGGGCATGACGTGGCCGCCGTGCACGGCCCCGTGGAGGACGTCGGCCCCGTAGGTCAGGGGCAATGCGTAGGCGAGGGGTTTTAAGAAAACGGGCAGCCTTTCGATCGGGAAGAAGAGCCCGCAGAGGAACATCATGGGGAAGCGGAAAAAATTGGAGAAGGTCTGGGCCTCGAACACCTCGCTGACCGCGACAGCGATGAAAAGGCCGAGAAAGGTCGAGGCCACGGCGATCAGCAAGACCGCAGCAACGAACACGCCCCAGGCCACCTGCGACAGGTCGGTCAGAAAGGCGGCCATGGCCACCGGCACGAAGGCGTTGGCCACGCCGAAAAGGATGGCCCCACTGGTCTTGGCCAGCATCAGCAGCTCGAAGGGGATTGGGGCGAGCAGCAGGCGCTCGAAGGAGCGGTTCTTCTTTTCGAAGGTCACCGTCACCGCCAGCATGGAGGTGGTGCCGAACAGGATCGAGACCGCCACAACGCCCGGCAGCAACGTCGGGATGCTTTCCGCCCCGCTGCCGGAGCGGATGAAGAACATCCCCGTCCAGGCCAGCGGAAAGATCAGGCCCCAGCTGATGTTGGGCGGTTTCAGGTAATAGGTCCGCATGTCCTTGAGCAGGATGTTCCAGAAAGCGATCCAGTCCCTCATGCGCCACCCCCCTTTTTCTCCTTCTCCCCGCGCATGGCGTCCGCCGCGATACCGGTAATCCGAACGAAGATGTCCTCCAGCGCGGGCCGCATCCGGCGGGCCTCGCTGACCTCTATCCCCCGGTCTTCAAGAAAGCGGACCAGCTCCCCCACGCGCACGGGTTCGTCGGCCTCCACCCGAATCAGACCTTGTGCCGGGACGGTGAATGCCAGACCCGGAAACGTTTCGCAGAGCTTGGCGAGCAGATCGTCCGGGGTTGTTGCGCAGGCGATCCGCATCACATGTTTCTCCTGCACCGGCTGAAGCAGGTCCTCGACCGTCGCGATGCGCACGATGCGGCCGCCCACGATAATGGCGATGCGCTCGCAGAGCCGTTCGGCCTCCTCGATGTAGTGGGTGGTCAGGAAGATGGTGGTCCCCTCCCGGTGCAGGTCGGCGATCAACTGCCGCAACTGCCGGGCGCTGGCCACGTCAATGCCCGTGGTGGGCTCGTCCAGGAACAGGATCCGGGGCTGGTGGATGATCCCGGCGGCGATGGTCAGCTTGCGCTTCATGCCCTTGGAATAGCCGCCGAACTTGCGGCCGGCGGCCGGGGCCAACCCGAAAGTTTCCAGAAGCTCCCGGGCGCGGGCCTGCCGCTGGGTCTTGCCCATTCCGTAGAGCGCGGCGCAGAAGCACAGGTTGTCGAAGCCGCTGAGCTCCGGGTAGAGATTGCTTTCATCCGGCACAACGCCAACGAGATGCTGGGCCGCCCGGGGGTTGCCCGTGCAGTCGATGCCGCCAATCCGGATCGTGCCCGTATCCGGGCGCGCCAGACCGGTGAGCATGTTGATGGTGGTGGTTTTGCCCGCGCCATTGGGGCCGAGAAAACCGAACAGCTCGCCCCGTTTGACGCAGAAGGAAATCCCGTCAAGCGCCTGGATCTTGCCAAAGCGTTTGGTCAAGTCTTGTATGAATACGGCTTCGCTCATCGTGCTTCCTTGGATCGGTGACCGCCAACAGCAGAACCCTCACCCCGGCGCGGGTCAGATGACCGCGGCAAAACGCTCTACGCGATCAGCCCCCCGGAGGGGCCACCCCTCCAGCTTGAGGGCCGGTCAGCCCAGAAAAGACTGATGCAGCAGTTTGGCACACAAGGCAAAAAGAATGATGCTGAAAATGACCCGGATGCTTTTGCCCTTCAGCCGGCTACTCATGATCCTGGCCCCGGCCTGCCCGCCTGCAAAAGAAGCCACGGCAGCCGGCAGGATGAACACCCAGTTGATCTTTTCAATGGCGGCGTAGCCCAGAAAACCGGTCAAGGAGGAAAAGCACACGATAAAAGTCGATGACGCGGCGGCGATTTTGGTCGGCGTCTTCAGAACATAGATCAGAAGCGGCACCACGAAAACCCCGCCGCCGATGCCCAGCAGACCGCCCATGAAACCGATGCAGGCACCGATGGCGATGCCGCCGGCAAACTTTTTCGACGGTGGCATGCCGTCGCCTTCGGCGTCGCCCGGCGGCGAGAGCAGCATGCGCACGCCCGCCAACGCCAGCACAACCGCCATGATGATCAGAAAGGGCTTCAAATCGATGCGGACATTGAAATACGACCCGATCGGGGCGGCGAGGCTCGAGGCGACGATCAGCGGATCCACAGCCAAGATCACCATTAACCTGGTCGGGAATTCACCGGTAGTTTCGGTAAATAATCCACCCACCATTAATAACCAGCAATTTACCATTCAGGAAACATCCTTTTCAGACAATCATATCGGCAG
>JAWOJK010000128.1:0-4265 GCA_046481705.1 Desulfobacterales bacterium | reverse complement strand
AGGCGGACGGCAGCGTGCACGTGGAGTTCAACACCGCCGGCGAGACGGGCCGGGACCTGGGCCTGATCAACCGCATTTCAAGCGCCTGCGACCGGCGCATGGGGCGGTGAGGCGCCGCGATACATATGAGTCTCCGTGCCGTCCGGTGAGCCCGGAGGGGTCATGACAGGCCCATTTCGGCGTTTATATTCTCCACACTTTCACCCCCGTTATTGATCGTGGATCCGGCGAGAAAAAGTCAAAAGGAACCGGAATTTTTAGACCGCTGTGTTTGCGAACCAGGAAACGGTCGTGAGCCTGGGTTGGAAAGGGAAAGGGTCGCTACGCATGACCGAAAACGACAAAAATTTTCAGAAAGCAGTAGACGAACATGTCAAACGGCTCTTCGAGCGTTACAAGAGCAATTCCAAGGTCTTCACCGCGACTCACGTCGGTCACATATCCCTGTCGATTATTTTCGTATTTTCGATCCTCTTCCCCTTTCTGTTCCTGCAGGTCGATGCGCGTGAGACCAAAATTGAATTGGAACGGCTGTCCCAAGACATCTCCCAGCAGGATGAGCGGGTTGGTACCTACCGCAAGGCCCTGACGGGTCTAAAAAAAATTTTTGAGGCGGTTGAAAACGCGCCGAACCCCTTGGAGGGTTACATTCAGGCCCTCGAAAAAGAGGCTGTCGGAGGCCCGGTGGCGCCCCTTCCGGAAGACCTCGGGCCCGTGGCGGAATCCTGCGGTTCCCCCGTCGACATGGACCCGTGGATGGTGTGCCGCATCCGGCAATACATGGCGGCGCGTGCCGCCCAATACCAGGAGATCCTGACCCATGAGATTGCCGCCCCCTTCAAGAGACTCAACATCAAAGAGTTCGATCAATGGAAGGCGGACCTTCAAAGCGGGATAAAAAAGAATACCGAACAGATCCGAAGCGAGATGGCGGCAAACCCTGGTTTTTGGCGGAATTTCAGTCAGAAGTCCCCGATTTACCAGAACATGGTCGCAGGGGTTCACCGGTTCTGGGTGGACCATCAGTTCGAGGAGATCGGGCGCCGGATGGAGCAGGCCGCTGAGGCGGGCCGGGTCGCGTTCGAGCAACTGAATGAGAAGAAAGCGCAGATCCAAAAAGGCAAAGCGGAACTCAACAACGCCCTGAAGAACATCAAGACGCGGTTCGGCAAAATCGGGTTGGAGATCGACGAGGCGATCCTGCTGGCACCGGTCGCATTTGCCGTCCTTTTCCTGATCGCCGCCTTGAACCTGTGTCAAAACATGCGGCTGCGGAAATCCTTCCACCGGCTGGTCCAGGCCAATGACCCGCAGCAGGTGGCCATCAACGACGGCGAGATCGCTTTGGTCATGCCACTCTGGGTGGACCCGCTGGATCCGCCCGTCAAGCGCCGGCTCAAGCTGGGGGTGCTGATGACACCCGCGATCGCCTCCGTCTTGGCCTTGCTGGTCATTTTCTACTGCTGGACGATTCCCGATGCGTTTCCGGCTCTGACCGGGATGGGCTACGTAAAATACGTTCTTTATTACCTGCTGAGCGTTGGCTTTTTCTTTTTCGGTTTTCAACGCATTCGAGGCGCCGTCAGGCGCTACAACGCATCTTCAGCCGAAGGGTAAAACCGTGGTCGACCGTATGGCGGAAGCGCCCCGTTCGCTGACTGCCTGAACCGCTGGGCAGCGACCGATCCATCGTCTCGACATCTGCGACCCGGGGTGCCTGCCCAGAAGTCGATCCACTGGCAGTTGACGTTTCCCGGCGATATGAGCGCGGCGCCCGATATTGCCAAGGTCTTTTTAACCCTTAATTTGTCATAGTTCGGTAAAATACAGGGCGGTGCGCTGGGGTTTTCTTATACCCATTGTGAGCCGGTTTTTGGCCGGCGCTACAAGACCGCGGTATCCCACCTTGCAGTCGATGTCGGTTTGTCGTCACACGCAAAGCAATACGCCAACTGTGATTCCGACCCCACCCACGCCCATTGACATAAAGGAGGTAGGGCATGAGAATTCTTTACACGTTGATGCTGGTAGCAATTCTTTCGACCACCGCCGCCGCCGCCGGCAAGGCGGTTACCTACCAGGCGGACGGGAAATCCTACGAGGGGTATTACATTACCCCCGGCGCCGGTGCCCCGTTGGTCCTGCTGGTCCACGACTGGGACGGGCTGACGGACTACGAGATCAAACGGGCCGGGATGTTGGCGGAGATGGGGTACGCGGTTTTTGCCGTCGATCTTTTCGGCGCCGGGGTCAGGCCGACCGAGGAGGCCGACAAGCGTCAGCACACGGCTGAATTGTACGGCGACCGGGATAAAATGCGCAATCTGTTGACCGCGGCGCTGGCGGCGGCCAAGACCGAAGGCGCCGACACCGCCAACGCGGTTGCGATGGGATACTGCTTCGGCGGCGCCGCCGTGCTCGAGCTGGCCCGCTCAGGGGCGGATTTGAAAGGGTTCGTCAGCTTCCATGGGGGCTTGACTACACCGGAGGGGCAGGACTACGCCCAAACCAAGGGCAAGCTGTTGATCCTGCACGGCTCGGCGGACACCAGCGTCACCATGGCGCATTTCGCCACCCTGGCGGCGGCGCTGGAGGAAAAGGGGGTCTCCCACGAAATGATCACTTACGGCGGTGCCCCCCATGCCTTCACCGTTTTTGGCAGCGAGCGCTACCGGGAGGACGCCGATCAAAAGTCGTGGCGGCGGTTTGGCGAATTTCTCTCCGAAACCCTGAAATAGCAGCGGGGCGGGTGAGGGGGAGCGGACGCCTGGACGCCCGGCCGGGGCGCTATTCCCCCACCGTGGCCACTCCCGCAAATTTCGGCTCATGCAGCGGAATCAGGATGTCGGCCATGGATTTGACCTCCAGCAGGATGTCGTAGGCGCGGTAGACATCCACCGGGGTCCCCGGCGGGATCACCGCCATCTCCATGGCCTTGACATCCAGGGGCGGGTTGAAATTCTCGTCGATCACACAAAAGCCGGTGATGACGGCCAGCCCCTGGGCGGTGTCCACCAGGACCGAGAGGCCGCCCGCGCTGTGCGCCGGGGTGTGCATCACGCGGATGCCCGGGAGGATTTCACGGTCCTCGTCGATGATGCGCAGCTGTCCGTTTTCTTCCACCTCCTCGATGTAGTCCTCCAGGTAGCGGAAATCCAGCGGGTGGGGGTGGTGGATGTGTTCGAGTTCGGCGCGGTGGACGAAAATCTCGGCATTCGGGCACTTGTAGTCGTTTTCGCAGTGATCGGTGTGCAGATGGGTGTGGATCACGACGTCGATCTCTTCGGGTTTCAGACCCCAGCGTACCAGGCCGTCTTCGAAGGTGTAAATTCTGCCGCCGATGGCCGCCTCGCGCTCCGGCGACTGGATGGGGCTCATCTCGCCGGTGTCCACCAGCACCTTCTGGTCACCGCCTTCCAGGTACCAGGCATAGATCGGTATGACGTACTGCCGGCCGTAACCGTGCTGGTAGGTCATCATGCCCTTGTCAAAAACTTTCGTCCCCAGAACGATGGGGTGGATCTTGTAGGTGTGCATCTGTTTTCCCCCGTTTTTCGGGTTTTTGGCTGAGGTCCTCGCCCGCAGCGTCATCATCTTCAAGTGGGTCTGCAGACGTCTGCTCGAAAAGCCAGGCGAACTCCAGGCCCGGCCCACGCAGCGCCAGCCGTCGCGGATCAGGGCGCTGCCCGAGGCCCTGAAGTCCAGATCGCGCTGTCGATCGAGGACGCTGATGCGGCCGCCAATCTCCCGCCTGAAGGCGACGCACAGCCCCTGCCGGTTGAGGAGAATGAAACGCTGGGTTCCGTATTGAAACAGGCGCTGGGAGAACGGCGGCACTTGCATGGCGACTCTTTCACTTCAAGGAGATACCCGTGATGAAAAAATGGCGGTGCATGATTTGCGGTTACGAGCATTCGGGATCGGACCCCCCCCATCAGTGCCCGTTTTGCGGCGCCCCCCGCAAGATGTTCGAGGAACTCTGCACCTGATCCGATGCCGCCCGGTCTTTCTGGCAAGGCGGCAGGCCGCTGACGGCGCTCCCCGGTGTTCTTGAATTTTAAAATAACAAATTATTTTATCATTTTATAACCCGAAGCCGCAAGCTCTGCCTTAACTTCAGCCACAAGGCCCTCAGAATAGCGAAAGCCGCCTCATCGGGCGACACGCTGGCCTTGCGAAGGTAAAAGCGGCAGGCCGTCATCAGATCGTCGTTTCCGACATACAGCCCAAAGGTCTCCTTGATGTAATCCCCAAGCGCGACATTC
>JAWOJK010000063.1:0-2801 GCA_046481705.1 Desulfobacterales bacterium | reverse complement strand
AAAATTCATTGCCTCTCTGGAACTTGCCGAAAAGGAAGACTTCTGTGAAAAGGAGCGGCTCATAGACCTGCAGAATCGTATCGTTGACCCGCGATTCAAAGATAGCGACTACCGGGCGAACCAGAATTACGTTGGGGAGACTGTTACCTATCAGAAAGAGATAATGCATTTCATCTGTCCAAAACCAGAGGACCTTCCGAGATGAAAATCAGGTTCGCCCGGAACGAGGCCGTCTTTACCTCCAAACGCTACTGCCTCGAAGCCGCAGGGCTTTCTATTGAGGCGGTGGAGCAGATCGCCGCAGAGCTCCTGGCCAACGACATTATCCAGCAGTGGCGGATTATCCCGAATTCCGATTGGGATCCGGCCGTGGGCATCGGGTATATATTGCCCAAGGTGCAGCTCAACCACGAGCCGGTGGTCACCACCGTCGCCGTCGACAGCGACGCCGGCCTGCGCCGGATCAGCTTTGAGCGCAACCTGGCCCTGAACCCCCTGGACATCCCCGTCATCCGCGAATACTTTACGCGCCCCAAGGTTCGGAGCGCACGGGCAGCGGTGGGACTGAGCGACCCCACCGACATCGAGCTCGAATATCTCTCCCAGGCGCGCAGCGACCACTGCAACCACAATACCTTCCGCGGCCTTTTTCGCTACCGCGATCTGTCCGACGGTCACACCGCGACCATCGACAGCTTGTTTAAAACCTGCATCGAGGCCCCGACCCTGGCCCTCAAAGAGCGCAAACCCTGGGTGGTTTCGGTGCTGTGGGACAATGCCGGGGTCGCCCGTTTTGACGGCGAGCACCACTATGTCGTCACCGGTGAAACCCATAACTCACCTTCCAACATGGAGGCTTACGGCGGCGCCATCACTGGAATCGTGGGGGTTTACCGGGACCCCATGGGAACCGGCAAAGGCGCCAAGCTGATCATGGGCAGCTACGGCTTCTGTGTCGGTCAGCGGGACTACGACGGGCCGCTGCGCCCCCGGCTGCACCCGCGGCGCCTGCTGGACGGGGTCATCGAAGGGGTTCGCGACGGCGGCAACAAAAGCGGCATCCCGACCACCTGCGGACAGGTTCTGTTTCACCCCGGCTACATGGGCAAGTGCCTGGTTTTCGTAACGGCCGTGGGGCTGATGCCCAATACGGTGGATGGGCGGCCCGCCGAACAGAAGACCACGACCCCCGGCGACCTGGTAATCATGTGCGGCGGGCGCGTCGGAAAGGACGGGATCCACGGTGTGACGGCCTCCTCCGAGGTCTTTTCGGAACACACCCCGGCCGGCCACGTTCAAATCGGGGACCCCTACACTCAGAAAAAAATGCACGATTTTCTGCTCCAGGCCCGGGATGAGGGCCTGATCGCCTTTATCACCGACAACGGCGGCGGCGGGCTTTCCTCCTCCATCGGCGAATCGGCCCGGTATTCAAATGGCTGCGAGGTGGATCTCGAGCGCGTGCCCTTGAAATACGACGGTCTTGACCAGTGGGAGATCTGGGTCTCCGAATCCCAGGAGCGCATGACGGTGGCCATCAAGCCGCAGCACCTGGAGCGGTTTATGGCGCTTTCCCGGCGGCATGCCGTGGAAAGCACCGTCATCGGGAAATACACCGCCAGCGGCAAGCTTCACATCCGCTACAAGGGCGAAACCTGCGCCTTTATCGATCTGGATCTGCTGGAATCCGGTTTTCCCCAGTGGCGCTTTGACGCCGACTGGCTGCCGCCGGAAAGCCGCGGCCTGATCGAACCGGTCCTGCAGGAACCCCGGGATTACGGCCGCCTTCTGGTGGACCTGCTGGCGCGGCCCAACATCTGTTCCAAAGAATGGATCACCCGCCAGTACGACCATGAGGTCCAGGGCAGCAGTGTGATCAAACCCCTGGTGGGCGCCGAGAGCGACGTCAACAGCGATGCCAGCGTCATCCGTCCGGTGCTCTCTTCAAACCGCGGCCTGGCGTTTTCCCAGGCCCTATTGCCCACCTACTCGGCCATCGACACCTATCACATGACCACCTGCACCATTGATGAAGCCGTCCGCCGCCTGGTGGCTGTCGGTGCTGATCCCGATCAGATCGGCGGGGTGGACAATTTCTGCTGGCCCAATATCCAGTTCGACCCGCACGCCAACCCGGACGGCCGCTTCAAGGCGGCTCAGCTCGTGCGCTCCTGCCAGGCGCTGCGGGACCTTTGCCTGGCCTACGAAATCCCGCTGCTTTCGGGCAAAGACAGCATGTACGTCGACGGCCTGCTGGAAGGTGCCTACGGGGAGCGCCACAAGGTCTCGGCCCTGCCCACCCTGCAGTTTTCGGCAACCTCGGTGGTGGCTGACGTTGAAAAGTGCCAGAGTCTGGACAGCAAGATCCCGGGGGATCTGGTGTATGTCCTGGGGCTGACCCGCGATGAGCTCGGCGCCGGCGAGTACTACGAGCACCTCGGCTACCTGGGCTGCCGGGTGCCCCGGGTGCGGTCGGTCGAATCGCTTGCCCTGTACCGCGCCCTGGCGACCGCCATCGAGGCCCGCGCCGTGGCCTCGGTTCACGGGGTTTACCGTGGGGGGCTGGGGGTTCACCTGGTGATGGTCGCCATGGGCGGCAATCTCGGGATGGCGGTCGACCTCGGCGCCGTGCCTGCGGAACCCGCCCTGCGCCCCGATCGCCTGCTTTTCTCGGAGTCCGCCGGCCGCTTTGTTGTTACCGTCGACCCCCGACGGAAAGCGCATTTTGAGGGGCTGCTGGCGGGCTGCGTTTTCGCCTGTGTCGGCGAGGTGACGGCAGCCCCGCAGCTGGTCCTCGATCA
>JAWOJK010000358.1:0-5666 GCA_046481705.1 Desulfobacterales bacterium | reverse complement strand
TTCGACGCGGATTTTTTCGACCAGGCCGGCCACCGCCTGGCGGATATCGAAGCGCTGGCCCTGGAAAGCCTCCATGGGCTGGAAAAGAAACCCGGCTGAAGATGACGGCGGCGGCAGTCTAATTGATGGGATGCGGCCGGCCGCGGGCAGGCCCCGAAGCCATCACCTTTTTCGGAGAAAACAATGGATTCTTACGACGTCGTGGTTGTCGGAGCGGGAACCGCCGGTCAGACGGCCGCCTATGAGCTGAGCGCCGACGGGCTGACGGTCGCGGTGGTTGAAAAAAGCGATCGCCCGGGCGGGATTTGCGCCCTGGCCGGCTGCCAGGCGAAGAAATGGTTCTACGAGGTCACCGAAACCATGGCCAAGTCCCGGCACCTGCTGGGAAAGGGTATTGCGGCGGCCCCCGAAGCCGACTGGTCCGTCATTTTGGAGCAGAAAAACCGATTTACCGAGCGGGTTCCCGAAGGGACCGTCAAGGGCTTCAAAAAGGCCGGGATCGACTTTCTGGCGGGTGCCGCCAAATTCAAGGATGACCGCACGCTGGTGGTCGGCGGCCGCGAAATTCGGCCGCGCTTCTGCATTCTGGCCACCGGTGCGGCCCCCATGCGGCTGCCCATCACGGGGGCTGAGCACATCGCTACCAGCGACGATTTTCTCGACCTGAAAACCCTGCCCGGCCGCATCCTTTTTGTCGGCGGCGGTTTCATTTCATTTGAGTTCGCGCATTTTGCCGCCCGCCTGGGCCCGCAGGAGCGACGGATCCTGATTCTGGAGGTCGCCGACCGGCCGCTGGGACCGTTTGACGCCGAGATGGTCGATCTGCTGGTGGAAGCCTCGGCGGTCGAAGGCATCGGGCTGCTCACCGGGGTAAAGATCCAGTCCGTCGCCCCAAAGGGCGCGGGCTTCGTCGTCGCGACGGCCGCCGACGGCGTCTTCGAGGTCGACCTGGTGGTCAACGGTGCGGGGCGTGTGCCCCAACTCGAGGGCCTCGAGCTGGAGGCCGCGGGCATCACGCACTCCCGCAAGGGGATTGCCGTCGACGCCGGCATGCAGACCGCCAACCCGAAGGTTTTCGCCGTGGGCGACTGCGCGGCCAGCATCCAACTGGCGCGGGTGGCCGATTTCGAGGCGCATGTGGCCGCCCGCAACATCCTCGCGGCACTGGGGCGCGGCGCGGCGGCAACGATCGACTACGGGGCCGTCCCGGCACTGCTCTTCACCTACCCCCAGTACGGTATGCTGGGGCAGACCGAAGCGGCGTTGAAAGACAAGAAAATCCCCTACCGCAAAAGCTTCGGCAAGCATCTCGGCTGGCCGACCTACACCCGCATCGGCATGGCGCACGCGGCCTACAAGATCCTGGTGGGGCCGGACAAGAAAATTCTCGGGGCCCATATCCTGTCGGACAACGCCTCCGGTTTGATCAACACCCTGCGCCTCGCCATGCGCCACGGCATACCGGCGGATGAGTTCTACTGGCAGAACATCATGAGCCCCTACCCGTCCCGGGAAAGCGACTTGATCTACATGCTCAAGCCGTTTCTGGATTAGCCGTCTCATCCGCGATGGCTGAACCGGGCATCGCGGAAGCGGGACTTTTGAGGGGCGCCACCCGGCGAAGACAGCACATGTCAACAAACCACCACCACCCCGTTCGGGGGCGGCTGAACGCTTTTTTTCTCAACCTCCTGGAAGGGTTCATGGACCGCGCCTACGGCGGCCGCAAGCGGGCCATTCTCGGCGGCCTGCCGGGTCGGGTGGTGGAGATCGGTCCCGGGCCGGGGGCCAACCTGCGCTACTACGCCCCGGGAACCACGGTCATCGCCGTCGAGCCCAACCCCATGATGCACCCCGCGCTGCGGGATAACGCCGCCCGTTATGGGCTCAAGCTGGAAATCCGGGGGGTTCGGGGGGAGCGGATGGATCTGGAAAGCGCCAGCGTGGCGGCGGTGGTTGGCACCCTGGTGCTCTGCACGGTGGAAAATCCGCGTCAGGTGGTGTCCGAGGTTTGCCGGATCCTGAAACCGGGCGGCCGCTATCTCTTTCTGGAGCACGTCGCGGCGCCGCCGGGAAGCGGCCTGCGGCGGCTGCAGGGGGCCCTGCAAGCCCCCTGGAAATGGCTTTTCGAAGGCTGCCACTTAAACCGCGACACCCACCGGGTGCTGCGGGAAGCCGGTTTCAAGCGGGTCGATATGGACTGCTTTATGCTGTCGTCTGCCATGATGCCGTTCACCCCCCACATATTCGGGATGGCGGTCAAGTAAGCCCGACGCATGCCGCAGGCGCATGATCGCCGGTGGGCGCTGCCGGCCGGCCCAACCCGTCGCCCAGAGAAGGGAGTTGTTATGAAAAACCTGTTGGCCGTTTCGATCCTGTCCGTGGTTTTCCTGGTGTGCCTCTCCCCGTCGGTGTTTTGCGCCCAAAAATCGCGCCTGGACGTCATTCTGCAAAAGGGGCAGATTCTGGTCGGCACCACCGGGGACTACAAGCCTTTCAGCTATCTCAATCCGCAAACCGGCCAGTTCGAGGGGCATGATATCGATGCGGCGCTGAAACTGGGGGAGGATCTCGGGGTGGCGGTGCGCTTTGTGGAAACCAGTTGGCCCACCCTGGTTCGGGGCATCCGGGAAGGCCGCTATGACATCGCCATGGGCGGCATCACCCGGACCCTTGCCCGCCAAAAAGAAGTCGGCCTGACCGCGCCCTATATCGAGGTCGGCAAATCCCCCCTGATCCGCAAGGCCGACGAGGGCCGCTTCAAAACCCTGGCGGATATCGACCAGGCCGGCGTCAAGATCGGCGTCAACCCCGGCGGCACCAATGAACGCTTCGTGCTGGCCAACATCAAACATGCCGAGATTGTGGTCGTGCCCAAAAATCTGGACATCCCCGACAAGCTCGCCGCCGGCGAGGTCGACGTCATGATCACCGACAACGTCGAGGCCATATTGATGGCCGGCAAACGGGCCGAGCTTTTGGCCGTCTCCCCCAGGGACACCTTCACCCGGGATGATTTCGGCTACATGTTCCCGCGCGATGAGTTCGCTTTGCAGAACTGGCTCAACCTCTGGGTGCACCAGATGCACGCCAAGGGCGAGTTTCAGAAGCTCAAGGCCAAGTGGATCGCCGAATAGCCGCTTGGGGTGGGGCGGCGCCGATTTTGGCCGCTACCCGTCGCCTGTCGATCCGGCCGAGGGCCGGCACCCGAGGCTCTATCGCCGCCTGCCGCGGGGTCCTCAGGCGTCTTTCGCCAGCAGGCCCTTTACGGCCCTGAGCCCCAGCAGATAGCTGTCGACCCCGAAGCCCGAGATCTGGCCGCAGGCCACGGCGGCAATCACGGAATGATGCCGAAACGGCTCCCGGGCGTGCACATGCGACATGTGGACCTCGACCACCGGCGCCTGCAGGATCGCCAGGGCGTCCATCAAGGCATAGCTGGTGTGGGTCCACGCCCCGGCGTTGATCACCACGGCGTCGACCTGCTCGCGATGGGCCTGGTGGATTTTTTCCACCATCGCGCCCTCATGGTTTGTCTGGAAGCACTCCACGCGGATCCCGAGCTCCGAAGCCAGCCCGGCAATTCTTTCATCGATCTCGGCCAGCGTCAGGCGACCGTATTGGGCGGGGTCCCGGTGGCCGAACATGTTCAGGTTGACCCCGTGCAGGACCAGCACTTTTTTCATCGTTTCCCCCTTAAAAGTGGGTGCGGCGGTTGTCGGATGGGACCGCTAAAGGCGGCGAGGCTCACGCCAGGGACGCGCGGATGATCGCGAGCAGTTCGGCGGCTACCTGCGCCGGGGATTTGCCGCTGGTGACGACCTGCGCAAAACGGCGGTAGCCGTCCTCCCGCTCCCGGATGAGGGCCAGCAGGCGCGCCATGGGGTCCGGTCCCGCCAGCATCGGGCGCGCCACGCCCGGGTCGGCGGCGACCCGGGCGATGATCTCATCGGCGCTGGCCGCCAGGCAGAATACCATCCCCCGCCGGCCCAGGGCGGCGGCATTGTCCGCGTCCAGCATCAGGCGGCCGCCGGTGGCGATCACCAGGCCCTGGCGGGCGCCCAGATCGCGCGCCACCTCGGCCTCCAAGGCGCGAAAGGCGGCTTCCCCCCGGCGTTCGAAAATCTCGGGAACCGTCATGCCGCTGCGGGTTTCAATCAGGCGGTCGGTGTCCACGAAACGGTAGCCCAGCTGCGCCGCCAGCCGCTTGCCGACGGTGGTTTTGCCCGTTGCCATGAAGCCCGTTAGAATGATGTTGGGCTTTTTCATCTTGAATTTTCCCGGGAAGGCCCTGCGCCCAACGGTTTTAAGCAGCGCCCAGGACATTGAATTTTTTGCGGAACGCTCGGATTCGGTAGTCACTTCAGGCCCTCAAGTCAAGGCCTTTTTGTTTTGAAACCGGCCCGTGCTGCAACAACCGCTTGCCCCGGGGTGAAACGAATCGGGAAACGCCAATGAAATTCGACGTGGAAAACCTGAAGATTCTGGAAAAGGCCCTGGGCAAGCTCTCAGATGGGTTCGAAAACCTGCCCGATGCCGCGCCGGCGCTGGACCGCGACCGCCTCGAGGCGGTCTTGCTGGAGGTGGCCGCCCGGCTGCAGGACAATTACCCGTATTTCCACCCGCTCTACGCCGGCCAGATGCTCAAGCCGCCGCACCCCGTGGCGCGCCTGGCCTATGCGCTGGCGATGTGGATCAACCCCAACAACCACGCCCTGGACGGCGGGCGGGCGAGCTCGCGGATGGAAAAGGAGGCCGTGGCCGAGATCGCGGCGATTTTCGGCTGGCACCGCCACCTGGGGCATCTCACCGGCGGCGGCACCCTGGCCAACCTGGAAGCCCTCTGGGTTGCCGGCCGGCTGAAGCCCGGGATGAAGGTCGTGGCCTCCGAGCAGGCGCACTACACCCACCAGCGGATCTCCGAGGTGCTGGGGCTGGCCTTTGAGACCGTCGCCTGTGACGACGATGCTCGGATGGATCTGGGCGCGCTGACCGAAATCCTGGAAAAAGGCAAGGTCGGCACGGTGGTGGCCACCATCGGTACCACCGGCACCGGATCGCTGGACCCCTTGGCGGGGATCCTGGCGCTGCGGGAAAAATACGGCTTTCGGCTGCACGCCGATGCCGCCTACGGGGGCTACTTCGGCCTGGCCGACAACCTCGACCCCCAAGCGCGCGCGGTTTTCGAACGCATCGGCGAGGTGGACTCGATCGTCGTCGACCCGCACAAGCACGGGCTGCAGCCTTACGGGTGCGGCTGCATCCTTTTCCGGGAGCCGGCGGTCGGCCGGTTTTACCGGCACGACTCGCCCTACACCTATTTCACCTCGTCCGAACTCCACCTGGGCGAGATCAGCCTGGAATGCTCGCGCGCCGGGGCCTCGGCGGTGGCCTTGTGGGCCACCCAGCGGCTGCTGCCGATGGTGCCCGACGGGGAGTTTGCCGCCGGCCTGTCCCGGGGGCGCGCGGCGGCCCTCGACCTCTACGAGCGCATCCGGGCGGACAAGCGCTTTCGGGTGATTTTAAAGCCCGAGCTGGACATCGTCGTGTGGGCGCCCGCCGGTAAAGCCGCCAGCCAGATTTCCGAGCGCGCCACGGCCCTGTTTAAGGCCGCCGCCCGCGAAAACCTGCACCTGGCCACTTTTCGCTACCCGGCCGGTCGGCTG
>JAWOJK010000186.1:0-6076 GCA_046481705.1 Desulfobacterales bacterium | reverse complement strand
GCCGACCCACGTGGTCGACGAAGCTCTTGTCGTCCGGGATGTGTTCGATGACATCCATCAGTAGGGCGAAGTCGAACTCCTCCACGGGGTCGATGCTGGTGATGTCGCCCTGTAGAAAACCGAGCCCTCGCCCCTGGGACTGAAAGCCGGCGAATCCCCGGTAGACGTCCTGCATGGGGCCGAGAAAGCCGAACAGCTCGCCCCGTTTGACGCAGAAGGAAATCCCGTCAAGCGCCTGAGTCTTGCCAAAGCGTTTGGTCAGGCCTTGAATGAATACGGCTTCGCTCATGGTGCGTCCTTGGGCAATTCCCCCCCGACCGGAAGTCAGACGGACAGCCGCTTCCAGCGGAGCAGATGGGCGATGATCATCCCGGCGATAAACCCGGCCGCCAGGTTGGTCGCCAGGGTGATGCCGAGGATCATCATCGCGACGAAGAAGTCTTTGCGATTTTCCAGATCCATGATCGTCAGCATCAATTGCAGGCCGGCAAAAATCAGCAGAACCCCCATGATGGCCATCGGCAGCAGGTTGAAAAAGCTCACGATGTCGCCTCCTAAGACCACTGCCAGCGCCACGAAGATGAACCCGATGATCAGATTGGAGCCCGCCGTGCGTGCGCCGAAGCGGTAATGCGCCGCCAGCCCGCCCGCCCCGTGGCAAAGGGGCATGCCGCCGACGACAAAGCTGAAAAAATTGGCCAGCGCCATGCTCACGCAGACCATGCGGTTGGTGACCCGGGAGGACCCGTCGGCGAAATAGACTTTGGAAAGATCCGTGTAGGCCAGCACCGCGTTGCCCAGCGTCATCGGCAGCTGGGGCAGCACCAGCACCAGCAGGGCAAACGAGAAATCGGCTGTTGCCGGCAGCCCGAAGGGCAGTATCTGCGGCAGATGGAAGGCAAGACCATCGAGCCCGAGGCCGCCCCCGGCATTCAGCGCCAGCCCGATCCCAAAGCCGCCCGCCACAACGATCAGGCCCGCCGGAAAGCGCTTGTTGTCCAGCAGCAGTAGCGTGACCACGCCGCCAAGGATGCCAATGACCAGCCCCACCGGCAGCGGTCCGATAAACTGTAGGCTGAGGTAGGGCTCGGCCGCCTGGTGCAGCGCCTGGAAGGCCGAGGTGCCGATCACGAATTTGACCCCGCTTGCGGTCAATAGCGCCCCGGTGGAAAGCTGCACGCCGCGGACAACCGATTGGGGGGTCCACCGGCGGATGACGTCGATGGCGCCGGTCACACCGACAATCAACAGAAAGACCCCCATCAGCAGCGAGGCGGCCAGAATCTGGTTGGGGCTGACGGCAGTGGCGATGGCGTACGCGCCGATGACCTTCATCGGCTGAACCGGGACGGTGATCCCGAAATAAACGCCGGAGAGAATGTAGTAGACGCCGATGCTTAAAAACAGGCCCAGCGGGTTGAGGCCGTTGAAGAGCACCATGGCGATGGCGATGGGCAGTAGCGTGCCGAGATCCCCCAGGGACCCGGCCAACTCCATCCGGTTGAATCTGTAACGTTCGGACATAGCCCCTCCCCTTCATCAATCCAGAAAAGACTGGTGCAGCAGTTTGGCGCACAAGGCAAAAAGAATGATGCTGAAGATGACCCGGATGCTCCTGCCCTTGAGACGCGTGCTCATGATCCTGGCCCCGGCCTGGCCGCCGGCAAAGGCGGCCGCGGCGGCCGGCAGGATGAACACCCAGTTGATCTTTTCCATGACGGCGTAGCCCAGAAAACCGGTCAGGGAGGAAAAGCAGACGATGAAGGTCGACGAGGCCGCCGCAATTTTGGTCGGCGTCTTCAGTGCGTAAATCAGAAGCGGCACCACGAAGACCCCGCCGCCGATGCCCAGCAGGCCGCCCATGAAACCGATGCAGACACCGATGGCGATGCCGCCGGCAACCTTCTGGGCCGGGGACATGCCGCTGCTTTCCGCGGCGCCCGGCGGCGGGAGCAGCATGCGCGCGCCCGCCAATGCCAGGACAATGGCCATGATGATCAGAAAGGGCTTCGAATCGATGCGGACATTGAAATACGACCCGATCGGGGCGGCGAGGCTCGAGGCGACGATCAGCGGGATGGCCAGTGAAAAATCCACCATATTCTTGCGGGAATAGGCGAACGCGGCGGACCCGGCGGCAATCAGGTTCAGGAACAGCGAGGCCGAGGCGGCCTCGGTTTTCGCCATCCCCAGAATGACGAACAGCGGCGAAAAGATCAGCCCGCCACCGAGGCCGACCATCGTCAACCCCAAAGAGATCAGGAAAACAGCGGCAATCAGCAATGCGGACATGCTACGCACCCCGCTGGCAGGTCAGGAGAAGCTCATATGGCTTGGG
The DNA here is from genome assembly GCA_046481705.1 of Desulfobacterales bacterium. Classification (GTDB taxonomy): domain Bacteria; phylum Desulfobacterota; class Desulfobacteria; order Desulfobacterales; family JAABRJ01; genus JAABRJ01. Next base: position 3,738 of record JAWOJK010000186.1, on the reverse strand, counting down.
GGCCGCGATCTTCTGGGGTGCAGGGATGGTCTTTTAGGTCGCCATGACATTCCGGGATCTGCTCCGGGCTGCAGCTGTCCAATTTGTCCTTTAAGCGGGCGGGCTGCTGGCAGCAATTTTGACACATATCAAGCGCCTCTTTTGGGGGTTTGCTGGCCGGCATTGCGGATATCCGGCGGCAACCGGGGCCGCAGGGGGGCACCTCGGCTGCCAGCCTGTTCAATTCCGCGGCCAGGCGGATAAGCGCCTGCCGCTCGACCATGTAATGGGTCCAGTAGCCGCGTTTTTCACCCAAGACCAGCCCGGCCTTGCGCAGTATCTGCAGGTGCTGCGAAACAGCCGGTTTCGAGACCCCCAGATGGCGGGCCAACGCACCGACGCACAGATCGCTGTTCAAGAGTTTTTTCAGGATTTCTAATCGCTTTTCGTCGGCCAGGGCCTTCAAGGCCTTTATCAGGGTCATGGTCCAAACCAGATAAGTATTTTCTTAATTGGACTAAACAGGGTAGCATCCGATTGTCAAGCAGAATTGACAGTTCCGTCAAAAGCCCAATTTCCGCGCTGCGCCGCATCCCGAAGTCGCTGCGGCGTACATAAGTACGCTTCACTCCTCGAGATTTGGGCGCCGCGACTTGACCTTTCTACGAAACTGTCTGGCTTTTTGGCTTTTAACCGCCTCATCAGAATTGGTTGTATTTAGCGCCTATTTGATCTATATTTTTTTATTATGCCGCAATGGCAGGCAAGGCAACCGGGTGCACTTTACCCTCGGATTCAATCACAAATCAGAATTTGACCCCCTTCCCCAAGATTTGACCAGCCCTTTAAATGGGTGACCCCCTTTTCGAACTCATGACGCTGCTTCTCTGGATAGGGAGTGTGTTTTGCATATCGCAGTCGGCGACCCTGTCCAGGCTGAAGGTCGCAGCGTCCTCCCCTGAAATGGTCTCGTCCGGGGGCAAGGATTTGCCGCGGGGGTTACTGCCTGTAAGCGGCCCTTAGATTTTAAGCGATACCCCAACCGAGGAGAAAGGAGCGCTTGCCCATGGACAGGATCACCCTGGAGAAATTGAAACAAACCTTTCTGACGGATTATTCCGACTGGTGTGTTTCACTGTTCATGCCGACGCATCGGGCCGGGCGGGAGACGGAACAGGGCCCGATTCGTTTCAGGAATCTGCTGCGCGAGGCCGAAGAGCGGCTCTTGGCCCAAGGCCCGCGCGCCGCAGAGGTCAGGGAAATACTCAAAAAACCCAATCAGCTGCTGCAGGACAAGGGCTTCTGGCAGCGGCAAAGCGACGGTCTGGCGGTATTTTTTTCAACGGACGGGTTTCACGTTTTTCGCCTGCCGCTCGCCTTTGAAGAACTGGTCGTCATTTCAAAACGGTTTCATGTAAAACCGCTGCTGCCGGTTTTGACCAGTGACGGCCTTTTCTATATTCTGGCGCTCAGCCAGAACCAGGTGCGGCTGCTGGAAGGCACACGCCACACGGTGGATGAGGTCACCTTAGAAGGGCTGCTGCAAAGCCTCGCCGAGGCGTTTCCAGAGGCACCTGCCGACAAACAATTGCAATTTCATACCGGCACCCCCACGGGAGCCGGAAAGCGCGCGGCCATGTTCTATGGCCACGAGATCAGCAGCGTAAACAAAGACAGGCTTCTGCGCTGGTTTCGGATGATCGACAAAAACCTGCACAGCCTGCTCTCGGACAGTCGCTCACCCCTGGTGCTGGCTGGGGTCGACTATCTTTTCCCCCTCTATCGGGAAGTCAACACCTATCCGCATTTAATGGACGAGGGAATTCCGGGAAACCCCGAGGGGTTGAGACCCGAGGAGCTGCACGGCCCGGCGTGGGCGCTCGTGGAACCCCTCTTCAGGCAATCCCGCGAGGCGGCGGCCGCCCACTTCCGCCAATTGGCCGGCACCGGACAGACGACCACCGATGTGAGGGAGGCCCTTACGGCGGCCCATCACGGACGGGTGGATGTGCTCTTCCTTCCCGTCGGGGTTCAGGTATGGGGTCATTTTAACCCGGAAACCGAGCGGGTCGATGTACGCGAATCCCCTGAACCCGGTGATGAGAACCTCCTCGACCTGGCGGCGATCCAGTCCCTGATCAAGGGCGGAACGGTGTACGCGGTGGCGCCCCGGGAAGTCCCCGAGCAGGCGCCGCTTGCGGCGATTTTCCGCTATTGAGCAGGGGTGCCGGACGAGCGCTGAACCTGCGGGAGACAGTTTGGACCCTGATGGGGCGCTGGCACCGGCGCACGTCATGTGGGTCGAGGCCGAGACCTTTGCCAGGGGCACGGCCGACTTCGACAACTGAAGTCTGAAGACGGGAGTTTTACCATGAATCAAAAGCAGCATGCCCCCCGGTTGTCTGAAGAGAAGTGGCATTCACTGGAAGTGGCGGATGTATACGAAGAGCTTCAAAGCCGGCTGGAAGGCCTCGATGCGCAGGAGGCCGCACAGCGCCTGCAGTTCTACGGGCCGAACAGCCTGCCGGCAAAAGAACCGCCAACCCTCTGGGCCATCCTGCTGCACCAGGTGCGCAACCCTCTGATTTTCATTTTAGCGGCTGCCGCCGTTGCATCCGTGGCCATCGGCGAAGTCACCGACGCCATCTTCATTCTGATCGTGATTGTCTTAAACAGCGGTCTGGGCGCCTACCAGGAGTATCAGGCCGAAAAAAGCGCGGCCAGCCTCCAGCGGCTGCTGAAGATCCGGGCCCGGGTGCGGCGCAACGGCACGGAAGGTGAAGTGCCTGCGGAAGCGGTGGTGCCCGGGGACATCGTGCTGCTCGAATCGGGGAACAAAGTGCCGGCTGACCTGCGCCTGGTTCAGAGCCAGAGCCTTGCTGCGGACGAAAGCTTTTTAACCGGGGAATCCATGGCGGCCGAAAAAAAAACCGCACTGCTGGCAGCCGATACGGGCATCAGCGATCGCAAGAACATGGTGTTTGCCGGATCGACCGTCACCTCCGGCAGGGGGGTCGGGATCACCGTCGGCACCGGTATGCAGACACAGGTCGGCATCATCGCCGAAACGGTGACCCGCTCGGAAAGCGCCAAGCCGCCGTTGGTGGTGCGGATGGAAAAGTTCGTCAAACATGTCAGCATCCTGGTGCTGCTGGTCAGCGCCGGCCTGGCGGTCCTGCTGCGCCTGCAGGGCAACGATGTTGCGGCGATTTTCTTCTTCGTGGTGGCCCTGGCAGTCTCGGCGATCCCCGAAGGCCTGCCGGTGGCCTTGACGGTGGCGCTTTCGATCGCCACCAAACGAATGTCCGAGCGCAACGTGATCGTGCGCAAACTGACCGCCGTGGAGAGCCTGGGCAGCTGCACGGTGATCGCCAGCGACAAGACCGGCACCCTGACCGTGAACCAGCAGACGGTGCGCACCGTCGTTTTTCCGGATGGGCAAACGTTTGCCTTCTCAGGCGAGGGGTACAACGGCGAGGGGGAGGTCTCGGGTGCTGAGGACGCCGATTTGTCCACAACCGCGCGCGATGGCCTCACACGGCTGGCCGAATTGGCGGTTCTGGCCAACGAGGCGTCGCTCACCCGGGAAAACGGGGACTGGCAGCACCACGGCGATGCCATGGATGTGGCCTTTTTGGCGATGGGCTACAAGCTGGGCATAAATCCGGCACAAGTCAAACAGCAAGTCGAGGTTACGCGGGAAATCCCCTACGAGTCGGAACGCAAGTTCTCGGCGGTGTTCTACCAGAAGGATGGCGA
>JAWOJK010000304.1:0-3730 GCA_046481705.1 Desulfobacterales bacterium | reverse complement strand
CTGGCTGGCGCCGATCAGAGCGACGGCGGCAGGCTTGAACATGAATTCGAGATTGCGGGTCGTCATGACGGTTTCCTTGATTAAACCTGCGGCCGGCGGGGTGTCCGCAAGGCGGCGACGGACCTGAGCCCACGAAAATTCTGCCCGGACGACATCTCAGGCGACGAGGTGCGGCGGCGGGGTCATGGGCGACGGAAACTTTTCAATGGGAGGCCACGGCATGGCTTCCCGCCTCTGAAATGGGCGCCCCTGAACGGGTTTTGGGCCTTTTCGAAGCAGAAGCCATGCCAGCCGCCATAAAAGCTTTTGAGCGGTGTTCTTTCAGATTTTCAAACGGATTCCATGGGCACCCGGAAAAAGCGCTGGGACCCCTTTTCGGAAAATTGCGAAGGGGTCATCGCAGTTTTTCGAAAAAACAGGGCAGCGGCCAAAAGCCGAAGGCTTTGGAATTGGGAGATTTACCTATGGACAGACGTGACCCTTCAAGGGTATAAACACATCAGTGAATAGCCGCGAGCCGAGGTCCTTTTACCTGGGCGACCTGCATGCCGGCACACGCGCCGGCACTCCCGCGAAACGGCCGCAAGTTTTCAGGGGTGCAAACGGGTGGCGGCCGCTGCGGCGTCGGCCAATCCCGGGCACGCCCTTTGCTTAGTTGATCTGATCAATCGCCCGTTCTTTTCTTCCGCCCGCCGGGTCTCAGTTCGACGCATCCATTTCGCAACCGCCGAAGACCGCCCGCTCCGCCGCCACGCGCAACCTGCGGCCCCTTGACGGGCAGGCGCAAAACGGTCGCCGTGATTCAGGCCAGGCGCCGCCCGAATCCATCTTGCCCGTGACGGGCGCGCAAAAAGCCCCACCGCAGACGGCGTTGTAAATAGCGCCGGGGCGCCGCGCAACCCGAAAATGGGCTTTTCAGACCCTGACCACCCTCAACGCGTTTCACCAACGGGGGGCGAACCCATGACCTATGATCCGACCGACCACCACGGCCTGACCGGCTGGGGCCCGTTGCCGGGCGAACGCCCCGCCCGTCGGCAGCGGCAGCAGCCCTTGGGGAAAATGGAGCGCCGCGCGCACAGCCGCTTCCCGGTCCGCAAAGGGACCTTTGCGTTGATTCGCTCGCACCCCAGCCGGATCGGGCCGATCGGCTCCATGAGCCTGGGCCAGATCGGTCTTGCGATGTATGCCGCCAAGCCCTGTCGAGTCGGCCCGGTGATCGACATCAGCCGCGGCGGCATCGCGTTTCATGCCTCCCGCAGCGGATCCATGGCCACGGGCACGGCGGTGCTGGATCTGCTGATGGCTGAAAAGCGCCTTTATCTGGGCGGCCTGTGCTTCCAAATCATCGAAGACCTGAAACTGCCCGATGATTTCATCATGGCCCAGCCCGGAAAACGGCTCCTGCGGGTTCGTTTTTTGACCCCGACCGCCCGCCAGCGGATCAAACTGGATCGTTTCATCCATCTCAGCACGACACTGGCCGACAGTTAGAAATCCAACGCGCGAGCGGCGGCCGGAACCTTGCCCAGGAGCGGCTATGACGACATCCCAGGACCGGGGCTGCGCGTCAGCGGCATTTCAGCCGGTGTCGGAAACCCTGCTCATCCCGCTTTACTACCGTGCGCTGGAGAGCCGGCACAGCGACCCGATAGTGCGCGACCCCTGGGCGGATGCCATGGTGAACCGAATCGATTACGATTTTTCGCGCTTCGGCCCCCCGGCGCTGACCTGCACCGCCACCCTGATGCGCATCCGCGAATTCGACCGTCTGACCGCCGCCTTTCTTGAAAACCACCCGCAGAGCTGCGTGGTCAATATCGGCTGCGGCCTTGACACCCGCTTTTTCCGGATGGACAATGGGAGCGCCCTGTGGTTCGACTTGGATTTTCCCGACGTCATCGCTTTTCGCAGACAATTCCTGAAAGAAACCGCGCGCTGCCGCTTTATCCCGAGCTCGGTGCTGGACCCGGCGTGGTGCGACGCGCTGCCGGCGAACTGCGGCAACAGACTGCTGCTGCTGGCCGAGGGGGTCATGCCCTACCTGCCGGAAACCGGCGTCCGGCAGTTGATCGCCACCCTGACGGCGCGCTTTCCCGGCGCCCACCTGGTCTTTGACGTCGTCTCTCCCCTGCAGGCGCTGTTCAGCCATTTCAACCCGGTGCTGATGGCCACCGCGGCGCGCTTCAGATGGGGTCTGGCACGCGGCAATCTCGTCGAGCGCTGGGCCCGCGGGGTTCGCCTGGAGCACGAGATTTTTTATTTTGACCAGCCTGAGCCGCGCCTGGGGTGGTACAATTGCCTGCGGCTCTTTCCCCACATCGCCCGGGGGTTCAGCATTCTGCAGCTTGGACTGGGCCCCTCCGACATCCCCTAATGGTGCTGGCGGGACCGCAGCAGGAAGGAGAGATCATGGAATACGACATTAAAGGCACCGGGCTCGCGGAAATGGGAAGACAGCGGATTGCCTGGGCTGAAAAAGCCATGCCGGTCCTGCGCTCCATCCGGCAGCGGTTCAGCGCCGACAAGCCCCTTGCGGGGCTCAGGGTGTCGGCCTGCCTGCACGTCACTACCGAGACCGCCTGCCTCATGCAGACCCTCAAGGCCGGCGGGGCCACCGTCTGCCTGTGCGCCTCAAACCCGCTCAGCACCCAGGATGATGTGGCCGCCGCGCTGGTAACCGACCACGGCATCAGCACCTTTGCCGTCAAGGGCGAGGACCGCGAACGCTACTATCGCCACATTCACGCGGTTCTCGATCTCGCGCCGCGGATTACGATGGACGACGGCGCCGACCTGATCAGCACCCTGCACACCGACCGCCGGGAATTACTACCGGGCATCATCGGCGGGACCGAGGAAACCACCACCGGCGTGTTCCGGTTGAGGAGCATGGCCGCTAAAAAAGTACTTGCGTACCCCATTATCGCGGTCAATGATGCCGATACCAAGCACCTTTTCGACAATCGCTACGGCACCGGCCAGAGCACCATCGACGGCATCATCCGGGCCACCAACCGGCTGTTCGCCGGAACCACCTTCGTCGTCTGCGGCTACGGCTGGTGCGGCCGGGGCGTGGCCCGGCGCGCCGCGGGCATGGGGGCCGGCGTGATCGTCACCGAGGTGAACCCCGTCCGGGCGCTGGAAGCGGCGATGGACGGCTACCGGGTGATGCCCATCGGCCAGGCGGCAGCCTTGGGCGACTTCTTCTGCACCCTCACCGGGGAGATCAACGTGATCCGCGGGGAACACTTCGAGCAGATGAAGGACGGGGCGATCGTCTGCAACTCCGGACACTTCAACGTCGAGCTGGACCTGGCGGCGCTTGCGCACATAGCGGTCAAGCGGCGTCCGGCGCGTGAGTACGTCGAGGAGTTTCAACTGGTCGACGGGCGCCGGATTTACCTTCTGGCCGAAGGCCGGCTGATCAATCTCAGCGCCGCCGAAGGCCACCCGCCCAGCGTGATGGACATGAGCTTCGCCAACCAGGCGCTGTGCGTTGAGTACATTCTCAAGAATGCCTATACCCTCGAGAAGACCGTCTACGAAGTCCCCCCGGAGATCGACCACCAGATCGCCCGCTTGAAGCTGGCCAGCATGGGGATCGTCATCGACGCCCTGACCGCGGAGCAGGAAGCCTACCGCAGCAACTGGGAAAGCGGCACCTGAGCCCCCGCCTCCCCGGGATTGACGCTCCGAGCAAAATTTCTCGCCGCTTTGGTTCAGTCCG
>JAWOJK010000169.1:0-12367 GCA_046481705.1 Desulfobacterales bacterium | reverse complement strand
AGATCTGCGGTCACCAGCTGATAGCGACCATCATCGGCCGTCTTCAAGACCGCGGCATCGGCGCCGATACCGACGATCAGCTCGCGGCAGCGGCTGGGCACCAGCCCGCTGAGACGATCGATCAGGGCGAATTCGCCGCCGATCTCCTTGATTTGCATGGCTCAACTTCCTTAAGATCTTTAAGGCTCCTGGGGTTCAATCGGGTTCAAGGCCGGCACGGGCATAAAGATCGAAAAAATGATGGGTTGGCCCGACCCCGCGGCCAAGCGGCAGGGCGTGTGCGATGGCGCCGGAAATATACGCCTTCGCCTGCTTGACGGCGTCAAAAAAATCGGCGCCGCGGGCCAGATGGGCGGCAATCGCCGCCGCGAAGGTACACCCCGTGCCGTGGGTGTTGCGGGAGGCGATGCGCGCATGGTCCAGGGCATGGAAGCGGTGGCCATCAAAGAGAATGTCCGTAGCCCGCCCGGAGAGATGCCCGCCTTTGACCACCACCTTGGCGGCACCCAGTTGAAGAATGTGCTCGGCCGCGGATTGCATCTCCTCGACGGTCGTGATTTTGCGACCGGTGAGGGCTTCCGCCTCGTGCAGGTTGGGGGTTACCACCGCCGCCAGGGGAAAGAGGTGGGTCACCAGGGCGCTCTGGGCGTCCGGGTCGAGAAGACGGCAGCCGCTCTTGGAGATCATTACCGGATCGAGCACCACGGGCGGCGAGTGGACTTCCGCCAGGCAGCGGGCAATGGTTTCGATCAGGGGGATGCTGGCAACCATCCCGATCTTGACGGCGTGGATTTCGATGTCGTCGAAAAGACACCGGATCTGGCCGGCCACGATATCGGGCGAGATCTCCTGGATCGCGTATACTTTGCGGGTGTTCTGGACGGTTACGGCCGTGACGGCGCTCATGCCGAAAACCCCCAGGGCCTGAAAGGTTTTGAGGTCGGCCTGGAGCCCGGCGCCGCCGCAGGAATCCGAACCCGCGATGGTCAGTGCGGTTTTCAACGGGCCCCTCCTTCCGGCCGCTCAAGGCGGTCGTTGAAGGCTGCCAGACGCCCGGCGAGATCCGCCGCCTGGTTGATCTGGGAAATGATCGCAAAATAGTGGGCGCCGGCGGCCGCCACATCCCGGATGTTGTCAAGCGAAATACCGCCGATGGCCACAACGGGGACCTTTACCGCCGCCGTGATCGCCCGCAGCCCGGCCAGGCCGATAACCCGGGCGTCTTTTTTGGTGGGCGTCGCGAAAACCGCGCCGACCCCGAGATAGTGGACCCCGGCCGCCTCGGCTGCCAGGGCCTGGTCGACCGTGTCGACCGACACCCCCACCATCATACCGGGCGGCACCCGCCGCAGGACATCGCGGCAATCAGCGTCCTCCTGTCCGATGTGAATCCCGTCGGCCCGAACGGCCAATGCGGCCGAAACCCGATCATTGACAATCAACACCGCCCCGGGGTATCGGCGGACGCGGCCGGCCATCTCCGCCGCAAGGCGCAAAAATGCCGCATCGTCGAGTTTCTTGTGCCGCAACTGGATGACTCTGGCACCGGCGGACAGGAGGGCGTCGCAGAGCGGCAGCGTGTCTGCGAAACAGTATACTTGCCTGCGGGTGGTTTGAAAAAAGGGCGTGCGATTGTTCATCTGCTGGTCCGATTGCATAAATGCAAAAGCCGGTCGGGAAACCGGCTTCATCAGGCGCGCGTCTGCTGGGCCGTGTTTCCTTTCGCTGGAATGATCCAGATCAAGTTAAAAGGGTCTTATCTCAGCCCGCCTGCCGGCCGGCACCCCCAACACGTATCTAATTTCAATTTAGCAACCCGGACGAAATTCGTCAACGGTCTTTAAGGCAACCCCCTTGCATCAGGCCGAAATTGCGTTTATCATCAAATTCAAACTGCACAGGCCCCTGATCCGGAACGACCACCCTGCCCCCCCTTTCGGCGGCACTGCCTCATGCTGGACCGCAATGCCGCCCCTGACCGCGTTTTACGCCGATCTGACCGGATCCCGGTTTGGCCATGCCCTCACCCCGTTCCCGGAATACGCTGTCCGCATGGGAAACGCCCATGAATGTCCGACGTCCCTTGATCGTCGCGCCACCCCCAACAGGAGTCGACCGATGCCCCCTGCCCCGATGATCCCGTTCCCCGAAGCCTATTTCGGCAAGTTCCTGCCCGCCCGCGACCCCCTGCTGCAGCACCTGGAGCAGGAGGCCCAGCGCGAGAAGATCCCCATCGTGGGCCCGGTGGTGGGCGAGCTGCTCTATCTGCTGGCCACCCTCGGCCAGACCCGGCGGGTTCTGGAGCTCGGCACCGCCACGGGTTACTCGACGCTTTTTCTGGCCCGGGCCTGCAGGGCCTTCGGCGGCCGCGTGCTGACGGTCGAAAGCGCCCCGCACATGGCCGCCCGGGCCCGGGCCAATTTTCAGACTGCCGACCTGGCCGATAGCATCGAACTGCGCCAGGGCGATGCCCTCAGCGTCCTCCCGCGCCTGAACGGCCCGTTTGACCTGGTTTTTATGGACATTGACAAGTCCTTTTATCAACCGGCCCTGGCCGACTGCCGGCGCCTGCTACGGCCCGGCGGCCTGCTGGTGGCCGACAACACCGCGTTTAGCGACGCCGACGGCTTCAACCGCGCCGTTACCGCCGATTCGGGCTGGCGCGCACTGCATCTGTATGCGTTTCTGCCAGGGCATTCCCCGGAAAAAGACGCCTTGACGCTGGCGCTGCGCGTGTGAGCGCAGTGACCGCGGCGGACGTGAAGGGCTAAGCGTCGGGAGGGGCTGAGGCTCCAAAAAGAACGGGTGGCTCACAATGAGCCACCCATCAGGAGAGGGAGGATGAGTTTGGTAAAGTGCGGTTAATCAGCTTTACCAGACAGTTACTGTTATCATCGGGTGCGGTGGCCGGAAACTTGACTTAATTTTTGTAAAAATCGCGGCCCTAGCCCAGACCGGCTGTTCAAACCGCGACCCGACACCGGCCCGCCGCCCCACCCGTCGATGACCGTGAAAAGAAAACGCCAGCCCATGAAATACGACCGCGCCACTTCAAAAAACGCCGCGTCAGCCGCAGACCGCGAAAAGTTCGACCCCTTTGCCGACCGCACCGCACGGGATCTGCGCAACAGCCTGTCGGTGGCGCTGGCCCAGGCGCTCGCAGCCGGTCAGCGCGATGGCTACCACCAGCTTGCCCGACGCTGGCGGGAGCGCAACCCTTCCGCCGCCTGCCGGCGCTACCTTGAGGATCGGCTGGAGCGTTACGACCGGGCCATGGCGGCCTGCAAAGATCTCCCCGACCCATCTCCCACCATGACCGCCGGGGTGCTCTGGAATTTAGGCCTCTTCTTCGAAGTCCACGAAGTCGTTGAGAGGATTTGGCGGGTCGCCGAGGGCGGCCGCCGCGAAGCCCTCAAGGGACTTGTCCAGGCCGCCGGGGTTTTTGTGCAGCTTGAAGCCGGGCGGCCCGAGCCCGCCGCCCGTCTGGCAGCCCGGGCCGCCCAACGGCTGGACCGATGGCGTAAAAATCTTCCGGAAATCAGCAACCTGGAAGAGTTGCTGGCGGGGCTGGGGGCCCATCCCGCAGCTGCCTGCCGCCTGGCGGCCGCCCGGCCGTGCCGCGCCACCGCGGACCGCCAAGCACGTCTGAATATCCGCCGAAAGCCTGATCAGGGTTGACTCCCGCAGGACTTCAGGTCATAAAGAGGCATTGTACCCCCGCGCGCAGGCACCCATCGACGATGTTTGCGGCCAGGGGGCCGGTTAAACGGACGCCATCGGGCGAGGCCGCAGCTGCGACCCAATGGAGGAATCGGCATGGCTGATTTATCGGGCAAAACCATCGTCATCACGGGCGCCAGCCGCGGCATCGGCCGCGCCATGGCGCTCAAATTCGCCCGCGACGGGGCCAATATCGTGGTCGCCGCCAAATCGGTCAAGCCTCACCCCAAACTGGCGGGGACCATCACTGAAACCGCTGCGGCCGTTGAGCAGGTGGGGGGGCGAGCCCTGGCGGTGCAGACCGACGTGCGCTCCGAGGACCAGGTTCAGGCAATGGCGGCGGCGGCTGTCGAGGCTTTCGGGGGGATCGACGCGCTGGTCAACAATGCCGGTGCCATCAGCCTGACAGCGGTGGAGAACACGCCACCCAAACGCTACGATCTGATGCAGCAGATCAACGCGCGCGCCGTATTCATCTGTTCCCGGGCGGTTTTGCCGTACCTGAAGAAATCCGACAACCCGCATATCCTCAGCCTCTGCCCGCCCCTCAGCCTGGCGCCGCGCTGGCTGCGGGATCATGCCCCCTACACGCTTTCCAAGTACGGCATGACATTGCTGAGCATGGGCATGGCGGAGGAATTCAGAAGATACCGGATCGCCGTCAACTGTCTGTGGCCGCGGACGATTATCGCCACCGCCGCCATTGAATTTGCGGTGGGAAACCGCAGTACCTTGAAGTACTGCCGTAAACCCGACATCATGGCCGATGCGGCCCACGCCGTTCTGACGTCCTGCGCCCGGGAGCTGACCGGCCAGTGTCTGATCGATGAAGGATTTCTGCGGGATCGCGGGGTAACGGATTTCACCCCGTACGCCAATGATCCCGACTTTGCGGGTCAGCCGCACCTCGACCTGTTTATCGCCGATTGACGCCCGACAGGGTCACCCGTCCGCATAGCCGGAGCGGCCTCTCCCCGCAGCGCACGCAGCGGGGCCCGACACCGCCTGACCCGATACCAACTTGAAACCGAGACCCGTCTCGATTCCGAGCCCACCCCGCCGCCTGCGCCCCCCCCGCGGAGACGGGTTGGTCCACCGGAGGTTTAAACCAATTGGAGTTATTTATATGACCGCGGAAGCTGAATCCCATGACGACAAACCCCGTGCCCCAAAACCCGATTTTCTAACCCCAACCCGTTTCGACCAACTCGACATCCCGCCCCAGCTTCAGGCCGGCCTGGCAAGCGCCGGCTACACGCGTTGCACCCCCATCCAGGCCCAGGTCCTGCCGGTCTCGCTCGAGGGCCGCGACGTCGCCGGCCAGGCGCAGACCGGAACCGGCAAGACCGCCGCTTTTCTCGTGACGGTGATGACCCGCATGATGACTTTTGAACGCAAACACCCCGACCTGCCGGTGGCCCTGATCGTGGCCCCGACCCGTGAGTTGGCGCTGCAGATCCACGAGGACGCAGAGATGCTGAATCGCGAGACCCACTACCGGATCCTCGCGGTGGTGGGGGGGATGGAGTATCGCGAGCAGGCGGAGGCCCTGAAGAATGGGGTCGATATCGTTATCTGCACCCCCGGGCGGATCATCGACTACCTCAAACAGGGGGTGTTTCAACCCAAGGACATCCGGATCGTGGTGATCGACGAGGCCGATCGGCTCTTTGACCTGGGTTTTACCCAGGACATGCGCTACCTTTTGCGGAAACTGCCCCACTACGAAAAGCGCCAGTCGATGCTCTTTTCAGCCACCCTGTCCTACCGGGTGATGGAGTTGACCTATGAGTACATGAACCTGCCCGAGTTCATTGCCATCACCCCCGATCTCAAGACCGTGGAGGGAATCCGACAGTCCCTTTTTCACGTCGGCAAGGAAAGCAAACTGTCGCTGCTGCTGGGTCTTCTGCAGCGCGAAGACTGGGGACGGGTGCTGATCTTCGTCAACACCAAGTCGGGGGTCGAATGGCTGGCCTGGAAGCTGCAGGTCAACGGGTTGCCGGCCGAGGGGATCACCGGGGACATCCACCAGCGCAAGCGCCTGCGCCTGATGGAGGAGTTCCGTGACGGCCGCATCAAGATTCTGGTGGCCACCGATGTGGCCTCACGCGGGATTCACGTGGAAGACATCACCCACGTCATCAATTACGACCTACCCCAAGACCCCGAAAATTACGTCCACCGCATCGGCCGCACCGCCCGTGCCGGCAAGACAGGGATCGCCCTGTCCCTGGCCTGCGAAGATTATGTGCTGCACCTGGAGCCCATCGAGCAGATGCTGGGCAACCCGATCCCGGTGGTCTGGCCCGAGGACGAATGGTTTGCCAAAGACCAGGCCGGCCCCCGTCCGACCCGCAAACGCCCACGGGAAAAGCGCGACGGACGGGGCCGCCCCGCCGCCCGGGGACCACGGCGCGCGAGCCCCCGGAGGGCCGCGGAGGCCGGCCCGGCGGTCGAAGCCGAGGCTGTGGAAACCGAAGCGGCCGAGACCCAAGCGCCTGTTGCCGCCCGGGTAAACAGCCAGCGTAACGGCAAGCCGGTACGCAAGGGGCGGCGCGAAATGGAGGCCACCGGGGTGTTTAAATTCGGACTGACCATCGCCAAAACCGAAGATCATGCCGAACCCGAGCCCCCGGTCGAAGAGACAGCGGTTGAGGAAAAAAGCGCCAAGCCGGCCCCCAAAAAGCGCCCGCGCCGGCGCCGACGCAAAAAGAGCGCAGCCGCGGCTACTCCTCCGCCAGCGCCGCAAGCAGAAACGGAATAAACTTCGTGTTGGCCCTGGGAAACGGGTACGCGTCGATCTCGGTCGGCCGTACCCAGCGGTAGTCCGCCGGCCCGTCGAGGCGCACCTCGCCGGCGACCCAGCGGCAGGTAAAGACGTCCATCCGGATCCGGAAATGGGTGTAGGCATGCTTCACGCGGGTCAAAAACCCCAGCACCTGCACCTGGAGGTTGACCTCCTCGGCGATCTCACGAACGCAGGCGTCCGCGGCGCTCTCCCCCGGCTTGACCTTGCCGCCGGGAAACTCCCACAATCCCCCCAGCAACCCCTCGGACCTGCGACGGGTAATCAGCAGACACCCATCGCGGCGCACCACCCCCACGGCGATGTGGTGTTCCGGCACGGCTCGAGGTTGGCGACGCTTGGGGTAGTCGGCCACCCGCCCGGTCTTGAACGCGCTGCAGGCCGCTGCCAGCGGGCAATGGCCGCAATCCGGCTGACGGGGGGTGCAGACCAGGGCGCCGATCTCCATTACGGCCTGGTTGAATTCCCCGGGCAGGCGGGTGTCCAGCATTTCCTGTGCCAGCGCCTGGAACCGGCGCTTGGCCGCAGGCTGGTCGACCGGCAGATCCAGGGCCTGTAAACGCGCCAGCACCCGTTTGACGTTGCCGTCCAAGACCGCATACGGCCGCTGAAAGGCGATGCTCAAGACCGCCGCCGCGATATAGTCTCCGACCCCCGGCAGTTTCCGGAATTCCGCGAGGCTCGCCGGAATCTCACCCCCGTAAAGCCGCTGCACTTCCCCGGCTGCGCGGTGCAGATTGCGGGCGCGGGCATAGTACCCGAGACCTTCCCACAGCTTCAGGACGGCCTGCTCCTGCGCCTGGGCCAGGTGGACCACGTCCGGGAAGGCCGCCACAAAACGATGATAGTAGGGGATTACGGTCGCCACCTGGGTCTGCTGCAGCATGACCTCGGAAACCCATATTCGGTATGGGTCGGCCGTTTCGCGCCACGGCAGTTGGCGCCGATTTGCCTGGTACCACTGCAACAGGGTTTTTCGTAAGGCCTGCATGTGCCTGATTGTCCTCTTTGCCCGGTCGCCTGTCCCCGAATTTCAGGACCGGTAGTAGAGTCGATAATAGCGCCGGGCCGCGTGGCCGACGTCGCCCACCCGGCGCTGCAACAGGTAGCCGGCGCACAGCCGCAGCACCATCCAAACCTGGGGTCCGAAAGGCCCCTGGGCCCATCTTCGGCTGGACGCTTTGAGCCCGTTGCGCAAAAAAACCAGCCGGCCGGCGCCTTTGAGACGCAGCGCGAGCTCGACATCTTCCATCAGCATCAACTCCGGAAACCCGCCGATTGCGGGCAGCACCGCACGCACAAAAAACTGGCCCTGATCGCCGAAGGCGATCCCGGTCAGCCGCGTGCGCCAGTTGTTGAGCCCCACCACCACACGGGTCGCCGGGCGGCTGCGGTCAAAGGTCATCGCCATTGCCCCGCCGACCAGGGTGCGGTCACGGTTGAGCGCGTCCAGTATGCGGCTGGCGATTCCCGGCGCCAGACGGCAGTCCGCGTGCACTACCAGCACCACATCGCCCCGGGCGTGCGCGACCCCGGCGGCGATCTGCAGCCCGCGCCCGCGGGCTGCGGTCACAACCCGGGCCGCCCCCTGGC
Organism: Desulfobacterales bacterium; assembly: GCA_046481705.1. Classification (GTDB taxonomy): domain Bacteria; phylum Desulfobacterota; class Desulfobacteria; order Desulfobacterales; family JAABRJ01; genus JAABRJ01. The sequence continues at coordinate 4,245 of JAWOJK010000169.1, read as the reverse complement.
GGGCCAGTGCAACGGTGTTGTCGCTGGATCCGCCGTCGGCCACAATCACTTCACAGACCTCGGGTGCGCCTGCCAGGGCGTCCAGGCAGGCCGCCAGATGACGGCCTTCGTCCAGGGTCGGAATCACCACCGAGAGGGTCTTGAGCGGTTCCCGGCGCGGCTGGCGCCGGCCCCATGGTCTGAAGTGCGGCCAGACCAGGAGCAGAACAAAAGTCCCGTATTGCAGCCACTTCAGCCAGTGAATTTCCTGAAAGACGCCCGTGGCGTACTCCACCGCCAGGACCGGGAAGGTGACGGCCACGGCCGCCTGCAGAAACAGCCAGGCGGGGGCGGCCAGGAGCGCCGCAAACGGGGCAACAACGCTCAGGTACCAGGGGTGCAGGGTGGGCATGCAGAGCAGCAGCCAGCCGAAGGCATACAGCAGGCTTCGGGTGCGCTCCGGGACGGTCAGAAAGATCAGGGCCAGGCCCGCGGCCAGCAATCCGGCAACCACGATCAGGCTTCCCGCCGGGCCCAGCAGGGGTCGTAAAACGGCCGGCAGAAAATCGTTGTAATGCATACTGGCGCCGAAGACCGCGAGGGAGCCAAAAAGATCACGGCCCGCATCGGCAAACGGGAGGAAGGCCAGGCAGGGGATCAGGGCCCAGAGGCTTTGGCGTCGGTTGTGGCGGGTGATCAGAAAGGGCACCGCCAAAGCGGCCAGGTATTTGACCATGGCCGCACACCCCAGGCAGAAAAACCCGCTGCGGGCCCTGCCGGCAGCCACCAGCGCCACGCCCAGACACAGCGGCAGCACCATCAAACTATCCAGGTGACCCTCGCCGGCGATAAAAACCAGCAGCAGCGGGTTGGCCGCATACCACAACAGCCGGACCGGCGGCAGTCCCTCGCGTTTCAGCAGGGCCGCCAGCGGCAGCAGAACCGCCGCATCGGCCAGGGCCGCCATCAGTTTGAAAAAAAACGGGTCCGCGCGCAGGGCCGCCAATGCCCGAAACAGCAGCTGGGCCAGGGGCGGGTAGCAGGCGGCGAGATCCTTGTGGTTGATGCCGTCAAAGACCGCCCGCAGGCTCCCGGAAGCCAGCGGCTGCAGCCGCGGGTCCTGGGGTGCAAAGACGTACGGGTTAAGTCCCTGCAGCTGGAGGTAGCCCTCCCAGACGTAGCGATTGACATCCAGGCTGGGGGGGAAGACCAGAAAAAGGCCCCGCAGACCGACCCCCAACCCGAAAATGGTCCAGAAGGCGCGCCGCGCCGAAAGCCCAGACGGAAAAGTGCGCACCATCGCCCACAGCAGGCCGAAGGCCAGGATGTAAAGAAGCCCGAAGGCCGTCCCCTGCTTGCCGACGGGGCCGGAAAAGGCCATCAGGGCGGCGATCAGGCAGAACCAAAAGGTGGTCAGGGCAAAGGCCATCGGTTCGCTCGAGCGGCTTTGGGCTCAGGCGGGGCGCCGACGCTGCCACCAGGACAGCAGCCCCACACTGATGAAGCCCAGGCTGTAGATCAGGAGAAAATGCCCCACCAGGAAGTGATCGGCCTGGAAATAGGCCCCGGTGCCGGCCAGGCACCATGCGGCGGCAAAGAATTCAAACCCGAAATCGCGGCTGCGGGCCGGATGGTAGGCCCGGATCGGCCGGTCGCCGTTTTTCGGGGTCCGGACAAAGCTGCCGGGCCGCCCGAGGAGCGCTTCGGCCACCGCCCGGGTGTTGTTGACGGCCATCCCGCAGCCGAAGCACACCAGGGTCGGCAGCAGCAGCAGAATTTTCCAGGCGGGCGTTCGCAGCGCCCGTTCCGCCGTCCAGTAAAGCACCGAGGGGCCCGAAGCGCTTGCCAGCAGCAACACGCCGAAAAGCGCAAAAATCGACGCGGGCAGCTTTACCCGCCCGCTGAAGAGAATCAGCGGGGCCATCAGGGCCAGAAACAGCATCAGCGGGTTGACCAGGTAATGGGTCAGGTGCATCCAGGCCTGAAACTTGGCAAACGGCCGGGCGGGTGAGCGCAGGATCCGCGGCATCAGCTTGATGGCGGTCTGGATGGAGCCCTTGGCCCAGCGGAACTGCTGGTTTTTAAAGGCGTTGATGTCGCCCGGAATTTCAGCCGGCGCCACCAGGTCGACCAGGTAGCGGCAATTCCAGCCGGCCAGTTGAATCCGGTAGGAAAGATCCATGTCCTCGGTGAGCGTGTCGGACTGCCAATTGCCGCCGGCCATGATGGCCTCTTTGCGGAAGATCCCGGCGGTTCCGTTGAAATTCAGAAACAAGCCGGAACCGGAGCGTGCGGACTGCTCGATCATGAAATGGCCGTTGACCCCGATGGCCTGCAGCCGGGTCAGCAGGCTCTGCCGCTGGTTGAGGTGCCCCCAGCGGGCCTGGACCATTCCCAGGGCGGGGTCCATCACGAAAAAAGGCACCGCGCGCAACAGGAAATCGCGCGGCGGCACGAAGTCGGCGTCAAAGATGGCCGTCAGTTCCCCCCGGGCGCACGCCAGCCCCTCGCGCAGGGCACCGGCCTTGAACCCCTCCCGCGTGGCGCGCGTCAGGTGCACGATGTCGACCCCGCGGGCGCGCAGTTCGGCCACCTTGCGCGCCACCAGCTGCCGGGTGTCATCGGTGGAGTCGTCCAGTACCTGGATTTCGTGCCGTCCGGGAGGATAGTGCATGCCGGCCACGGCCTCGATCACCCGTTCGACGACGTTGCGCTCGTTGTAGATCGGCAGCTGGGTCGTCACCACCGGCAGGCGCTCGGCCGCCGCGGCGAGCCCCGCTTCGGGGGTCTGGCGCCCGTAAAAGGCCTCCAGCAGCTGGGCGTCTTCGCGGCACCGGCGACCGACGGCGCGCCGAAAAAGCGCCGTCATGATATGGCAGTTGATGCCGTAGATGGTGAGAATCACCGCAGTCATGCAGTAGAGTATTAAAAGAAGATTCATGGCTGGCCTCGTTCGGGGGCGAAAATTTCAAGGGTGATGGCAGAGATCCACAAAATCAAACCCGGTGGCGTGGATCCACTGGGCCTCCGAAACAAGGTCGCGGTGGGGATGGCTCGGAAAACCGATTTTCACCTCAATGGCCTCCGCACCCGCAGTCGCAGTCGCCGCCGCAGGCGCTGCGCCGCGCCAGCTGCCGGATGACCTCGCGCTGATCGGCAGGGGCCACGGCAATGACCGTCACCCGCAGAAAAAGGTCGGCAGTTTGACCGGGGAGCAGGATTCCCGGCAGCGGAAGGTGTTCGAAGACCGTTTTCAGCTTACGGGGATCTAAACGAAGGCTGATCTGGTCACCGACCCGGTGGTCGATCAGGGCCTGCTCGAAAGGCACCAGGCCGTCCGCGCCAAGGCCAAAGATAAAATCGTAGGCCATCGGCTGGGAGGTCAGGTCCATGGTGTCGGAAGTTGTGCCGGCCTCCAGGGACAGCTGAACCTGTTGAAGGGGGCCGACGGTCTGGGCGGGTGTCTGCATGCGTAACCTCCTTGGCGTGATCTGGGGTGAAGCTCCCGGTCTGCAGGGAACGCAGCGCGGTGCGGGTTTTCAGGGGTTTGGGTGCTCGTATGCGCGATGCGCCGCGGGCCGTATGCGGCCCTTGCAAAGCACCCTAAAAATAGCACAAAAGCGGCGGATTACAACCGTCAATCCCCGAAGGCAGGGTGCCCATTCGGCCGAAAGCGTCTCATCTGTATTGGGTCAATTCTGTTTTAACTGGATTATTGAAACACCCGTTTTTTCCAGCAAACCCGCCGGCCGCGGCTTTTTACCCGCCGCGTGGGGCCGTTCAGCGCCGCGGGCTGTCTCAACCCGATCGCGGCGCCCGCTGCCGCCCCTTGCGCCGTACAACCTTATGAATTTGCTTTTTTAATCGAAAATCAAAAAATGCTTTTATCCTGGCATGGATCTTGTTAACATTCAAAAGACAATCACCCGAACGACCAACCCCGAGAAAGGAGTTTCCGATGAGCAAAACCGAACAGAACCTGATGGACGCCTTTGCAGGTGAATCCCAGGCCAACCGCCGTTACCTCGCCTTCGCCAAGAAAGCCGACAAGGACGGCTTCTCCCAGGTCGCCAAGCTCTTCCGGGCTGCGGCCGAAGCCGAAACCGTGCATGCCCACACGCACCTGAAGACCCTGGGCGCCGTCAAGTCCACGGCTGAAAACCTGAAAGAGGCGATTGCCGGCGAAACCCACGAATTCAAGAGCATGTACCCCGACATGATCGCCGAGGCCGAGGCCGAGGGCAACAAGGCCGCGGTGCGAACCTT
>JAWOJK010000161.1:0-7551 GCA_046481705.1 Desulfobacterales bacterium | reverse complement strand
GGTCATTCAATGGCTTGATCTTCATCGGTGTTGAACCTCCTGTTATGAATTTGAGTTGATAAGGGGTAATACGAAGCCGGATTGCGCACCTCGCAGACCTCGCCGCAGGGCTTCGGCTCGCCGGTCCGCTCCGACGGGCATCACGCAAGGCAAACGATCCGACAATTTTCAGACGAACACGGTGACGGATGCACGTCATGCGGGCGGTGCGCCGAACGGGCACGGCGCGCACACCTGGAACCACGACAATCAGCGAACAGGCCATAGGAGTCGGTGAATTCCTGCAGTTGTTTTAGACCACCGACCTCGCCCACTGACTATTTAAGGAAACAGGAAAAACACCGCGACCTGGCACATCGACGGAAGAAACGCAGCTGTCCCCTGTTGGGCCACGGGATTTTAAGCATGATAGGGGGGTTGTCAAGCGGTCCGGTTCGGATTTTTGCGGCGGGGATGGTTTTGGGCAGGGGCCAAAAGGCAAACAAGCGATGGATCCGTTTTGGCCCACGCCCGAGGCCTGTCGGCCCAAATAAAAGCCCGGGGCGGCTGACTGAGCGCCCCGGGGTAGGAATGATCGGGCAAAACCTTGCCGGTCAGTGCACCGTTACCTGCTTGGGCTTGACCTCTTCGCGCTTGGGGACGGTGATCCTGAGCACCCCGTCCTTGAAGTCGGCCGTGATCTTGTCGGCATCCAGCGCTTCGGGCAGTCTAAACGCGCGCTGGAATTTCCCGAATGTCCGCTCACGCCGGTGGTAATGCCCCTGCTTGACCTCGCTTTCAGCCGCGCGCTCGCCCGTGATGACCAGCGTGCGGCCCTTCAGGTCGACGCTGATGTCTTTTTTGTCCACACCGGGAAGTTCGGCCTTGATGACGTAGGCCTCATTTTCTTCGTAGACGTCCACCGCGGGGCGCCAGCCCGCAGCCACATCAGCTTCCCGGTCCCAGAGGGACGGAAGGCTTGGGTCGAACAGCCGGTTAAACCGATGCCGCAGGCCAGTCATTTCAGCGTAGGGACTCCATCTTACCAGTTGCATGCGATACCTCCTTTTGGGGTGGGGCGATAGCCCCGTGAATCAGTTTCTATTGACCCCCAAAATAACGACCAGCGCATTCATGTCAATATGTAAAATATGTTTTTATTTCAATTATTTTTTTTAAAATTTTGTATAAGTAATAAGGCTGACCTCGGCAGCCGCGTCGGTTTCGCCGGGCGAAGACGGCATCAACGCCGGCAGCAGGCGGGTTCAAAAACGGCTGGGCGATCCGCAAGCGCCTATTTTTACAGAGGCGGGGGAGTATCAGGGCGCCAGGATGAAATCCGTGATGTAGGGGTTTTCCACCCGCTCCCGGGCAATGGTGGAGGTGGGGGTGTCGCCGTAAGGGTGCCCCGGCCACACCACGGTTTCCGGCGGCAGCCCGATGATCTTGGTTTCCAGCGATTTGAGCAGGGTCTCGAGGGACCCGCCGGGCAGGTCGGTTCGGCCCACGTCCCCCACAAACAGGGTGTCACCGGTGAAGAGGTTGTCCGCCACCCGCAAGCACACCGATCCGGGCGTGTGGCCGGGGGTGTGCAGCACCTCGATTTCAAGGGTTCCCACCCTCAGCCGGTCCCCGTCCTTGAAGGTGAAGTCGGCGGGATCGGACGCGGGCAGCCCCAGCTCGGCTTCCGTGCGCGCCCGGATTTCGGGGTCCGCAAAAAACCGCTCGTCGTCCACATGCAGACCCACCGGCACCTTGAGAAGGGTCTTGAGCTGCCGGTTGGCGGCAACGTGATCGGCGTGCCCGTGGGTGTTGAGGATCAAGCGAACCGTCAGGCCGTCGGCCGCCGCGCAGCGGATGATGGTTTGCGGTTCACCGGCCGGGTCGATCACCACCGCCTCGCGGGTGTGGGGGCAGCCCACCAGGTAGGTGTTGACCTGGTAGGCGCCCAGCGTGATCTGGCGCACAATCGGGGAGGGTTTCATGGGCGCTTCCTTCATTCCAAGGCGACGAGCGTCCGCCCCGGCAAGCCGCTGGGGCTATCCCCAGAAAATGCCGATGGGGTCGTCATCGATTTCGTCGAGGAGGTCGTCGATTCTGGGGCTGGGCGACAGGTCGATGTAGCGCAGCCATTTTTCGTTGCGGTCGCTGCAGAAAAGCGACCACTGATTGCCGCCGGGGTCGTACCGAAACTGGGCGACCTTCAACTCCGTCCACTCGCTGGGGTCGCTCCAATGTGGGCGCGCCTCGATGAGGGTGACGTGGGTTCCCCGGATTTTGAATTTCAGCCGGATCAGATCTTTCAGCTGATCCGAGACCTTGCGCTCGCAGTAGTGGGCCAGTTTGATTTCAACCAGCTGTCTGACCAGGGGTGGCAGGGGCATCACAATCTCTCGGGGCAGCCGGCGCGGATGGCAACCTATCGGCCTGCGTGGAAATAGCGGTTACATCTGGAGGCCGCCGCAAATCGTGCGGCGGTGCTGTTTCCGCGGTATGATCGCCCCGCAGCGCGTCTTCAGGCCGGGCGGTCCGCAACCCACGCCGGCGGCTGGAAGTCCAGCAGCCCGAAGCATCGCGGCAGGTGAAAATTAAGCGCATCGACGGGCGCCCATGCGCCCCAATGCGGGTGGGAGCTGTCGTCGGCGCACTTGAAAAAATTGGCCCGCCAGGGGTGCCGAACGCTCAGATCCAGCTCTCCGACAAAGGCCCGCAACACCCCGAAGGGGATAAAAAAACCGAGCTGCCAGAGGGTTTCCGCGGCAATCTCGGGGGCCACCACCGGCGGCAGGGTCGCGGCCACCGCGATGAGACGCGCCTGGGCGGCCGTCAGCGGTTTGAAGTCGCGAAACCCGCCGGGCACCCGGGTCGGGTCCAGGATGTAGGCCGCCAAAAAGGCGCCGCCACAGTTGAACTCGAAGTTGAAGTACCCGCCGTCAGGCCGCGGCTGCACGAAAAACTCCACGCAGCTGTCCCTGCAGACCGGGTCCTGAAAGCGGGTGTGGAGACAGCGCACAAACCGGTCGCGCACCCGAAAGATCCCGCAGAGCCCGGCCGGGCAGTAAACGAGCTTGGCGTGGGTCGGCGGCCGGTGCGCGCTGCTCTCCGGGCGGAAGTGGGCCACCGCCAGCGCCGGAACCGCTTGCCAGAAAGCGCCGTCCCAGGGGGCCCGGATCTCCGGCCGGCGTTCGACCGCCAGCACCGTGTAGCGTTCAGCGGGCATCGGAACTCCTCGAGAAACGGGCCCGCTGCCGCGGGCGGAAAGTTCCCGGCCGCCTTCGGGCCGCTCCTACCAGCGGCCGGAGGCGGCGGCCAGCAGGATATCGTAATAAATACCAGCCGCCCGGCACACCTTCTGAAAAGAGACCGACTCCTCCGGGACGTGGGCCTGCTCCAGCCGGCCCGGCCCCAAAAGGATGGGCTTGATCCCGGCCGCCCAGATCTGGTTGGCGTCGGAATGGCTGCGAAAGACCCTGGGCTCCGAGGGCAGGCCGCGGGCCGCGAGGATCGCCGCCAGGGTCTCGGCGACCGCACCCTTGTTGGGCAGCGTGTAGCCGGCATCGATGGTGGTGATGCGGAAATCGCGCTCACCGCCTTTGCAATTGCCGCCGCTGTCGCAGAAAACTGCCTCCAGATCGGCGGCCACCTCGGCAATCGCGGCCGACGGCGGCAGGTGCAGATCGAGCCAGGCCTCGCAGCGCTCGGGGACGACGAAACCGGCCCGGGCGCTGAACAGATCACGGATGTTGTAGACGATGTCGGGCTGGGCCTCCTCCAGGTAGCGAGTCATCGCCAGAATCGCGTTCAGCATGGCCGCCACGGCATTCTCGTGCCGGCTGGAAAGCGAGGCATGCCGGCGCTTGCCCCGGGTGCGCACCTGAAGTTCAAGATAACCGCTGTGGCTCAGACAGGGTGTCAGATCGGTGGGCTCCCCGATGATCGCCCAGGGAAAATGGTGGTCGCGGATGAGGCGCGCAGCCCCGTCGCCGTCCTCCTCCTCACCCACCACCAGAGCCAGGGCGGCCGGCGGCATTTCACCGCTTTTTGCCAGGAAGGCCACAAAGGCTTCGATCATGGCGGCACAGCCGCTTTTCATGTCGGCGGCCCCCAGCCCGCGAATACGCCCATCGGCCTCCACGCTGGCGAAATGGTCCAGGTCGTAGGCCGGGACGGTGTCCACGTGCCCCAGCATCACCAACCGCGGCGCAACAACGGCCGGCAGCACCAGCAGATTGAAGCGGTTTTCGTCGACTTCCTGGCGCTGCACCGGCAGCCCCCGGCGCTTCAGATAGCCGTAGATGAACGCCAGAATATCGCCCTCTTTACCCGATGGGCTGTAAATGTCGATCATCCGCCCCAGCAGCCGGCGCAGCCGGCGGGGCTGGACGGCTTCCGCCGACTGCGGCATCCGACCCTCGCCCGGGGCGTCAGGCGGTTGGTTTTTTACGGGCATGCGGGCTGCCCCCCATGTTCAGCGACAGGTAGATGTGCTGACTGGGGTTGCCGAACCCCATTTTGCGGAAAAAGCGCAGGGCGGAGAGATTCTCGGCCTGGGTGTCCACGATCAGCATCCGCACACCCTGCCGGCGCATGATGCTGCGAAACCGGAAAAACAGCTTCTCGGCGACACCGAGCCGCTGGCAGCGGGGGTCGACCCCCAGCCAGACCAGATGGCCGTACTTCCAGGCGGAATTGGATTTGGAAATCGTGGTGCCCAGGGCAAACCCGATCAGTTCGCCGTCCACCTCGGCAACCAGGCAGTTTTCGGTGTCGCTGTTGTAGAGTTCGGTCACCTCGAACTCATCCCAGGTGCGGTAGAGATTGGGCATGCTGCCGGCTTCGAAGAGCTGCTCGCCAAGGTGAAAAAGCTTGGCGATGTCATCGATTTCCATTTCCCGGATCTTGACCTGCTGATGGTGCGCCTGGAGTTCTTTGGATACGGTTGGTTCCATAACAGGGCTTGGCGCACGGGGCCAAGCCGCTCGCGTTCCTTTCGCTTGCGTTGATACCGTCGTGACGGTGGTACCTGTCATCCGTTTGCGGGTTCCCGGCACCGGTTGTCAATATCTACAGGCCGGCGCCGATGTCAAGCCCAAAGGCTCAGGACGGCGGCGGCAGGCAGCCCCTGCCGGGAGTGATGCGGGAACGGGCCGAGGACTTCGACCGCCGACGGGCACAGGGGGCGCTCCGATAGCAGCAAATTCGCGCGCGAAAAGCCGCGGCGCAGCGCTCAGCGGTCGTCATGGCCGCGAAAACGGCGGCGGTAGATGAGCGGATAATCCCACTCGTCATAGTGGTAGTAGGGCAGATCGCGGTACGGGTTGACATACCACAAATAGATTTCGCGGGTTTCAAGGGTCAGGCAGGGACCGTGAGGGGCGCTGTCCATCCCCATCACCGTTCCGGCGACGGTGATCTTGCGGCCCGCCTGGAAGGTTTCCGGCTCCAGAAATCCCCGGTGCACCAGGCAGAAGCGGCCCTCCGAATCCGAGCGCACCGCCGGTTCGTCGCGCATGATCAGCGGGGTCTGCAGAACGCTCAGCAGGTTCTGGCCGTCACGGACGCGGATATCGAGAATATAGCCGCCCAGGATCACGGTTTGGCCCCTGAAGGCATCGGGGTTTGCCAGCAGCGTGCGGAAGGCCACCCGCGGCTCGGCCTCGGCCCGGATGTCGCTTGAGATGACCGAACACGAGACCGTGGCGGCGGCAAAAACCAGAATGCAGAGCACTTTCAGATGCTGCATGGCCTCTTCCTCCTGGCAGCGCGACCCTTAACCCCTCATCGCCTCCAGCATGTAGGCGTACTGGGTTCTCAAATCCTGGACTTCCCGGGCCCAGAAGCGGTCGCTGCCCCAGTCGGGAAACTTGTTCTGAAACTGGTAATCCGCGCGCTGCAGGCTGCACCAGGCCGTGAAGTAAATCATGCGCATGGCCCGCAGGCCTTCGATCAGGGGCGGCCAGCGGTGGTCCGGGGCGCGGAACTGGCGGTAGCCGGTCAGCAGCAGCTGCAGGTAGCGATCGCTGGCCGGGTAGTGGTCGGGCAGCAGCAGCCAGAGGTCCTGGATGCCGGGGCCGTTCAGCATATCGTCGAAATCGATCACCATGAGCCCCTCGCCGGGGCGCTGCAGGATGTTGCCGGCATGAAAATCGCCGTGCAGCCGGATGGATTCGAGCCCCTCGAAGCGGGGCGCTACGGCGTCGATGATGCGCGCGCAGATCTCGTGGAATTTCTGGCGGTAGGATTCGGTGACCGCCTCTTGGGTGAGCTGGGCGACGTACCGGCGGGTGGTGGTTTCCGGCGTCAGCTCCAGCCGGGCGGCGGCCCGCCTTTTCTGGCCGGCGTTGTGCAGCCGGCCGAGCAGGGTGCCCACCCGCAGCCAGCTCTCCTCGCGTTCGATGTCAAACTGGCGCCCGGCGCGCTTGGGAAAAACGGCAAAGAAAATCCCGCCCAAACGCCCCAGCGTTTCACCGTTTTTGAGCCTCAGGGGGCAGACCACCGGAATGTCGATTTCGGCGCAGTCCAGGACAAAGGCGTGCTCATCCTGCAGGGCGGCGTGCGACCAGCGCCCGGGGCGGTAGAATTTGGCGATATAGGCGGTTTTGTCCGGGGCCTGCACCTCATACACGCGGTTGACATAACTGTTGAGGGGACGGGCCAGGGCGGTCAGGCGGGTCCCCAGCGCTTCTTCCAGCGCCGGCAGAAAGCGATCGGGGGTCAATTCGGAAAAATGGTCCATGCGAGATTCGATCTTTCCTCTGCTGTGGGAGTGCGGGTGGCATGCCCCAATGCCTTCCGGCAGCGGGCCGTGCAACACTCCCGATCGGTTCTGAGGCCCTAAGGCGTGATCACCGCCATGGTCAGGCGCGAGACGCAAACGGTCCGATCCTCTTCGTCGGCGATCCGGATATCCCACACCTGAATCCTGCGCCCGATCTGGACGGGCCGGGCGACGGCGTTGACCACCCCCCGCTTGACGCTGCGGATGTGGTTGGCGTTGATCTCCAGGCCGACGCAGCGCTGGGGTGCGGCCACCGCCAGATTGGCCGCGACGCTGCCGACCGTTTCCGCCAGGGCCACCGAAGCCCCGCCGTGCAGCAGCCCCAGGGGCTGGTGGGTGCGGTGGTCCACTGGCATGCTGGCCTTGACCCAGTCATCGCCCACGGCGCTGATCTCGATGCCCAGGTGCGCCACCAGGGTGTTGTGGGAAAAGCGGTTGAGCGCGGCCAGATCGATGGGACCGGGCACCTTCCAGATGCGCACGGCAGGGGCTCCTTTCTGAAAGCGGGATGGCAGGCAAAGCGGGGAGCGGCCGGCACCCCTATCGGCGGGATGATCCGTTGCCATGGCGCCGGCCCACCATCGAAGGCCTTTTTAGCCCCCATCGGATTTTTTTTCAAGCCCCCCTTTGGCGCGGGCCCCGGGGTGGGGACGTCCGCCGCAACCGCTTTTGAGGGCCTTTGTTCCCAGGGTGCGTCAAATTCGGGCGTGCCGTCTTTTATTTTGCGGCTGTTGGACCTGACCACATTTCTAACCGAACCCTAATCCCCTCCAAACCTTTCCCATGGATAGTTG
>JAWOJK010000092.1:0-2671 GCA_046481705.1 Desulfobacterales bacterium | reverse complement strand
CGCCGATCCGGGCTATCCTCGGCGGATGCTGCGCCGCACCCGTCGTCGCCTTCCGCTGCTCGTCGGCGCGCTGCTCGTCGGCTGCTGCGCTGGCGAGGGCCGCATCGATTGACGGGTATACTAAATTTAGCTGGCAATGGAAACGGGTGGCCTGGAAAAAAACGTGCGCCTGCCGGCGCGCGAGTCTCGGGGAGCATGACAGACTGCAGGAGCGCCCCGGCGGCAGCGGGGCAAAGCGTCGCGTTTGGGCCTGGGGTCTTTTGTCAGAAACGGTTTTCGCACCCCATGCGCGGCTTGCCCCGCAGCGCGGCAATGAATACTGTTTGCCCTGTTTGCAGCCATAGGCGGTGTTGGCGCTCGACGGCCGCAGCGCTTGCAAAAAACCCGATCCAAACGATCTCTCTTGAAAGGAGACGGGCATGCAAAACCTTGCCACCACCACTACCCCCCTCAGCTGGATCCAGGATGCCTTTCCCTATGGGCTGGACGCCGTCCAGCGCACGATACTTTTCTGGGACGTCATGCGCCAACGCGGCAACAACTACCTGACGCATCTGCGCCGGGGCCAGCCGCCGGTGCTGGTTTTCGAGTATGAAGGAATCCTTTCGGGCGCAGCGCTGGAGCGGCCGGTGAACTACTCCCTGGTCCGCATCCTGGACCGGCGCAGCCTGCAGCACCCCGACCGCCGCAGCCAAAAAGCGGCGGCCGCCGCCGGCGACCGTCGGGACCAAGCCCACGACCGGCGGCACAAACCCCTGGTTGCCGAAAAAGCCCCGCGGGCCACCAGCCGGCCGATCGTGATCATCGACCCCAGGGCCGGCCACGGCCCCGGCATCGGCGGCTCCAAGCAGGATTCCCAGATCGGCATGGCGCTGGATGCCGGGCACCCGGTGTATTTCATGATTTTCAAAACATGGCCCGTACCGGGACAGACCCTCGAAGATGTCCGCAACGCGCAGATCCGTTTCGTTGAAGAAGTCCGCCGCCGCCATCCCGACGCCCCCAAACCGGCGGTGGTCGGCAACTGCCAGGGGGGCTGGGCGGCCGCCCTGGTGGGCGCGGAAAGGCCCGATCTGATCGGCCCGATGGTCTTCAACGGCTCCCCGCTGTCCTACTGGGGCGGGGTCGAAGGCGTCAACCCGATGCGCTACCTCGGGGGCCTGCTGGGCGGAATCTGGGTCAACTCATTCCTGAGCGATCTGGGCAATGACACCTTCGACGGCGCCAACCTGGTGGCCAGTTTCGAGAACCTCAACCCGGCCAACACCCTCTGGTCCAAGCAATACAGCCTTTACGCCAAGATCGACACCGAAACCCAACGCTACCTGACCTTCGAAAAATGGTGGGGCGGCTTCTTTCTGATGACCGGCCAAGAGATCCACACCATCGTGGACGGCCTTTTTGTGGGCAACAAACTCGAGCGCGGCGAATTCGAGCTGGCCCAAGGCAAGCGGATCGACCTCAAGGACAACAACAACCCCGTGGTGGTCTTCGCTTCTTTCGGCGACAACATCACCCCGCCGCAGCAAGCCTTCAACTGGATCGTCAAAGCCTACGGCAGCGCTGAGGAAATCCGGCGCCGGAAACAGGTCATCGTGGTGCATACCCACAAGGATATCGGCCACCTGGGAATTTTCGTTTCCGCCAAGATCGCGCGCAGGGACCACAAGGAAATTATCGGAAGCTTCACCATGCTCGACTACCTGCCGCCGGGCCTTTACGAAATGCTCATCGAAGACGACCCTGAAAGAACCGACGAATACCAGGTGCGCTTCGTGGAAAAAACCACCCAAGACCTCCTGGCCATCGACGACCGCCCCGAGGAGGAGCTGGCCTTCTACGGGGTCAAGCAGGTTTCGGAACTAAACGACGCCCTCTACCGGCTTCTTCTAGCGCCCTGGGTGCGCATGGCCAGCAGCGAATCCTCGGCCGAAATACTGCGACAGTTGAACCCCCTGCGCGTGCAGCGCTGGCTTTTCTGCGATCTCAACCCCTGGCTGATCCCGGCCAATATGTGGGCGTCGATTATCCGCAACGGCAACCGCCACCCGGTGGCGGCGGATAACCTGTTTGGCCGCATTGAAAAGAACGTCTCGGAGAGCATCGAGCGCGGCCTCAATTTTTACCGGGATATGCGCGACGGCCTATCTGAGCAGCTTTTTCGAACGATCTACGAAAACCCGTGGGTCAAAACGCTCTATCCGGCCCCGGCAGCCGACTCCGGCGACAGCGCCCGGCACGTCGAGGCGCTGCGGCGCCAGGATGCCGAGGGGCTGCGGCAGGCGATGGGCAAGGGGGGATTCCGGGAGGCCGCCGTTCGCATCATTCTGGCCCTGATGCTGTCGAATTTCGAACTTCAGCGCAAAGGCTACGCCATGGCGGGCAGGCTGGCCCAGAAAAACCGACGCACCCGGGGTATCAGCCCGGGCGAGTTGCAGGAGCTGGTCCGGACCCAGGCGCGCATCCTGCAAACCGACACCGACCAGGCCATCGCCGCCCTGCCCCGGCTGCTGCCGACCAGCAAAGACCGCTGCGAGGCCCTGGCGCTGCTGCACGAAGGGATCAAAATGCTCGCGCGCGAACCCAATGCCCCGGAGCAGGTCGCAGTGGCCAAGATGACGGCCGTGCTCTCCACTTGATCTGCGGCGAGGGCGGACCTCAAGATTGACGG
>JAWOJK010000067.1:0-18280 GCA_046481705.1 Desulfobacterales bacterium | reverse complement strand
CAGTATCATGAAGAAATGTACCATGCGATGAAGATATACGAGTACATCCTGCGCCAGGGCGGTGAAGTTCACCTGAAAGCCATCGAAGAACCGCCCCGCGATTTTGCCTCCCCCATCGACATGTTCGAGAAAACCCTCAAACACGAACAATTTGTAACCCGCTCCATCAACAGCCTGATGGATACCGCCATGTCCGAGAGGGATCATGCCACCCAGATTTTTCTGCAGTGGTTTGTGACCGAACAGGTCGAGGAAGAGGAAAACGACAACGAGATTATTACCCAGCTCAAGCGGGTCGAGGGGCATCCACATGGTTTGATGATGATCGACCGCGATTTGGCGCAGCGTGCGGTGACGGTCCCGCTGGACTTCAGCAAAGGCGTCGCGGCGCAGGCCAAAGCGGCCAGCAGCGGAGACTGACCCCTCAAAGAATTTTAAAATTGCAGCGCCTGGGGGCTTCCAGTTAGCCCATTTGAGCGCTTAAAACCCGTGTGCGCACCCATCGCGGTTATTGCTGGCAACGGGTTTTATTTGAGCATAAAAAGCCTGGTCCTCTGGGCCAGGATTCTTTACTTTTACGATCCGGCTCCTTTTAGGAAGCCGGATCGGTTTTTTGAGGGCCGGCCAAAATGCGCTCTCAGACGATGCCGAGTTTTTTGCGGCGATAGCGAAAGGTGTGGTGGTTCATTCGGAGCAATTTGGCTGCCTGGCTTTCATTGCCCTCCGCTATCCGAAGGGCCTCCCGGATGTAGAACCCTTCCGCGGCACCCAGGACCGTGGACAGGTCGATGCCCTCCGGCCGCAGGGGTGAAAACCCCTGCGCCGCGCCGCCTCCCGCTTCCCCCTGTGACCCCATGGCGCCTGCCGCTGCAAAGCCCAGATCGGCAGGCGTGATCTTGGGCCCCTGGGCCGTCAGGGCCGCCCGCTCGATCCGGTTTTTCAATTCGCGCACATTGCCGGTCCAGTGATGGGTCAGAATGGCTTCGCGGGCTTCGGCGGTCAGACCGGTGAGGGTTCTTTTGAATTTTCGGCTGAAGGTGTCCAGAAAGTGCTTGGCCAGTGGCATGATGCCGTCGCGCCGGTCGTTCAGAGACGGCACCCGCACCTGGATCACCCCCAAACGGTAGAAAAGATCCTTGCGGAATCGGCCCTCGGCCATCATTTTTTCGAGATCCTGATTGGTGGCCGAGACCAGCCGGGTCTGCACCCGGACCGGGTGGGTGCCGCCGAGACGGTAAAACTGCCCGTTTTCCAGAAACCTCAACAGCTTCGCCTGCGATTCAAGGCTTAGGTCACCGATTTCGTCGAGGAAAAGGGTGCCCTTTTCGGCCTCCTCGATCAGCCCCTTTTTGCCCGTGGGGCTGGCGCCGCTGAAAGCCCCCTTTTCGTAGCCGAACAGCTCACTTTCGATCAGCTCGCGCGGGATTGCGGCGCAATTTACGGTGATCAGGGAATGGCTGAAGTTGGGGCTGCGGTAATGGATCGCCTGGGCGATCAGTTCCTTTCCGGTTCCGGTTTCTCCCAGAATCAAAACCGGCGTGTCCGGGCTTTTCGCCACCCGGCCCACAAAGTCGATAACGTCCTGGAGGGCATTGCTTTCACTGATAAAAACCGGAAGGTTCTCGCGCAGGTAGGTTTCCTGAAGGCTGCGGACCTCCTTGCGCAGCCGGATTTTTTCCAGTGCGTTGGCCACCGTCACTTCCAGGCTCTCCAGGTGCAGGGGTTTGGTGACATAGTCCTGGGCCCCGAGTTTCATGGCCGTTACCACCGTTTGGAGGTCTTCGAAGGCGGTCACCATGATGACCAGGACGTCCGGGTGTTCTGCCGTGATCTGACGCAGGGCTTCGATACCATCCATGCCGGGAAGACCGATGTCCAGCAGCACCAGGTCCGGCGGCTGTGCGGGCATCGCCGCCAATGCGCTTTCGGCATCGGCAAAGGCCGCAACCGAATAGGTTCCTTCAAAGGCCATCACGATACTATCCCGCACGGCCGATTCATCATCAATGATAAACAGGGTGTAAGTGATCATGTCTTGCCGTGATCACCGCTCGTCAGCGGCAGTTGGATGGTAAACATGGCCCCTCCCAGCGGGCTCGGGCCGACGGCGAGGGTGCCGCCGTGATCCGCGATGATGCGACGGCTCAGGCTGAGGCCGATGCCCGTACTGACTTTTTTGGTGGTGAAAAACGGGGTGAATATCCGCTCCTCGTCACCGGGGGGGACCCCGGGGCCGGAATCCGCGACGCTCACCTGCAGGACATGGCCGGCCACCGACGATGACACGGCGATGGTCTTAAGGCCCTCCTGGTGTTTAATGGCCTCGGCCGCATTGGTGATCAGGTTTAGAATGACCTGCTCGATCAGTTGCGGGTCCCCCTGGCAGGCGGGCAGATCCGGGGACAGCTCGCGCTCGATGCGGATGCCGCTGCTGCGAAGGGTGGCGGCGCAGAGCCTGAGAGCCTCCTCGATGGGGTGGTTGATCTGGGTCGGGACCAGTTTGGGCGAGGTAGGCCTGGAAAAATCGATGACGCGGCGGATGACGGTTTCGATTTTGCCCGAGGCCGACTGGAGGCGTTCGATGATCTCCCGGACTTTTTCATCGCAGTCCGGCCGGTCATGGATTTTCTCCAGGGTGTTGAGGTAGATGTTGATCCCGGAGAGCGGATTGCGGATCTCGTGGGCGATGCCGGCGGCCACGCGCCCCAGGGAGGCCATCTTGTCCTGAATGCGCAGGAGGTGCTCCATCTCCCTGGCGCGGGTGATGTCCATCACATAAAACAGAAAGGCCTCACGCCCCAGGTACTCGATTCGACTGACCCGACAGAAGACCCACTTGATCTCGCCCCCCTTTGAGGGCGGCTTATCGGGGTAAAACCGGAAATCGATGTCCATTACCCACTTTTTGCGGGATTTGATTTGCTGTTGGAAACGACGCACCTTTTCCACGTCTTCCGGGTGTACCAGGCGCATTTCCTGCAGTTTGAACAGCTTGGGCAGAGAGGCGAACGCCTTTTTCTGCTCCGGGTTGCGGTAGACGGCTTTGTTGTCCTGCAGAATGAAAATCCCGGTCAGGGCGTTTTCCACCAGATTGCGGAACCGCGCTTCGCTGCGCTTGAGGGCCTCACCCGTGCGGCGCCGGAGGGTCTTGAGATCCAGCTGGTAAAGGCCGAAGGCGATGTCCCGGGCCACGGCCTGGAAAAGATCCCGTTCGCGCGGGTCAATCAGGGCCTCCGGGGTGGCGCCGACCGACAGAACACCAAACGTTTTGTCGCGGTAGGCCAGACGGGTCGTCATGACGCTTCGCTCGGCGCACCCGGCAGCCAACGGGCAATTGCGGCAATCGATGCGGGGCGCGGCCACCAGGATCGGGCCGGGGTGAGACAGCGCGCGGCGGACACACTCGGGGAGATTGCCGTTCCGAAAACCGGACCTCAGCGGTTCCAGCGGAGCCTGGAGGCCATCGTGGGCCATCAGCGCACTCTGGTTGGCTTTGTCCAGGATGGCCACCCACACGTGGCGATAACCGAAAGATTGTCGCAGGTAGCTGCAGACCGGCTGAACCAGCTCCTCGCAGTGGTTCACTTCCGCAACCAGATGGGTGATCCGGCGGAGTGCCGTCTGAATGCGATTCAAACGCGCAATCCGACGCCGGTCATGCGTGCTGCGAAGGCCCCCCAGCCCGGCGGCAAGCCCGATCAGACCGCCCAGCAAGCCTGCAACCCCGTAAACGGCGAGACTGTCGGCCGATCGCATGGCCCCCAGCAGGAGGCAGAGGATGGCGGCGCCGCCCAAAAAGGCGCCCATCCCGGTCAGGGCTTTTTGCATACAGCCGTCTCATTTGCTTCAGGTTTGGCGAAACATTGATTAAATTTTTAATAAAATTGGAAAAAATAATCAAGTCATTCGTCTCCTGAGTCGATCTGGCTGCCATAGGGTCGCGTCGCGTCCGGCGGCCGTTTCCCGCCGGGAACGCCGCCGGAAGCCCACCTCAGAAAAAACGGGGACACGCGCTTTTGGGCTGTGTGCGCATTGCCGTGATCGCCGGCTGCAGCGGTGACACCCACCCGCAGAACACTCCTCTGAGCTATTACTGGTGTTACGATCAGGCCCAGCGGCCTGGCAGTCAGCCCCCTGCCGTATGAGAGGTGCCCGCCGCGAGGCGTTGGAGAGGTTCAGGTCAGGTGATGCGGGTTTTCGCCGATTGTTTGGAGCCGCTGCTGCCCCAACATGATGCCGGCGCCTTGGGTCAACCCCAAAATAGGGCTCTAAAAAACGTGCAGATCATCGCTGTCCACGATGACCAGATCCACATTCAGAACGGCCGCTCGGACTTGTCAGACCTCAGGTCCGACTGCTTCAGTCTGGCGGCATTTCTCGGTGGCGCGCCACCGCCCGAAGGGCCGGCAGCAGGATCCGGCCCAAGGGGATTCCCCCTGCTGATCGTGCCGGACCACTGGTTTGGACAGCTGGATTTTGCCTTTCAGTCCCGCAAGCCCAGCGTGGTGGCGTCCTTTGCCAAGCGACAGCTGCAGGCTGCGCACCCCGAGCTCCCCTTGATCGAGGCCTTCTACGCTTTCCGATTCACCCGTGGAGCGCGTGAACCCCAGCGCCTCTCCATCGCCTACCTTCAGGAGCCGCGGGGCTATCAGCTTTATGAGCGCCTTGAAGACTGCGGTCTGGTGCCTCACCTGATCACTACCCCCGCCCTGCTGTGGGAGCATAAATTGCAAAGCCGCCTGGCCGATTTCGCCGATGGGGGTCGATGCCTGATCCAGGTGGTCGGCCCGTGCTGCTTTTTGTATTTTTTCTTTGGCGGCTGGTTTCTGTTCTCCCGCAGCATCACCCTGCCGGATCTCTCGCTGGCGCCTGAGGAACGTTTCGGGGCCCTGGTCTATGAGCTGAACCAAAGTTTTTATCTCTTCGCCCAGAAGGCCAAGGCGGATGTTGCCGCCATTTATCTGGTGTCGCCGCGCGCTGAGGATCCCGCGCGTCTCACCGGTCTGCTGGGGCGCGAGGTAAAACCCCTGGTGCTGGGCGCGGCGCAGGGGGAACCGGTTTTGGCGCCGCAAGGGTCGGATTCGCCGGTTGCAGCCTTCATCGCAGAGGCTTTTTGCCTTCAAAACGGCTTTCGGGGTATTGCCCACCGGCGATTGAAGCGTGAACTGGACTGGAAACCGGTTCAGATCGCTGCCGCCGTGGTCGGGGTGGTCACGCTGCTGACCATCGCTGCCGAAAGCTTTTTCCTGTGGGGCGGGAAAAATGCGGGCGCAAGCGCGGTATATGATGCTTCTGCGGCCGAGGCGCTGGCGGGTTTCAATGACGCCCTGGCGTTTATCAGCGCGGAAGCCGGCAAACCATCGCCGGCGGAGACCGTGGCGGCTGTGATGCGCAGCCTTCCTGCCGGAACCCGAATCAAGACCCTGGCGCTGGCGATTGCGGAGCGGCCTGGGCTGCGCCTCGAGGGCGTCATGGCGGCTCCCGGCCCGGAGGCATTTGAGACCCGGTTGGCGAGCCTTCTGGACCGCCTGAACCAGGGGTTTGGCATCAGCCCGCCGTTGGGCCTGCAGGATGTGGTCTGTCATCCGGAGGGACATGAAAGCGACGCCGTCACTGCCGCTGGCGGGCAAGGCGTTTATGCGTTTGCGCTGGAGTTCGGGTTGCCATGAACGCGCGTTTTACAAAGCGCTGGGTGCTGGTGGTCGTCGTGTGGAGCGCCGCGGGGCTTTTGACCCTCTGGAACACAACGGTCATCAACCGGCTGGTACCCCAGCAGGCGGTCCGGGAGCAGACGCGCATGGATGTCGATTACTGCCGCCGGCAGGCGGCTCGGATGGCCGAGGTCGTCGAGAAGCAGGCTATCTATTATCATGCGGTGGCTGCCCCGAACCTTGGCCTCCTGGCGGCCCAGGAGACCCTGCGCAGCCTGGTGCTAAGCTTTGGTTTGAGCTTTTTAAAGGCCGAACCGGCGGCCGGTCAACCCTCTCCGGAGGGCGTGGCGCTTGCCCTGCGGTTCGTGGGGCCCCTATCGGACGGTACCGCCTTTCTGGCCCTTTTGGAACAACGCTGTCCCTATCTGCCGCCGGCGGCGGTCAAGATTGTCGCCGATCCGGCCACCGGCATCGCCGAGTTTGACATCAGTTTACACTACCGCTACCGGGTGGTCGCGGCGCCCCGGGCGGCAGCCGGGTCCGCAGGTGATGCGATTTAAACCTGCTGCGGCCGAACGCCACATCGCGAGAAGGTTTACCGATGCAGATTTTCGGTGGAACAAGACGACTGGCCCTGGGGGCCTTCATTCTGGCGGGGCTGCTGCTGATCGGCTTCAACGCCGCCTGGCTGACGCGTCTCTTGAATCCGCCGCTGCCGGTCAATTCGACCGCGGTCAAAACCGCTGTAGCCCAGTGGCGAGCCTATCAAGCGGCCGAGGAGCGCTTGGCGCGCAAAGCCGAGGTGCTGGGGGTGATGTGGGCCAGTTGGCCCGCTTCGGAACCCCGCCGCGAGAACCGGCCGGTTGAGCTGCTCGCCGCACCGGCCCCCGCTTTGGCGGCGGACGATGCACGCCTGCCGGCGGTAAACGGAATTCTGCAGATCGCCGAGCCGGGAGGGTCGTCCCGCATTCTGGCCCTGATCGGGGGGCGGGCGCGGGGCGAAAACGATCAGGTCTCAGGGTTCACCATTGAGCGCATCACGGTGGCTGGAGTGGCCTTCGGCCGCGACGGCCGGCGCTGGTTCGCCCCGGCACCGGTGGTGCCGTTTTCCGTTGACAGGGGACATTAGAAGCATCGCCACGGGTTTCCTCATTTTCGGAAGACCGGGGCAGAAGCGGGATGGATTGGATTTCGAGGCGATGATGAAATCGATGCGCGCAGGGGGCAGGATCAGACATCTGCTGGCGGTGGGGATGCTTGGGGGGGTATTTGCGCTCAGCGGGTGCAGCATGCAACAGCCTCGGCCGGTAACCCTCGGTGAACTCGAATCGATCAACCCCAGGGCCATCCTGGCGGAGGCAAAGCCCATGGTGGCGCCGGGACCGCCGCCGTTAACCGAAAAAATGGCACCGCTGGCCCGCGGGATCACGCAGCAGGCGCGTCTTTATAGCCTTGTGTTTGACCGCGCGCCCCTGTCCGAGGTTATCGGCGCCCTCATCCGAGATGCCGACTTGAGCCTGTCGGTGGATGCCAACGTCGATCTGGCCCGCACGGTCACCGTGCACCTGAAGAATGCGACGCTGGAGGAAGCCCTGGACATTATCATCGCCCAGGGGGCCGGCTACGCATGGCAGATTCAGGGCGGTTGCCTGCACGTCAAGCGTTTCCAGGAGCGGATCTACCAGTTGGACTACCTGGACCTGGTGGGCGAGACCGACATCGAGGTGGGCGGCGATATGCTGGCATCCAGTGTCGAAAACTCGGGGGTCGCCGGAAAATATCAGGTCAAGGCAAAGCGCAGCGCCGAAAACACCGATCTTTGGACCAGTGTTTCCCAAACCCTGGAAGGGCTGAAGTCCGACGAAGGCGTCCTGCGGGTCAACCGCAACGCTGGGATCATCTACATCGCCGATGTTCCCCGGCGCGTCAGCACCATGGTCGGTTTTCTCGATTCCCTGTCGGAAACCCTGCACCGCCAAGTGTTTATCGAGGCGCGGATCATGGAGGTCATTCTCAACGACGAACACAAGTACGGGATTGACTGGACCAATCTCCAGGTCGAATTTACCTCCGGCTGGGGGGCCCTGCCGGATCAGTTCGACCTCGGTTTCAACAGCAACGGGGTGATCGCGCTCGCCGACCAGTCGCGCTTCAGCGCGGTCCTTGATTTTCTGCGAACCCAGGGCGATGTGTCGGTTCTTTCCAACCCGCACCTGTCCGTCATGAACCGTCAATCGGCGGTGCTGACCGTCGGGGTACAATTTCCCTTTACCGACATTGACGGCGTCGATCGGGATTTCGATACCGGCGTCACCACCATCGGCTCCTCCATCAAGCGGGTGATTCTGGGGCTTCAACTGGGCCTCACCCCCCAGATCTCCAAAGAGGGCATTGTGACCCTGCATGTGGTGCCCACCATTACCCGGATTCAGCGCGAAGTGGAACTGGAGATTCCCACCGATTCTTTTTTCACCCAAACCATATCCAACCCCGTCATTGACCTGCAGGAACTGGCCACCATGGTTCGGGTGCGGGAGGGGCAATCCTTCGTGTTGGCTGGGCTGATCAGCGAAATCAAACAGTTGAACCACCAGGGGCTGCCGCTGCTGGGCGATCTGCCCTATCTCGGGCAGTTTTTTCGGCAAATAAAAGATTCGGCCGAAAACCGGGAACTGGTCATTTTCATCACCCCCTATATCAAGTCTCTGATGTAGACCGCCGGAAGGGGTTACGATCTAGAATTATATAAAGTTACCGGATGTTGGGGCCGATTTGATTTTTACGCGGCACTCGGAACCGACTTTATTCTATCATGGAGGATTTTCATGCGCACCCCAAAAAACACCTTTGCCGGTCAGGCCGGCTTTACCCTGGTCGAAATTGCCATCGTGATGGTGATCATCGGTCTGCTCATCGGCGGCGTGCTCAAGGGCCAGGCCATGGTTCACAACGCCAAAACCAAGCGGGTGGTCAAACAGGCCGACGAACTGCGAGCGGCAGTGATGACCTTTTTCGACCGCTACGGGGTTTATCCGGGGGATGAAAACCTGGCCGCGATCCCGGCCGGCGGGCCGGATTTGGAGGGCAATGGAAACGGGCAGATTGCCGGTGCCGAAATTTATGAAGTCTTCAACGACCTCGGCATCGACGGCCTGATCACCGGTACCTATAACGGCACCAGCGATCTTCCCAAGCACGCCTTTGGCGGCAATGTCTATCTGGCCTACGTCAATCCGCCGGGCAACACCACTCCGCCGGATCACTATTTTTACTTTCTCAACCTGCCGGGCGAGGTCTGCCAGGAGATCGACAGCAAGTATGACGACGGCAACAGCAATACCGGCAGCATCGTCGGCAGCGCGGCCTACACCACGGGAACAAGCGTCCCGACCCTTTACATGCGGTTCTGATTCGGGCCCGGTCTGACCTGCCGAAGAGGACACGCCCTGGCGGGTTGTCCTCTTCCTGTTTGACGACCCTGCGGTGAACTCCTGTTACCCTCAAACCACGTGCCGTTCATGGAAAAGAGGTCTTCACCCCTGCGGGGGCAAAACGGATTCACCCTGCTCGAAATCGCCATCGTCATGGTGATCGTCGGTCTCCTGGCCGGCGGCGGGGTGTCCCTGATGGGGATGCTGACCGTGCGCAAGGCGCGCAGCGACTGTCAGCAGTATCTGGCGCAGGCCAAAAACGCGCTGGTGACTTACGCGCTGGTCAACGGGCGCCTGCCATGGGCCGACAGCGACGGCGACGGTCAGGCCAACCCGCATGCCGCCGTGGGGGCCTTGCCCTACCGCGAGCTTCAGATCAGCCCCGCGGATGCCTACAAACGGGCCCTCAAGTATGCTCTCAACAGCAGCCTGGGGGTCGACCGGGCCGTCAGCTGCAGCGCGCTTCACAGCGGCCTGGGCGGCGGCCCGCTGGTGGTCGATGCCGACGGCGCGGCGGCGGCCTTTGCGGTGGCGGCGGTTTTAATCAGCGCGGGGCCGATGGACGCGGATACAAACGGCAGCGTGTTCGATGCGGTCGCCACCGGCAGCCACCGGGGCGACAACACCGACGGCGCCCCCAACTATCTGCGCCATCCGCCGGCCGACGGCTTTGACGATCTGACCACCTACCTTGGCGGGACGGAACTCTTCGCAGCGGCCTGCGGTCAGGTGGCGCGGCTGACGGTCAGCAACCGGTCGGCCGCGGCGGTCTATGTGTACGATCTGACTCGCGCCACCGACGCCGGTATGCTGGCGGCCGGGGCCACAGCGGCCTTCGAGATGGTGCCGGGCAGCCGCGTGCGCTTGGGCAGCGCCGCAGCCGGTGCCGGATCGGTGGTCGGCTCTGCGCCTGCCAGCCCCCTGGCACTTGCCGACGACCAGCTGGTGATCGTGCCCTGATGGCCGTTCGCGGGGGGCTTTTGGAGAGGCTTTCAAGGTAGCGGCGGCGGAAGCCACGCGCCCCGTCGCCTCAATAGGCTTTTCCGAACTCACCGATGACATCGTAGAGCGGCAGCAGGATCGAAAGCAGAATCAGCCCGAAAATCCCCCCCAAAGCCATGATCGATATCGGCTCCAGCGCGTTGACCAGCAGCTGCATGGTTCGTTTGACCTCGCCGTTGTAGTAATCCCCCAGTCGGTTGAAAGCCTCGTCCAGGGTGCCGGTGGATTCCCCGTTGCGAATGGCCCCCAGCAGCAGCGGCGGAAAACCGCCCGCGTGCTCGAAGGCCGCCGCCAGGGGCTTGCCGCCCTGAACTTCGCGGTAGGCTTGCGCCACGCGGGTTTCCAAAAACCGGTTGCCCAGGACGTCGCGGCTGAGGATCTCGAAAATATGATGGATGTTCATGCCGGCATGGTACATGGTGGCGAAATTGTGGCTGAGGCGCGCCATGACGATGTTGACAGCGATCGGGCCCGCCAGCGGGAGCCTGAGCAGCAGGCGGTCGAGGAAGATCGCGCCCCTGCCGGTTTTTCGAACAACAAAAAAGCCGACGACCACCAGCGCCAGCCCGGCGGCCAGCAACGGCCAGTGCTGGCGCAAAAACGCGCTGACGCTCAGCACCCAGCGGGTTTCCTGGGGCAGGACGACCCCCATTTCGGCCAGCACCGTGGCCATCTGGGGCAAGACGTAGCCCACCCAGACCCCTAAAACGGCTGCGATCGCAGTCATCACAAAGGCCGGATATACGGTTGCCCGTCGCAGGGTCGCGCGGATATCCTCCTTCCATTCGCGGAAATCGGCAAGGTTTTTCAGTGATTTGGGAAGCTCCCCGGTTTTTTCCCCCATGCCGATGATCGCCAGGTCGAGCTTGGGGAAAATCCAGGCAAAGCGGGCTGCGGCGGCATGCAGGCTCTGGCCGCCCGCAATGGCGAGGCGCATTTCCCCGATTATTTTTTTCAGCTGCGGAGAGGGCAGCGTGTTGGCGTTTTCCTCCAGGGCGGACAGCATCGGCAGCCCCAGCTTCAGTGCCTGGGAAAGGCGGTGGTAGAATTCGATCACCAGCCGCGGTTTGACCTTCCCCGGTAAGGCCAGGGCAAGCCCGGTCTTGCGGCCCGGTCGGCAGTCGACCAGGGTCAGGCCCCTTTCCAGCAGGATCTGCTCGATTTCCCCTTCGCTCAGCGCAGTGGCGTTTCCCCGGCAGAGTCGGCCGTTGTCGTCGATGGCCCGGTAGCGAAAATCAGGCATCGGCCACCACCCGAAAGACCTCCTCGAGGGTCGTGACCCCCTGGACGGCCTTTTTCAGCGCCTGGCGATACATCAGGCTCGTGCCGGCCTTGACCGCCGCGTCTTCGATGGTGCTGTGAAGTGCACCGCTAAAAATCAGTTCACCGATGGTTCGGTCTGTCCGCAGAACTTCATAGATGCCCGTTCGACCTCGGTAGCCCGACTGGTAGCAGCTCCCACAGCCCACCGCGCGGGCCAGCGTCGGCGGCGGCGCGAGGCCCTGGCGCGAGAAAACCGCACCCTCCTCAGGGGTTGGCGCCGCATGTCGGGCGCAGTGCGGGCACACCCGCCGCATCAGGCGCTGGGCGACGACCAGCGAGAGGGAGGCGGTCAGGATGCTGGTGTTGACCCCCAGGTCCAGGAGGCGGTTGATGGCCGAGGCGGCGTCATTGGTGTGCAGCGTGGAGAGCACCAGGTGGCCTGTCAGGGCCGCCTGCAGCGCCAGGTCCGCCGTTTCGCGGTCACGGATCTCGCCCACCAGGATGACGTCCGGGTCCTGGCGCATGGCCGATCGCAGCGCATTGCCGAAGCTCAGGCCGGCCTTCGGGTTGACGGCCGTCTGGCGGATCGTGGGGATCGCGAATTCGATGGGGTCCTCGACGGTCATGACGTTGATATGGGGGCTGTTGATGGCCATTAAGGCCGTGTAGAGGGTGGTGGTCTTGCCCGATCCGGTCGGGCCGGTGGTCAGGATCAGGCCGTAGGGTCGCCGGATGCCTTCCCGGAAACGGGCCAGGTCCTCGGCTTCGAAGCCGAGGTTGCTCAGCTCGCCCACGACCTTGTCATACACCAGCAGGCGCATCACCACGGTTTCCCCCAGCTGGGTGGGAAAGGTGGAAACCCGCATGTCGAACTCGCCGACCTTGCCGCGGTATCGAATTCGGCCGTCGTGGGGGATGTTGGGGTTGGAGATGTCCATGTCGGCCATGATCTTGAACCGGGTGATCAGGCTCTGCTGGAATGTTTTGGCCAAAAGGTAGGTCTGGTGGAGCACCCCGTCGATGCGGTAGTACACCCGCACCAGGTTGGTGTCGGGCACCAGGTGGATGTCGCTGGCGCCCATGACGTAGCCTTTGTCGATCAGCAGGTCGGCCAGTGTGACGATCTGGTTTTCCTCCGCGGCGCGTTCGGAGAGGCCGGCGCGGGTGATGGCTTCGATTTCGGTGTCGATCGTCTGGGCGGTCTGGTAATACAGCGCGATGGCCCTGGCGATCCAGGTCTTGGGGGCGATATAGGTGACCACCTGGCAGCCGGTCAGGCGTGCCAGCTTGTCGCGCGCGATGACGTCGAAAGGGTTGCTGGTGGCGGCCTTGAGGGTCTGACCGTCTTTCTCGAAGGGGAAAATGCCGTGGGCGGTGACGAACTCCTGGGGGATTTCGGCCAGCAGGCCCGGATCGATCGTGACGCTGCTGGTATTCAGAATTTGAGCGCCGCTCTGGACGGCGATGGCCATCTGCAGCTGCTCTTCGGTGACCCAGTCCAAGCGCAGGAGGATGTCACCCAACATGGCGCCGGTTTTGCGGGTCTCCATGAGCGCCATTTCCAGCTGGTCGGCGCCGATGAACCCCATTTCGGTCAGGATGTCGCCAATTCGTTTTTTCATGTGCAAACTGCCTTTAAATTGAGGCCTGCAGACGTCCGGCGCTTGCCGCAAAGCTATGAACGTAAATCCGGCGCGGCGTCAGCGGAAGCGTTCAGGTAAGTCTGGAGCTGCTGAATCCGCTGGCGGATCTGGTCGCTTTCGCTCGTGGAAACCCCGTCGCCGGCTGAAAGCGATTGGACGTAATAGGCCAGTGCCGTGGGGTATTCGGTCAGGCGATCAAAAGTGACCGCCAGGTTGAAAAGGACGCCGCTGTGCCGCGGCCTGAGGGCCCCGGCCTGCCGGTAGCTGGCGATGGCGGCCTGGGGGCGGTCGGAGCGGCCGTGCAGGATGCCACGGTGAAAATGGATCTCAAATTCCGGGGCCTCCGGCAGCGCTTCGGCCATGTCCAGGCTGGCAGCCGCGGCTTCCATGCGCCCGGTCCCGATTTCGGCGATGGCCAGGTTCAACTGGATGTCGGGGTTTTGCGGCGCGCTCGCCGCCAAAGCCTTCAGCAGCGGGTAGGCGTCCTTGAAAGCGCCGCTGTCGATGTAGGCGGTGGCCAGATTGAAACGGCAGGCCGGGTGATCCGGGTTTTGCGCCAGCACCTGGCGGTAGAATTCGATGGCCTCGCTGAAACGCTGCTGCCGGTGCAGGGCCATCGCCTTTTGGTAAAAGGGGCTATCGTCCGTCGGCGCCGCCGCCGGCTTTTGGGCTGCCGCCAGCGCTGCCGCTGTGCGCCGAACAGCGGCGGTAGGTGCCGCCTTTTGCGCGCGGGCGGCCGTCGCCGGGGCCGGCGGCAAGGCGGCCGCCACGCGGCCCGGCGCGGCAATCGACGCCGTTGGATGGTTCCCTTCCGGAGACGGTTTGGCAGTGGCCGAGGCGGGTTCGGCAAGGACCGCAGGCGGCCGGTTTTCAGGCGTTTCAAAGGGCGGGGGCGCCGGGATCCCGCGCGTGCCGGTTGCCTGCCAGAGGGGGGCCAGCAGACCGGCTGCTGCCATTACAACGGCGATCAGCCATATCGGCCGCGGCCGCCGGCGCCTGGCGGCCGCGGCCGTCGGCGGTATCCATGGCCGTTTGCGGGCGCCTTCGCGTTCCTGCCGGTGTTTGCGCAGGGCATCATTGAGCAGGCTCATGGCGTTCTCCCAACGACGGGCCGGTCGTTGCTGGCTGTGTTAATTTCGGGTTCCGACAGCCCCGGCATTTCACCCCGGCACCACCTGCGGGTTCAGACCGTAGCGCGCCAGCCCTGCAGCGCCCTGGGCGGCCTGCTGGGGGCAAACGTAGGCCCCCGAGGCCAGCCAATAGCGGTTTTCGCCTGCCGGCACGACAAAGGCATCATGGTGGTTTTCGCGCAATAGCGCCGTGATCGCCGCGAAATCCTCCGGCCGATCGGCCTCCCCAAGCACGATGGTCAAGGGGGCTTTCAGCGCCATGGCCTCCGTCAGGCCGTGGGCGGCCTTGAAGCGTTCAGCCGCCGCGCGGCTGTCGAAACGGCCGGTAAATATCCGGTACCAGTGGCCGCGTTTTCCCAGATCGACAGGGTTCCAGTGCGCTGTGACGCCCTGCCGGTGAAAATCCTGGACCGCGTTGAGGGTCTGGGACAGCGACTGCGAAGACCCCAGGAGGAGCACGAAAGCGCCACGGCCACCGGCGATGGCCACCACTTCGCCCCGGGGGGCGTCGGGTGCGATGCCGCTATGGTCCTCGGCCGGCCCCGCAGCATCAGCCGTCGCGACCGGTTCGGGGGCCGCCGCCGGTGCGGGTGGGGTAGGGGCGGTGGGGTCAACCGTCGGGAAGCCCAAGACCCCTGCCAGCACCAGGACTGCCGCAGCACAGGCGCCGGCGTGGCGCAGCAGGCCCATCCAGTAGCCGCGCCGGCGTCGGGCATGGGGGGCGACCAGCTCGGTTGCCGCGGCCCGCAGATGCCCCGCCGTGACGCAGTGGGCGCCGTGGGTGTAGGCCGCGGTCAGGGCCAGGTCGCAGAGCTTGTTGATCATGCGGGGGATCCCGTCGGTGATCCGGTGGATTTTGGCCACCACCCGGGGGGGAAAGCGGATCTGCCCCTGGTCGCCGGCGACGAACAGCCGCCGGGCGATATAAGCCTGGATTTCACTTGGCGCCAGGCGCTCCAGACGACAGTGGATCGCCACCCGCTGCGCCAGCTGGCGAAGGACCGGTTCCCCTATCCGGCTTTCCAGCTCCGGCTGCCCGGCGAGGATCAGCTGCAGGAGTTTTTGCTTGTCGGTTTCGAGGTTCGACAGCAGCCGCAGATCCTCCATGGTTTCCACCGGGAGGCTCTGTGCGTCGTCGATCAGGATCACCACCGGCCGTTGCGGGTCAGCGGCCAGCAGGAAACGGTTGAGGGCGCCAACCAAGTCCTTTTTAGTGGCCTCGGCGGGGCAGGGTCGGCCGAGGTCCTCCATGATCGTTGCAATCAGCTCCCGACCGGAAAAAGACGGGTTGATCAGATAAACGGTGACCGCCTGGTTCTCCAAGCGGTCCAGCAGCGCGCGGCAAATGGTGGTTTTGCCGGTACCCACCTCGCCGCTCAACAGAATGACCCCCATCCGGCTCTGGATGCCGTAGAGGATCTTGTCGATGGCGTTCAGATGGGTTTGGGAAAGGTAGAGGAATTCCGGGTCGGGCGTGATGGCAAAAGGCGGCTCGCGCAGCCGGTAAAAATCGAGGTAAACCCGCTGAATGTTGGGCGCTTCTTTTCCGGACTCCGCCGGAGTGGCTGTCGTGTCGCAGGATCGGGTCATGGGAATGCGGTTTCGCCGCGCGAGGCTTGGTCCTGGAATGGAAGTGCCGATACGAAGCCCGGTTGGGGACGGCATCCCGCACCCACGGGTTGAGAAGTCAGTAAGCAAATATAGTGCCACACAAAAATAACGGCGGGGCGCGCTGGCGTCAGGCGCGGCCGCCGGGGTTGCGATCCCGTTTTCGCGGCAGCGGGGCCGGCCGGGGGGTGATCCAGCGGAATTTTGACGGACACGGCGCACGGCCATCGTCAAAGCCATGACGGCCGGCCGCGGGGATCGGCCGCGTGCCGATTGGGCATTCAAAAAGCCGGCGGCATGTGCTACAAAAACCAAGCTGGCGGTTTTCATCGGGGAGCCGATGCCGGCGATCAATTCTGTCAGGAAAGAGCCAATGAATATGAAACTCCAGCGGGCTGGACGTAACGACCCCTGCCCCTGCGGCAGTGGGCTGAAATACAAGAAATGCTGTCTGGGCAAAGAAACCGCCGGCCAGGTGGATGTGAAGCAGCTTTATTTCAAGAAATACCAAATCCGGCTGAAAGGGCCGGAGGACATCGCGGCCATCCAGAAAGCCGGCCGGCTGGCCCTGGATATCCTGGACCGGGTCGAGGCCATAATTCGGCCCGGCCTCGCCACCGACGACATCAACACCCTGGTGCATGCGCTCACTTCGGCCGCTGGCGCCGTATCGGCGCCCCTCAACTACCGGGGCTATCCCAAGAGTGTCTGCGTTTCGGTCAACGAAGTCATCTGTCACGGCATTCCCGGGGCGCGCGTGCTCAACGACGGGGACATCGTCAACGTCGATGTGACCCCCATCCTCAACGGCTACTACGCCGACTGCAACAAAACCTTTTTCGTGGGCACCCCCGGCGCCGATGCCCGCAAGATCGTGACCGTCAGCCGTGAGTGTCTGCGCCTGGGGATTGCGGCCGTGCGCCCCGGCAACACCGTCGGCGACATCGGCTGGGCGATCCAGCAGTATGCCGAAAACCAGGGCTGTTCGGTGGTGCGTGAGTTTGTCGGGCACGGGGTAGGCTTCGATTTTCACGAGGCGCCGCAAATTCCCCATTACGGCCGCAAGCGGCAGGGGGTGGTGCTGGTGCCGGGGATGGTGTTCACCATTGAGCCGATGATCAACCTGGGGCGCAAAGAGCTCCGCGTCCTGGGCGACCAATGGACGGCGGTTACCGCCGATGGGTCGCTTTCGGCCCAGTTCGAACAGACCCTGCTGGTCACTCCCAGCGGGTGTGAAAGCCTGACGCCCTTCGATTGAGGGCCCCGCCAACGCCTCTTTTGGCCCACCGGCCAGACAAATCAAAACCCAGCGCAAGTTTGAGGCCTGTTTTCCGCCGCGACCGGCGTGGCGTTCTATGCGCCCTGGCCCCGGGCGGCCTGCACCGCCAGGCTCAGATAGCGGTCGCCCTCTGCAAACATCAGGCGCTTGGCCACCATCGTGTCCAGAAAAGCCGTGATCTTGGCTTTTCCCGGGGCCTGGAACCGTTGGGTGATGGCCGCCAGTGTCCGGCTCTGTTCGCAGAAAAGGTAGATGGCGCGCGATGTTTTCTCCAGCCGGTGGGCCTGCGTGGCGGCTTTCAGGCGGCGCTGCCGGATGATCAGGAAATCCCCGCCGTCGCGGTAGCCGAGAAACGGCGGGCTGGCCGCTGTGCGGCATAGGCCGCGGTCCAGTCCCGGACCTTTTTTCAACCGGCCGCCAGCGGACCCGCTGGCGGCCTTGATCTCCGCGGGCCTGCCGGGCCGGCAGCAGGTTGTCCATCAAAACCAGCGAAAGCAGCCGGTAGCGGCCGGTCAGGGCGTCGATTTCTGCGGCGATCTGGTCGGGCGCTTTGAAGCGGTAGCCCTGCCACTGGCGGTTGAGGTTGCAGAAGGCGCAGCCCGCGGGCACCCCCTTTTGCCGCGCGCGGCGCCAGTAGCAGCCGCGTGAGATTTCAGCCGAGAGGATCGGGAAAAAAGCCTGTGCGGGGCCCAGTTCGCGAAGAAGGCGGAAGTAGTCGTTGTAATCCGGGGGCGGCAGCGCGGCCAGGGACGGCAGTTGGTCCTGCAACGGCACCCGGCCGGTCGCCAGTTCGCCGCGGGTGACGACCCCCGGCAGAGTCCGGGGACCGCCTGCGGGCTGGCGGCGGATCGCAGCTGCCGGACCAGGTTGGCCAGCGGGTGCTCGCCTATGTATCGTAGTCGATCTCGGCGGCCAGCTTGAGATAGAAGTGGTGGGCGTCGATTCTGATGTCGGGCAGCTCGTGCCGGAGGTAGGCTTTGAGGGTGCCCAGCTGGATCGATGGGCGGCTGAAAAACGGCCAGGGGGCGGATATCAGCGCCACGCAATCAAACCCGTGGGGCTGGGGGGGTGCGGCTGCAGCGGATGTCATCCAAAAAATCCTCTACCGGGGTTCAATCCGTGGCGCTGCTGTCCATTTTGGCCGCCGGGCTATTTGAGCCCCAGGTCCCAGTTCCACAACCCGGGGCGCTGCTTGAGGCGCACCGGCCGCGGGACGGGCTCGTTTAGATGGATAAACAGGTGGTAGCCCGCCTGGCGCAGTTCCTCTTTTTTG
>JAWOJK010000062.1:0-5098 GCA_046481705.1 Desulfobacterales bacterium | reverse complement strand
ATGAAGCCGTCCAGCACCGATCAGCCGGACAGCCGCTACAAGCTCTCGCTGGTGGAGATGAAGCTTCAGGGCGTCACCCTGGAGCAGTTGAGTGGGTATCTTTACCGCATCGAAACCTCGCCCAACATGGTGGCCGTAAAACGGCTCTCGGTTACCAAGACCGGCAAGGCCGCCGAAATGCTGAGTGCCGTTTTGCAGGTGGAGACACTGGAAATCTGACAGTTTCGTAGAAAGGCCAATATCTGCGTTGCGCCGCATCTCGAAGTCGCTGCGGCGTACAGTAGTACGCCTCACTCCTCGAGATTTGCGCGTCTTGATCTTGACCTTTCTACGAAACTGTCTGGTTTTTGAACTTTTACCGCTTCATCCAATTTGATGCGCGGTGACGGTTCCGGCGCCTCCACCGTTGGCCGCAGGTATCAGCCGGACAAAATTCCCGTCAGCCCAGCCCCCGGAAACTGGAGTGGCAGG
The DNA here is from genome assembly GCA_046481705.1 of Desulfobacterales bacterium. Taxonomy (GTDB): domain Bacteria; phylum Desulfobacterota; class Desulfobacteria; order Desulfobacterales; family JAABRJ01; genus JAABRJ01. The sequence continues at coordinate 4,627 of JAWOJK010000062.1, read as the reverse complement.
CCCGGCTGGTCGATCTTGAAATGGGGGCCGCCCCAAACCGCAGCCGTTTCGCAGGCCCCCCGGATGAAACCAAGCCAGGGAAATGGCCGGAGCGTGTGCGGCATTATCAGGAACCCGGATCCTCATGAGCTTCAAACATTTGGCCACTTTACTGTCGCTTGTCCTGATCGCCTGCGGGGTTTATCTGGGCGCCGCCATTTTTTACCAGGTGGCCGCCCCGAAGCGCGATCAGGCGCCGCCGGAAAGCCCGTCGCTGGCCCCGCCAAAACCGGCTGAAAAGGCGCGCCCCAAGCCGCCGCTCTCCCGCTACCGGGCGATTGCCGAGCGCAATCTGTTTCGGATCGACACCGGCGGCCAACCCTCGGCGGCGCCGGCGATCGACATCGAGGCCCTCAAACAAACCGAACTCAAGCTCAAGCTCTGGGGGACGGTTTCGAGCCAGGGGCAGGAGGCCTACGCGGTCATCGAGGATTCCCAGAGCCGGCGGCAGAACCTCTACCGCGTCGGGGACGCGATCCAGAGCGCCACCCTCAAGATGATCTTGCGCGAGAAAGTGGTCCTGCAGGTCGAAGACCGGGATGAGATCCTGCAGATGGAGGAAGTCCCGGGCGGCCGGGGGCCCGCCCCGCGGCAGATGCCGGAAGCTATGGACGGCGGGGAGCCCGCCGCGGGGCAGATGCCGGAAGCCATGGACGGGGGCGGGCCCGATCTCCAGGCTGAAGCCCCGTTGCCCGTGGATCCGCCTGCCCCCCGCCCGCAGACCATCCGGCTGCGGCCCGCCATGCTCCAGGGCATGCTCAGCCAGGGCGAGGACCCTCTCAAGGATCTGACCCTGCAGCCCCACCAGACCGACGGCGCGCCCGACGGTGTGGCCCTGACGGGCATCCAGCCGCGGTCGATTCTGCGGCGCCTGGGGCTGCGCGACGGGGACGTGATCACCGCCATCGACGGGGAGCCGATTCGATCGGCGGAGCATCTGACGGTGATTTTCGAAAAGCTGAACTCCGGCAGCGGGCTCAGCCTGGAGCTCAACCGCCGCGGTCGGCCCACCACCCTGGATTTCCAGGTCGAATAAACCGGCCCGCTGTGCCAGTCACGAACGTCAATGAAAGAGGGTTATGAACAGATTCGGCCAGTTTGATGGACCGCTAAATAACCGAAGCCGGGGATGGCTGCTGATCGGGTTGGTGTTGCTGCAGCTGCTGCTGCCGGTCGGCCAGGCGGCGCACGCCACCCAGGCGGTCGGAGGCCCCGCGGCCGCGGCGGTCGATCCCGCGCCCGAGGCCGCCGAAAAAAGGGTCGCCATCGATTTCAACGATGTCGACATCAACGTCTTCATCAAGTTCATCAGCGAGCTGACCGGCAGGAATTTTGTCGTCGACAACCGCGTGCGGGGCAAGGTCACGATCATTTCACCGGCCAAAATCACGATTGAGGAAGCCTACCAGGTCTTCGAGTCGGTCCTGGAGGTCCACGGGTTTGCCACGGTCACCTCCGGGGAGATCATCAAGATCGTGCCCTCGCCGGAAGCCCGCAGCAAGAACATCGAGACCCGCATCCGCGAGGAGGCCGGCGCCGGGCAGGACCGGGTGATCACCCAGTTGATCCCCCTGAAATACGCCGACCCGAACGACATCAAGCAGCTCTTCACCCCGATGGTCTCCAAGAGCAGCGTGATCCTGGCATACACCCCCACCAACATGCTGATCGTCACCGACGTGGAATCCAATATCAACCGCCTGGTGCGCATCCTGCGGGTCATCGACGTCATCGGCATCGGCCATCAGATCGTGGTGATTCCCCTGGAGTACGCCGATGCCACCAAAATGATCACGCTGCTCACCACCGTTTTTCAGGAAAGGGGGCGCGTGCGCAGGGCCCCCGGCGCCCCGGACGACCAGGCGATCAAGTTTGTGGCCGACGAGCGCACCAACACCATCGTGCTCCTGGCCAGCGAGGTGGAGGCCGACCGCGTCAAGCAGCTCATCGCGCTCTTGGACCGCGAAACGCCGCGCGACAAAGGCAATATCCGGGTCTACTATCTGGAATTCGCCACCGCCGAGGATTTGGCGGCCGTTTTGCGGGACCTTCCCAGCAAGGGGGCGGGGGCGGCCGGGGAGGGGCAGCCGGCGGCGCCGATCGTCTCGGACAAAGTCCGCATCACGGCCGACAAGGCCACCAACAGCCTGGTCATCATGGCCGACACCGACGACTACCTGGTGCTGGAGGAGATCATCCGCAAGCTGGACATCCCGCGCTCGATGGTCTACATCGAAGCCTTGCTGATGGAGGTCAACGTCGAAAAGAGCCTGAATTTCGGGGTGGAGTGGAGCAGCTTCGGAAAGACCACCGTCAATGACCGCAGCGCCGTTTTCGGCGGGGGCTTCCGGCCCGGCGCCATCACGCCGGGCGGCGGCGCCGGCGGAGACCTGCCCATCGCCGTGGGCGGCGGGTTTTCGCTGGGCATCATCAGCGAACCCATCACCATCGGCGACTTCACCTTTTCCAATATCAGCGCCCTGGTGCAGGCGGTTAAAACCGACGATGCCTTTCACATCCTCTCAACCCCCCAGATCCTGACCACCGACAACGAGGAGGCCAGCATCACCGTCGGTGAAAACCGACCGTTCCAGACCGCCACCTCCACCAGCAACAACGACACCTTCAACTCGTTTGAATACAAGGATGTCGGCAAGATTCTGACCATTACGCCCCACATCAGCGAGGGACGGATGGTGCGGCTCAAAATCGACCTCGAGGTGACCAACGTCGTGGGCTCCAGTCAAAGCCTGCAGCCGGTCACCTCCAAGCGCACCGTCACCACCACCGTCATCGTTAATGACGGCCACACCGTGGTGCTTGGCGGCCTGATCGACGATTTGAGTGAGAATGCGGAAACCTCGGTGCCCTGCCTGGGGGACATCCCCGGGCTCAAGTATCTGTTCAGCTCGATTTCCAACAGAACGATCAAGACCAATCTCTACGTGTTTCTGACCCCCCATGTGGTCAAGAGCCCCGCGGAGGCCGACGGCGTTTACCGCTCCAAAAAAGATCAGATCGACAAGGTCCACAAGGACGCTCGCGAGGCCAGTGAAATCAAGCTCTACGAGCGCCTGCTGAAGGAAAAGGCGCCGGTCGAGCCCGGGCCCCAAACCGGGTCCCCAACCGGGCCCACCCCCTGAGAACGTCGGCGCCGCTATGAAACCCAGACTGGCCGAGATCCTCGATCAAAAATTCGGCGTCCCGCCGGAGGCCTTCGCCGATGCCCGCCGGCTGGCCCTGGAAAAAGGCGTCAGCGTCGGCGAGGTCCTGATCCAGCGCAACGCGCTTGGCGAGCACCAGCTGCTCGAGGCGCTCAGCCTGCAGTACGACCTGCCGTTGTGGCCGAACCTGCCCCTGGAAAACATCGGGGGGCCGTTCGTTCAGCGGGTGCCGATCCAGTTTCTGAAAAAGTTTCTGATGGTGCCCCTGGAAAAAGGGGCTGCCGCCAGTGATGGGCAGGAACCGGCGAGGGCCGCCGGCGGCTGCGTCATCGCGGTCTGGAACCCGGCCGCTTTTCAGGCCCTGGAGGACCTCGGGCGGCTGCTGGAGGTGAGCGACTACCAGGTGGTCCTGGCCCCCCGCAGCGCCATCCTGGCGGCCATCAACATGTCCTACGATTTCAGCGAAGGCTCGGCCGAGCAGCTCGTCCAGGACATGACCGAAAACGGCAGCACGATCATCAGCGAAATCCAGGACACCGCCGATCTGCTCGACGACACCAGCGACGCCCCGATCATCAAGCTGGTCAACCACATCATCACCCAGTCGATCAAGGCCCGCGCCAGCGACATCCACATCGAGCCCTACCAGGACTCCTTCAAGGTCCGCTACCGGGTGGACGGCATTCTCTACGACCTGCTCTCGCCGCCCAAGTGGATCCAACCGGCGCTGACCTCCCGCATCAAGGTCATGGCCAGGCTGAACATCGCCGAGAAACGCCTGCCCCAGGACGGCCGCCTGGATGTCAAGGTCGGCAACCAGGAGATCGACGTGCGCGTCTCGACCCTGCCCACCGGTTTCGGGGAGCGGGTGGTGCTGCGGCTGCTCAACAAGACCAGCTCGGTTTTCGATCTGAGCGAAATCGGGCTGCCGCCCGACCGGCTGGCCACCCTGGAGACCCTGGTCAAGTCCCCCAACGGCATCATCCTCGTCACGGGCCCCACCGGCAGCGGCAAAACCACGACCCTGTATGCGGTGCTCTCCTCCATCAACCACCCGGACATCAACATCATCACCATCGAAGACCCGGTGGAATACCAGATCAAGGGGATCAGCCAGATCCAGGTCAACCCCAAGATCGACCTGACATTCGCCCGCGGGCTGCGCGCCATCGTGCGCCAGGACCCCGACGTGATCCTGATCGGCGAGATCCGCGACCGCGAAACGGCCGACATCGCGGTGCAGTCCGCACTGACCGGCCACCTGGTGTTCTCCACGCTGCACACCAACGATTCGGCCGCGGCCATCACCCGGCTGGTGGATATCGGGGTCGAACCCTTCCTGATCTCCTCCTCGGTGCTCGCGGTGGTCGCCCAGCGCCTGGTGCGCGTGCTCTGCAGCGAATGCAAGGAGGCCTTCCGGCCGG
>JAWOJK010000359.1:0-4341 GCA_046481705.1 Desulfobacterales bacterium | reverse complement strand
AAGAATGCAAAATGCAGCCGAGACTCCCTCGCACCTATATCTTGGAGAATGAGATCATGATTGAAATTCGTTTGCACGGCAGAGGCGGCCAGGGCGCCGTCACATCGGCGGAGCTGCTCGCGCAGGCCGCCATTGGCGAAGGCAAGTACGCCCAGGCCTTTCCGAGCTTCGGACCGGAAAGACGGGGTGCGCCGGTAGTGGCGTTCTGCCGCATTTCCGACGAACCCATCCGGTTGCGGACCAATATCTATCATCCCGACCTCGTGCTGGTGCTCGATCCGTCTATTTTACGATTGGTCAATGTCAGCGCCGGGTTGAAAGACGACGGGGCCCTGATCACCAACACCAAGTATTCATGCGATGAGATCCGCAAAGAGCTCGGGATCAAACAGCGGCTGGCAACGGTGGATGCCTCCAAAATCGCCCAGGAGGAGTTGGGCGTGCCGATCACCAATACCACCATGCTCGGGGCGCTGCTGAAGACCCGGGAAGTGGTGCCCGTCGATTCTCTGATCCCACCGCTCGATAAACGTTTCGGCCGCATTGCGGCTCGCAACATCAACGCCTTCAAGCGCGCCTATAAAGAAACCGAAATCACCAATTCGTGACGATCGCACCGGTCGCCACGGCGGGGTGTGGTCGCGTTCTCGAAAGGAGACACTCTTGGCAAAAACAATCAAATCCGAAACTGATCTGACCTGGAAGGAACTGGAGATCGGTTGCGTGGTCAGCGATGCCGGAAACGCCAGCCAGTACAAGACCGGCGACTGGCGCTCCATGCGCCCGATCGTGGACAAATCCAAATGCATCCGCTGCGGGGTGTGTTACATTTTCTGCCCCGACATGGCCATCCGCAAGACCGAAGAAAACTACTTTGAAGCCAATCTCTATTACTGCAAGGGGTGCGGCATCTGCGCCCAGGAATGTTTCACCGGGTGTATCGCTATGGTACCGGAGGAAGAATAATGGGAAAACGAGTTGGAGTCGAAGTGTCGATTGCCGCGGCCGATGCCGTTGGTATGGCAAACGTGGATGTGGTCGCCGCCTACCCCATTACCCCGCAGACCCACATCGTGGAGCACCTTTCCGACCTGGTGGCCAATGGGAAGCTGGACGCGGAATTTATCCCGGTGGAATCCGAACACTCGGCCATGAGCGTTTGCTGTGGTTCTTCAGCCCTCGGTGCACGGACATTTACCTGCACCAGTTCCCAGGGCTTGGCCCTGATGAATGAAATTGTCTTCATCGCCGCCTCCATGCGGCTGCCGATCGTGATGATCCTGGCCAACCGGAGCATGTCCGGCCCCCTGAGCATCTGGAACGACCACACCGATGTCATGTCCGTGCGCGACTGCGGCTGGATCCAAGTGTTCACCGAAACCGGCCAGGAAGTCTTCGATCACGTCATGTGGGCGTTCCGGGTGGCCGAGGATCGGCAGGTGTCTCTGCCGGTGATTATCAACATGGACGGGTTTATCCTCACGCATGTCATCGAACCGATTGAGTTCTGGGATCCGGCAATGGTCAAGCAGTACCTTCCCGACTTCGATCCGATCAACGTCCTGAACCCAGATAAGCCCACCACCGTCGGCGGTTTCGGCATGCCCGGCATCTACACCGAAGCCAAAGTGGCCCAAAACGAGGCCCTGGTCAAATCCAAGCCGCACATTCTCAAAGCGTGGCAAGAGTTGGGCGCGGTCACCGGGCGCTACTACCAGCCGGTGGAGACTTACAAAATCGATGGCGCCGAAACGGTATTTTTATCCATGGGCAGCACCGGCGACACCGTGGCCATGGCTGTGGACGAGTTGCGCGCTCAGGGCAAACCGGTCGGCCTGATCAAGCTGCGGCTGTGGCGGCCCTTTCCCTTCGAGGAACTGCGTTTAGCCGCCAAGGGCGCCAAACGCCTGATTATCATCGACCGGGCCGTTTCCTACGGGGGCCCTGGCGGACCGGTGGCCAGTGAAATCCGCAGCGCGTTTTACGGCGAAAAGGAGATGCCGGTGGTCACCAATTTCATCTGCGGGCTGGCTGGCCGTGACGTTACCCCCGAGGACTACATCGCCATATATTCAAAAAGCGAAAAGATGGCCCAGGGGCAGGTCCGGCAGGAAGACTACGTTTTTTACGGCGTCAGAGAATAACGCGGTTCCCGCTGCCGCGGCGGGACCCGGATGGGCCTAATGGAGACTCCGATATGGAAACACTAAACGTCTATGCGACACGCTTGCTGGAAAAGAAGGAATATTTCACCCCCGGGCACCGTGCCTGTCAGGGGTGCGCCGAAGCGCTGGCGGTGCGACTGGTGGCCAAGGCTTTGGGCAACAACGTGATTGTGGGTAGCGCCACGGGGTGCATGGAAATCATCTCCTCGCCGCTGCCGTTTACCAACTGGAAGGTGCCATGGATCCACGTGGCCTTTGAAAACGCCGCCGCCGTGCTCACTGGTGCCGAAGCCGGTTACCGGGCCTTGGTGCGCAAGGGCAAGCGGCCCGAAAAAGGAACCGTCTTTCTGGCCATGGGGGGGGACGGGGCCACCACCGATATCGGCTTTCAGGCCCTGTCCGGGGCCCTTGAGCGGGGGCACAATTTCCTGTATGTCTGCTACGACAATGAGGCCTACATGAATACGGGCATTCAGCGCTCCTCCTCCACGCCCTTCGGGGCTTCAACGACCACCTCGCCGGCAGGTAAAGTCCATTTCGGGCAGCGCACCTGGAAGAAGAACATGGGCGAAATTGCCGTGGCCCACAACATCCCCTACGTTGCCACGGCCTGCTCCAGTTATCCCTTCGACCTAATGGAAAAGGTGCAAAAGGCCGCCCGTACACCCGGTCCGGCCTATGTTCATATTCTGTCAGTCTGCCCCACCGGCTGGCGCATAGCGCCCAACAAGGCGATCTGGATCGGTCGGCTGGCCGTGGAGACGGGCGTTTTCCCGCTCTATGAGGTCGTCGACGGGAAATACCGGATAACCCACGAGGTTGCGGAGTTGAAACCGGTTGAAGACTACCTGCGGCCCCAGGGTCGTTTCCGCCACCTGACCCCCGACATGATCGCACACATCCAGAATCGGGTTTCCGCGGAATACGCCAAGCTCGAGGCCAAGACCCGATTGTAACCCCACATGCGGACGCCGCCGCCGGATCGATCGGCATGCGGGGTCCGGTTCCCATCGAGGATGCGACACATGAAAGAGAAGGTTGCCGAAATCATCCAGAAGTACAATTCGAACAAGGGATTCCTGGTACCGATTCTCCAGGATGTCCAAAAGGAGTTCAATTACCTCCCCAGGGAAGCTCTCAATGCGGTGAGCACCATCCTGGATCTCCCCCTCAGCCGCGTATACGAGTTGACCACCTTTTACAAGGCCTTCAGCCTGACTCCCCGGGGCCGGCACCAGCTCAGCCTCTGCATGGGAACGGCCTGCCACGTGCGCGGCGCGAGCCTGCTGCAGGAAAGCATCGAACGGGGACTGAACATTAAGGCCGGTGAGACCAGTGATGACCTGGAGTTCACCTTCGAGACCGTCAACTGTCTTGGGGCTTGCGCGCTGGGGCCGATCCTGGTGGTCGACGAAGAGTATCAGGGACAGGTAACCCTTTCCAAAACCAACAAGATCCTAAAGACGCTTGGGAAAAAGGTAGCGACCGATGATGAAGAAGATTAAGTCACCCGCAGATTTCACAAAACTGCAGGAAGCGGCCAAGCAGCGCTTCGATCCGGAAAAACCCTGCATCGCCTTTTGCACCGGCACCGGATGCCTGGCCTATGGCACCCAGAACCTGGTGGACACCCTCAGGGAAGAGATCGTCAAACGCAATCTTGGCGACCGTGTTTACATCCGCAATACCGGCTGCCACGGGTTCTGCGAACGGGGCCCGATGGCCGTCATTTATCCCCAGAAGATCTTCTACCAAAAGATCAAGCTGGAGGACGTGCCGGACATCATCGAAAAGACGATTCTCAAGGGTGAGGTCATCGACCGGCTTCTTTACAAAGATCTCGTGACCAAAGCCAAGATTGTAAAAGAAGACGAAGTGCCCTTTTACAAAAAGCAGATGCGCCTGGTCTTCGGTATGAACGGGCTGATCGAGCCCACCAGCATCGAAGACTACTTGGCGATTGGCGGTTACGGCGCCCTGGCTAAGGCCTTGCACCAGATGCAGCCCCAGCAAGTGGTCGATGAGGTCATCGCCGCCAACCTGCGGGGGCGGGGCGGCGGTGGATTTCCCACCGGCTGGAAATGGGATGCCACCCGCAAGGCCCAAGGCGAGCCCAAGTACATCATCTGCAACGCCGACGAAGGTGACCCGGGTGCGTATATGGACCGCAGCCTGC
>JAWOJK010000344.1:0-16720 GCA_046481705.1 Desulfobacterales bacterium | reverse complement strand
CTGAAGATCCTGGGCAGTGGTACGGGGCACCCGGACTGGTCGCCGGATGGGTCACGCATCGCCTTGGAGGTGAGTGACGCGGACGGCTGGGACATCTGGACGGTCGCGGCCGACGGCAGCGACGGAGCGCTCCTCGTCGACCGCGCTCCCTGCCCGGAAGGAGACTGCCTCGGCGTGTCGAACCCGGCCTGGTCACCGGACGGGGAGTCGATGGCGTACGGGCGGTACCACGTGGCACCCGGGGACGTCCTCCGGAGCGACGTCGAGGTGATGGACATCGCGACCGGCGAGACGCGGGTCATCGCGTCGGCACCCCCAGGGACCGTCTACGAGCACCCACGTTGGACACCCGACGGCGAGTCGCTCGTCTATACGTTCACCAGCTTTGCTGGCACGGACGCGCTCGATACGCATACGGGCGCTGGGATCGCCATCGTGTCCACCACCACACCCGGCGCAGAACCAAGGGAGCTGACCGACCCCGCGATGTTCGCGAGCTACCCGGACGTGCGAGCCTCCGATGGCCTCATCGTCTTCAACACCTACGACCTGAGCGAGTTCGCCCCTGGGACGCATGCATCGAACCTCTACACCATCCAGACCGAAACGCTCCCGACGGGTCAAACAGCCCGGCGATCTGTGCTGCCCGGGGGGCAGCATTTCCCCGCGATTGGACGGCCTGCTGGGAAGACTGCTGGGGCTGCCGCTGCTGCCTTTAGGCAACTGGCCTGCATGGCGCGGCTGGCGCCGCAGTGCACCGGCCGATGCCCGGCGGCTGGCCCTGCTGCTGGCCACCAGTCTGCGCGAGAGCTTCGAGGAGATGCGGCTGAACCCGCTTGGCGTCCGGTTTTTGGGACCGCTGCCGGCTCAGCGACTGGTTCTGTTCCACCGGATCATCTACCCGATGGCGGGCTGGGTTGCCGGCGACCAGAGGTTTGTGCCCAACTGGGAGGTGGAAAAAATTGTATCCATCCCCCTGCGCTGCCTGCTCGATCCGGCCCACTACGTTCGCTACCGGCTGCACATTTCAGCCGCGGTTGCGACCCGGTTCAAAGGGCGCACCGAGGACTTTCCCTGTTTTGTCTTTGAGGCCGGCGATGGGCGGGAACTGCTCTGGGGCGCCACTTTTCGGATGGTGATGGTGTTTCTGGAGTTGGTGTTCGGCTTCCAGCCGCCCGATCCGGCGCGGCTGCCGGTCGTGGCGGGCCGCATCCGGCGGGATTATCTCACCGGGTGTTGACGCCGCGTGGCGGGTCTCCGCAAGCAGCCCTCAGACCGTCGCGGCCGTGACGCACACCCGCTCTAAAAATGCTTCCAGCTCGGGGTATGCCGTTTTCAGCCGGACCAGGCGTTCGGTGGCAAAAATGTTGTCCAGGGTCGGCGGCTCCAGGGGACGGTGGGCCCCGCGGTGAATGGATTCCATGGTGACGGCAACGGCGTAAATGGTGGTCTTGCGAATCAGGTCCTCTTCCGTGGTCCTAACGCTGCCCCCCTCCTGGTGATGGAGGATTTCAGATACGCAAACGGTCAGAAGGGGGTCGACGCTGCGGTCGCTGCCGGGACAGGTTTCCAGCTCGAAATGGTTGTCGATAAAGTCGTCCACCCGCCGCTGGAGGATGCCGAGCCACTTTTGGTTGAGGTTTTGGGGTAAAACCGCGGCAGACCCTCTGGACAATACCTCGTTGCCGAATTCGGAGAGCAGCATGGGGTTCTCGCTTTCTTTGCGGTGGGGTTCTCAGGAAGAGCCAGGTCAAGTATCGGCTGAAACCAGGCGCTCCAGGATCAGCCCGCTGAAACCCCGCTGAACCGGGGATTCGAATCGCCACCCGAGCTGCACCTGGCAGCCGCGGCAGAGCGCAATGCGCCAGCGGTAGCCCGGAAACCAGCTGAAATCGAGGGACGCCGGGCCGGCGTGGCGGCAGCGCGGCGCCTGGCGGAAGCACCCGATTTCAAATACCAGGCCCGCGGGGTTGGCGAACGAATGCTGATGGCTGCCGGCCATTGCGATGCGCTCCTGCGGGTGGGTGACTGGGTGGCGGCACTGCCGGCAGAAGATCGCGGCTTCGGGCTCGACCGGGCGCGTTTGCGGGGTCTCGCGGGGGGCGCTGGCGCTGCCCCCCCCTTTCCCGCCGTTCCCAGGGCTGCGCAGGCGCCGGGCGGACGCGGGTACCAAGCGGAGCATGACCTCAACCGTCGATGTTGCGGTGGATCAGGATGGCCAGGGGCACGATCACGCTGAAAATCAAGAAAAGCCCTTCCCACGAAAACCAGGCAGCCATCATGGGCTGCCCGTTTCGGCGGGTTTCCGAGGCCTTGGAGAGAAACCCAAGGCCCGTGATCAGCCACAACACCAAAACCAGCACCACCTGTGTGATCAGATTCATTCTCTGGATTTCTCTAAAAAGTGGGAGTGATTTGCCGACCCCCGTTTCAGCGCCCCTTATAGCTTACCAGGCAGCCAGCGGTCAAGTGTCCTTGAGACGCCGCCGGCGCCCCTTTGCCAGCCCAGCGCAAGGCACCATAGGGGTGAGCGCCGGCGACAGTTTGCGAATTTTCTCAAACTGAGAAAAGAGGTCAGATCCGTCAGCCGCCGGCGGCCGGCTTGCAGGCCGGGGCTTTGAAGCCGCCGGCGCCCGTCGCGATGCCCTTGGGGCGGATGGCGCCGGCCGACATGATTTTTTTGACCGCTTCCGATTGGCACCCGGGGCATTTGGGCGGCGGGTCGGTAGCGGTCAGCACCAGCTCTTCGAATTGGCAGCAGCAGTTTTCACACAGAAACTCGTAGATGGGCATCTTAGGCTCCTTGGGGTTTTAAGAAGCTAAATAATAATTGTCCCGGCCTGTAAGTCAAGGCGAAACAGCCATGCGGGGAAGCGCTGCGGGCCGGCCACCGGCTGGCCCATGGTGCGCGCGCGTGTTTGCAGAGGCCTCCGGGGGGGAGGATCGATGAACTGGATTGCCGGCCTCATTCTGGCGGCCCTCACGGCCGAGCTGCTGCTCAACGGCGTGGCCGATTTTTTGAACCTGCGGTCGGCCGCGGGCGAAGTGCCCGCCGGCTTCCGGGGTTTCTACGACCCCGACCGCTATCGTCAAGCCCAGGCCTACCTTGCCGCCAACACCCGTTTGGGGTGGGCCCTGGCGGTCTTTGATACGCTGGCTCTGTTGCTGGTCTGGTTTGGGGGTGGGTTTGGCATCTTGGACGGTTGGGTGCGCGGGTTCGGTTGGGGCCCGGTGCCGACCGGGGTTGCCTTTGTGGGCGTTCTGGTCGGGTTGAAAACGGTGCTGTCACTGCCTTTGAGTCTCTATGCCACCTTCGGAATCGAGGCGCGTTTCGGTTTCAACCGCACCACCGCGGCTGTTTTCTGGATGGACCGGGTCAAAGGGCTTGGGTTGGCCGTGGTTCTCGGCGGCCCTTTGTTGGCGGCGCTGCTGGGCTTTTTGCAGTATGCCGGGCCTCATGCCTGGTGGGGCTGCTGGCTTGCCATTACCCTGTTCATGCTGGGACTGCAGCTGGTTGCACCGGTGTGGATCCTGCCGCTTTTCAACACGTTCAACCCTCTGCCCGAGGGGCAGCTGCGGCAGGCCATCCTGGCCTATGCCCGCGCGATCCGCTTTCCGCTGAGCAACGTCCTGGTGATGGACGGCTCGCGCCGGTCGGGAAAATCCAATGCCTTTTTCATGGGATTGGGCAAGCACAGGCGTATTGTGTTGTTTGACACCCTGGTGCGGCGCCACAGTGTGGCGGAGATGGTGGCCATCCTGGCCCACGAGATGGGCCACTTTAAAAAGCGGCATATCGGCCAGAACCTGATCATTGCGGTGCTGCACGCCGGGGTGATGTGCTACCTGCTGTCGGTTTTTCTGTCCTGCCCGGAGCTATATGCCGCCTTTTTCATCGAGGCCCCGTCGGTTTACGCCGGCCTGGTTTTTTTTGGCATTCTGTACGCGCCCCTGGGATTCCTGTTGGGGGTCGCGCTCCAGGCCCTTTCACGCCGAAACGAGTTTGCCGCCGACCGTTTTGCGGTCGTCACCACCGGCAGCAAACCGGCCATGGTCAACGCGCTGAAAAAACTCTCGGCCCACAATCTGGCCAATCTCAGCCCGCACCCGTTTTATGTCTGGCTTAATTACTCGCATCCGCCGGTCACGCGGCGGATTGCGGCCATTGAGAAGATCTGAGATCCTCGAAAGGAGGCTTTAGATCGATTTCAAAGATATCGATCTCCGGCAGTCCGGCTGGAATCGTAAAACCTTCTGGCAGGAAACGAAGCAGCTCAGCGATGCCGATGTCGTCAAGATTCTTCTGCGGCGGATGTAAAGGAGGCCTGCGGGGGGTGAAAGTGGATGACAGGGGCTGCCGCTGTAGGCCAGCATCCACTGCCGCGGACGGAAGACGGGCCGGAATAAACGGCTTTTCCTACAGGTCAGCTGAATATTCGGGCATTTTATCGCCGCCGGGCAAACTGCCATCCGTTGCCAGAATAGTGAATCCCCTGGGGTTTGACAAGGGCTTTTTTGTGTTCTTCGCGGCGCGCGCCCTAATCGTAGATTAACAGCAGCACCAGATAGGGGTTGGTCGTCGGACCGGGCCGCAGCCCGGCCTCGGCCGCCCGCCAGAAATCGCGTTTGGCTGTTTGTTCGGCGATGGCCAGGCAAACTCTTTCCGAGGTGAAGAACTGGCCGGCCGTGGTGGCTACGAGCTCGCGCATTTGGTCTTCAGCCCCTGACAGGTCGATCCGTGCCGAACGCCAGGCCGTCGCTGCCGCCGCGTCGGTTTGAATCGCCGCCAGGGCTTCGATGATCCGGTCTGCGCGAAACAGGATCTCGGCCAGGTTGTCCACGTAAAGGCTGCACAGCTCGCCCCTGAGGCCGCGGATGACGGCACTTTTAGATACCCTCTGGCCGTAGTAGGGCCGCGCAAGCTTCGGCTGTTTGATGCCAGCCGCCAGGTTGCTGCAGGCATTGATGGCAACCGTCAGCTGAAGGTCGAGGGCCCCCAGGAGCTCGTCCAGTTCGTAGGCGGTCTGCGCGACGAGCTGCCCAACGGTGTCGGCGCTTTCGTCGTTGGGAAGCTGACTGGCCAGCGCATCGAGGGCGCCGTAGAGTTCCGCAGCGTTGGTGGCTGCCCTGTCCAGGTAATCGAGGTGGGTCGTGCAGAGCTGATCGCGTAAGCGCGAAATCCGCTGGCTTTTGCTTTCGGCCGCGGCGCTGGCCGCGACACCCAGGAGGGCGGCGGCGATCAGACCGACGGCCGGGATGATCTGGCGAAGCGATTTCATTGGGTCCTCCTTTGTGCGGTCGCCAGCGGCATCAACCGGGCGGCGGCGGGGCCGCTAGAGCTCAACTGTCGGCGCTCTCTTGCCGACCACCGGGGGGTCTTCGATCTCAGGGGGAGGCTCTTCCCGGTACTCCTCTTTGGAGGATCGCACCATAAACACGAAATCGCCGTTGTAGAGGATGACGTTGATCCGGGGCTCCGTCTGGCTGCCGAGCCGGTTGAAGGCGTTGAGGTCCTCCGGGGTGAAGGAGAAAAAGTTGAGCCGGAAGCTTTCCTCCGCGTTGGTTATTTCCGCCCAGCCGCCGCCGGGCACGCTGGAGAGCATATAACTGAAATTCTTGATTTCGCTCTTGGGGCAGTTGCGCACGATGACGATGCCGCCCGTGATCCCCTCCGGTTGCGGTTCATCTGCCGCTGCCGGCCCCCAAAGTGCGCCGATGGCCAGCAGCACCCCCGCCAGGCGGGCGATTCGAAGCGCTCTCTCCATGATCTCCTCCCTTTTTTCCAGTTGCAGGTGTCTCATGCCGGCCCAGAAAAAAAGCCGGGTGACCTCTTGCAAGGCAACCCGGCTGTCTTGGTGACGCAAGACCCGCGGCTTTCCGTCGCCCGATCACTCGGGGTTTGGCTTTGACGCTTCAGAGTAGCTTATCTTCGAGCAATAAGGATGCCACCCGCCGGCCAAATGGTGGTAGCCCTTGGGGCAGTCCGGGCCGGCAGCGGCCCGCCGGGCGGCGGCACCGCCTGGCCGCCGCCCACCGCGCCCAAGGGCGGGAGGGGTTGGGAAAATCTCTTTCGGTATATTGGGTAAAAAAGGGGTGATTGTTACCTTTTTTACATGTTTTGCGGTGCAATCGAAATAATCGCGAGCGGCGGCGGGTTCCCGGCTGCGCGGGGGCTCAGGCGTTGATGTGGCTGCTGGCGCGGCGGATCAGGGCGGCGGCAAGCAGCAGCAGGCAGCCGATGGCCCCCAGCGGCAGGCTGAAACTTCCCAGGGCGTCAAAGGCATAGCCGGCCGCGATGGGCGAGAGTGCGGCCGGGATGTTGGCCGAGAACAGCCGGCCGTAGATGTGGCCGACATGCTCACCGCCCCACTTGCGCGCGGTGGCGGACGCATAGACCACCAGGACGCCGCCGTAGTTGAACCCTGTCAGCAGCGCGAAAACCATCAGGCCCGCCGTGGAACGCAGGATCCACGGGGCTGATAGGAGAACCAGGGCCTGGCAGAGGAGATTGGCCTGGATGGCGCCGGCCGATGGCATGCGGTCGAACATCAGGCCCCAGCTGATGCGGCCGGCGGCGTTGGCCAGCGCAAACAGGCCGACCGCGGTTACACCGGCTTGAACGGCGCTGCCGGTGTAAAGCTCTTTCAGGTTGGCGTTGACGGCGAAACCGGCGGCAAGCCCGGTGAACATCGCCAGGTAGAGCAGCCCAAAAGAGCGCTTGGCGCGCAGCGCCCTCAATCCGCCGGCGGCACCGGTCCCGGGGGGCGGAAGGGACGGCGGGTTCTGCATTATCAGGCCGGCGGCGGGGACCAGGACTAGAAAAACAGCCCCGAAAGCCGCAAAGGTCTGAAACGGCGTCGCCCCGCGGGTGGTCATCCACAGGTTGGCGAACTGGCTGACCAGGGCAGCGCCGCCGCCAAAGCCCGCTACGGCGATGCCGGTGACCAGCCCCTTGTTTTTGGGAAACCACTGGATGCAGGTGGCGATGGGAACGATGTAGGCCAGACCCACCCCGATCCCGCCGAGAAGCCCGATACCCAGCACCGTCAGAAGAAAATGCTGACCGCCGAAACCGGCCACCAGCCAGCCGCCGCCAAAGATCAGGCCGCCGCTAACGGCGCAGATCCGGGGGCCCACCCGGCGCAACAGGCTGCCGCCAAAAAACATGGTGGCGGGAAAGGCGAAATAAAACACCGTGAAAGGAATCTGGAGGGTTCCCTGGTGCAGGCCGGTGAGGGTTTTGAGGGGCTGGACGTAGACAGACCAGGAGTAGGTGGCGCCCATGCAGATCTGCATGACCACCGCGGCAACGAGAATCAGGTAGCGTTTCAACCGGCGGCTCCGCATCAAAACGGGGGCCGGCGGCAGCCGGTCCCGCGGTATGCGATCGGGTCGGGTTCCCGGGAAGGGATCAGGCCGTTTCCGCGGGCAGGCGGATGACCAGCACCGGAATTTTGGCGCGCCGGATTACCCGGCGGGCCGTGCTGCCCATCACGGCGTTCGCCAGGGCACCGAGGCCGCGGGTGCCCATCACGATCAGGTCAAAATGCCGCTCTTCGGCCAGCGCCAGGATTTCAGACACCGGCTCCCCTTCGCGGGTCAGGATTTCGGCCCGATCCAACCGGCAGCCGGCGAGCTGCCCCTGCAGTTCCTGGCAGAAATTCTGCAATCGCTCCTGGATGATGGTGAAAATTTCCTTCTGGCGGCGCGCCTGGATCTCCTGCCACTCGTCTTCGCCCAGCATCGCCGCAACCCGGCTGTGAATGTTGGCGGAGATTTGCTCGATGACATTCAGAATCGTGATATCGGCATCAAACCGTTCGCCCAGCGCGACCGCGTAGCGTGCGGCATAGCGGGCGTTTTCGGAAAGGTCCGTTGCGTAAAGGATCTTCTTTATTTCCGGTAGCATAGCGATCTCCATTGACAGGTTGTAAGCGTTTATTCGCAGCTGGGGCTTTTTGCTCCGGCATACCCGGAGCCCACCCGGTGCAACGCACCAATCGGGCTTCTACGCCGCCGTCACGCCTCCAGCACCAGAACGATCACCTCCCGCGGGCCATGCACCCCGAAGGCCAGGGTCAGCTCGATGTCCGCCGTTTTGGAGGGACCGGAAATCAGCAGGGCATTGGTCGGCATGCCTGTATTCCAACTGCCGGCCGTAAGGGCGTCGGCAAAACTGCAGTAGATGTTGCGGGCGTCCACCAGGGCGATGTGAACCGGCGGCACCAGCGAGATCAGGCGCGGCTCTTCGGGCGTGGGCCACAGGATCAGGGCGCCGTTTTCGGCGATGGCGCCCAAAGTGCTGGTGATGCCGGCGTCCAGTTGGAACAGCTCGGACTTGAAATCCTCCACCGGCGCGGCGTAGGGCACCAGTCTGGGTAGCCCCGGGTCTTGGGGGGGCCAGCCGGCTGCCAGAATTTTGCCGTGGGGCGTCGCGGGGCCGTAGAGCAGGGTCTTCAGGGCGCGCGGGCGCAGCAGGTCCTGAAGCCGCGAGACCCAGTCTTTGGTCTTGACCACGTGCACCTCGCCCCTCACGGATTGCATGAAATGCTTGAGCTGTTCGATTTTTTCCGCCTGGCAGAGCGCGGGGATCGGCAGCGCGCCGGTTTCCGGAATTTGGGCCGGCCGGTCGGCGACGGCGGCGGTAAGCTTGCGCATGATATTTTCACGGGCGGTGTCACTCATCATCGACTCCTTGGGCTCGGGTCATGGCGTGCAGGCTCCGCCGGGCCACGCGGGGGGGCGTCCGGTAGCGGGTCCAGAGTTTCAGGGGGCCCAGGCGGGGCACCTTGTCCCCCAGGAGACCGGCCAGGCGGGTCACGAAGGCATTCAGCGCCGGCGCGCGGTTGATCTTTTCCCAGGCTTTCCAGGCGAGGGTTTCCGGAAGGTTGCGCTTGAACCCCTCACCGGGCACCCGACCGGTCGGGGTGGCGGTGTAGCTGGCGTTGCGCAGTTCGCGGATCAGGCCGGGAATCGGGATCTTGACCGGGCAAACCGCCTCGCAGGCGTTGCACAGGCTGGAGGCCGTGGCCAGCACGCCGGCCTCCCGCAGGCCGACCATCTGGGGCGTGAGAATCTCGCCGATGGGACCCGGGTAGACATGTCCGAAGGCATGACCGCCGATGCGGGTGTAGACCGGGCAGTGGTTCAGGCAGGTGCCGCAGCGGATGCACTGCAGGGTCTGGCGGAACTGGGGGTCCGTCAGGATCCGCGAGCGGCCGTTGTCCAGGATGACCAGGTGGACCTCATGGGGCCCGTCCTTTTCCCCCGGCCTGCGGGGTGAGGTGATCATGTTGAAGTAGGTGCTGATCAGCTGGCCGGTGGCCGAACCGGTCAGCAGGCGCAGCAGCGGCGGGACGTCCGAGAGCTTCTCGACCACTTTTTCCAGGCCCATCACCGCGATATGTACCGGCGGGACGGTGGTGCACATCCGCCCGTTGCCCTCGTTTTCCACCAGGCAGAGGGTGCCGGTTTCGGCCACCGCCATGTTGACGCCGCTCAGGCCCACCTGGCCGTCGAAAAACTTGCGGCGCAGGGTGCGGCGGGCAATCACGTTGAGTTCCTCAACTTTTTCGGTATAGGGGGTGTCGGGGATTTTCTCGTGAAACAGGCGCGCGATCTGCGCCTTGTTCTTGTGAATGGCGGGCACGATGATATGCGAAGGGCTTTCGCCGGCCAGTTGAATGATGAACTCGCCGAGGTCGGTTTCAATCACCTCGATCCCCCGGGCCTCCAGAAAGTGGTTGAGGTGCATTTCCTCGGAGACCATCGACTTGCCCTTGACCATGCGGGTGGCGCCGTGGCGCTGCATGATCTCTAAAACCGTCGCGTTGGCCTCCGCGGTGGTCTCCGCCCAGTGGACCTGGATGCCGTTTTGGGTGCAGCGTGCTTCCAGGCGGGCCAGCAGTTCGGGCAGTTTGACGAGCGCCCGGGTGCGGATCGCACTGCCGATGGCGCGCAGCTGCTCGAACTCGGCCTCGTCGGCGAAAACCAGCCGGCGCTTCTGGATCATGCTGCCCATTGCAAATTTGAAGTTTTTGCGCAGCTGTTGATCGCCGAGTGCTTGGCGGATGTTTTTGGCGAAATCAAACCCCGTGGTCTCAGCCATTGATTCTCTCCCAGATGAATTGGGCGATGTGCTGCCCGGTGATGGGCACCCGCTGGTGCTGTAGGGCGCCGCTGATGTTCATCAGGCAGCCGCAGTCGCCGCCAAGGACCGTGGCGGCGCCGGTGTTGCGGATGTCGGCGGCCTTGTCGGCCACCATGGCGGCCGATATTTCCGGCTGCTTGACGGCGAAAGTCCCGCCGAAGCCGCAGCATTCGTGCTCGTTTTCAATCTCCAGCAGGGTGACGTGCCTGAGCTGGCGGATGAGCGACTTGGAATCCTGGATGACCCCCATTTCGCGCAGCGCATGGCAGGAGGAGTGCCAGGTGACCGTCACGGGTGCCCCGCGGTCCTCCAACTGGATTTTAAGCACGTGCACCAGAAACTCGGTCAACTCGAAGACGCGCCCGGCGAATTCCGCTGCCAGGGCCAGGTCCGGGTCGCCCGCAAAAAGCGCGGGGTAGTGGCGGTGCATCATGCCGGCGCAGGACCCCGACGGCACGACGATGGGGTAGTCCTTGGGGAACAGGTGCAGCTGTTTGCGGGCCACGGCCCGGGCTTCGTCCGGGAATCCCGAGTTGAAGGCCGGCTGGCCGCAGCACGACTGGGCCGGGGGATAGACGACCCGCAGGCCTTCGCGCTGCAGCAGGCGGATGGCCGCCATGCCCGCATCCGGATAGACCATGTCCACCAGGCAGGTTCCGAAGAAATAGACCGTTTCCGGTTTGGGGGGGTAGATTCGCATGGCTCTGCCTTTTTCGAGTTGAGGTGGCCCCGGCGGCCGGCCCCGCCGGGGCTGGGTTGGAGCAACGTGATGCCGGCCCGGGTTTTACGGCTGGGGCTGCCGCCGTGTCACCCGCCGAAGAAAAGTTCCGGCAGCCAGGTGGTCACGGCCGGGAAGGCGCTGAGGATCACCATCGCCAGAAGACTGCAGCAACACAAACGGCATGATGCCCGTGTAGATGAGCATCATGCTTTATCCCTCCGGGGCGACGCCCCTGAAGGGCAACAGCGCGTAGCCGAAGGGCGGCGTCAGGAAGGAGGTCTGCAGGTTGACGCCCATCAGGATCGAAACCCGAAGCGGGTTGAAATCGAGTTCCATCGCAATCGGCATGAAGATCGGGAACGTCGCCAGCAAAATGGCGGCCCAGGCGTTGAAAATCCCCAACAGAAAGACAATGCTCATCATGATGATGAGCACGATCCAGCGGTTCAGACCGCTGCCGATCAGGACATCGGCCACCACGTCGCCGCCGGTCGTGCTGTGGGGGCCATCTCTTTTCCGTAGTTTTTGGTTGTAGCTGGATTCAGTATAGCCCCCGGGTCCGCCGCAGCGGGGAGCAACCGCCGATAGCGTTGACCTGAAGGGGGATTGATCGCAGCCGCCGTCGGACGTATCCGGCTGGCGGGACATGCGACGGCGGGCTTAGGCGCCGAGCCTTACTTTTGGCTTTTCGAAAATGGTCATACCAATTTAGAAAAAAACAAAAGAGATGTCAAGGGTGAAATAAAAAATGGTTTGAAAATCATGTAACTATCTGTTAGTAAATAAACATTATATTTCAGAGGAGTCGATCGCGGTTTTATTTCAGAATTATTTCAAGTGTGTAAAGGTCATACCAATTTAGGTTTGGTTGCAAGGGTTTTTTTTGAAGTCGGACCCTAAGGGCGCCCGAAACCCCCATTCGGCACGATGGCGGAGCCGTCACCCCAAGGAGGTGTCATGATCAGCCGGTCCCTGTTGAAGGAATTTCAGGCCAAAGTCGGTGCGGACAACGTTTTTTCGGAAGACACGGACCGCCTCACCTATTCATACGATGCGGCCGTGCTCGAACCGGTGATGCCGGGGCTGGTGGTGCGGCCCGCCACGGGGGAGGCGCTCGGCCAGGTGGTGCGGCTGTGCAACCAAAACCGGGTAGCGCTGACCGTCAGGGGCGCCGGCACGAATCTCAGCGGGGGCACGATTCCCATCGCCGGCGGGGTGGTGGTGGTCACCAACGCGCTCAACCGCATCGAGGAGATCAACGAGCAGGATATGTATGCGGTGGTTCAGCCCGGGGTGGTGACGGCCAAGCTGGCGGCGGCGGTGGAGGCCAAGGGGCTTTTCTACCCGCCGGACCCGGGCAGCCAGGCGGTCTCGACCCTCGGCGGCAATGTGGCCGAAAACGCCGGGGGGCTGCGGGGCCTCAAGTACGGTGTGACCCGCGACTACGTCATGGGGCTGCAGTTCTTCGATGTCGACGGTCAGCCCATCAAAACCGGCTCGCGGACCGTGAAGTGTGCCACCGGCTACAACCTCACGGGCCTGATGGTGGGCTCCGAAGGGACCCTGGGGGTGTTCAACAAGATCACCCTGAAATTGATTCCGCTGCCCCAGGACCGGAAATCGATGGTGGCGGTTTTCGATGAGATGGGCAGCGCCTCGGAGGCGGTTGCCGCCATTATTGCCAGCCACGTGGTGCCGGCCACCCTGGAGATCATGGACAATTTCACCATTCGGGCGGTGGAGGACTACAGCCATGCCGGGCTTCCCAAAGAGGCGGCGGCACTGCTGCTGATCGAGGTCGACGGGCACCCCGCGCAGGTGGCCGATGACGCCGCCAAAGTCGAGACCATCTGCCGTCAGATGGGTTCCGCCGATATCCGTGTGGCCAAGACCGCCGCCGAGCGCGACAAGGTCTGGGCCGCCCGCAGAACAGCCCTTTCGGCGCTTGCCAAGCTGCGCCCGACCCTGGTGCTGGAGGACGCCACGGTCCCCCGCAGCCGGATCCCGGCGATGGTCAAGGCCATCCAGGCCATCAGCGCCCGGTACGGTCTTGCCATCGGGACCTTTGGGCACGCCGGCGACGGCAACCTGCACCCCACGATCCTCACCGACCGGCGCGATAAGGCCGAATGGAAAAAGGTCGAGGCCGCCATCACGGACATTTTCGACCAGGCCCTGGCCCTGGGCGGCACGCTTTCCGGTGAGCACGGCACGGGCATCGCCAAGTCGTGCTATCTTGAAAAGGAGACCAGCCCGGCGACCATCCTGTATTCCAGGCGGCTCAAGGCCGCCCTGGACCCCAACAACATCCTCAACCCCGGCAAAATAATCGGAGGCTGATCATGGCCAGCGTGAAGGAACTGACCCGGTTGATGAAAAAACTGGAGGATCAGCTGGTGGTGTGCATGCGCTGCGGCATGTGTCAGGCGGTCTGCCCGGTGTTTGCCCAGACCGGGCGGGAAGCGGACGTGGCGCGCGGCAAGCTCGCGCTGCTCGACGGCCTGATGCAGGAGATGTTCAAAGACCCCCAGGGGGTTAGCGAGCGTCTCAACCGCTGCCTGCTCTGCGGTTCCTGTGCGGCCAACTGCCCCAGCGGGGTCAGTGTGATGGAAATTTTTCTGCAGGCCCGGGCGATTCTCGCGGGGTTCATAGGGCTGCCGCCTGCCAAAAAAGCGATTTTGCGGGGGATGCTGGCCCACCCCGAACTGTTCGACCACGTGATGGCCTGGGGTGCCAAGTTCCAGAAAATCTTCACCCGCGAAGTCAACGACGTGATCGGCACCTCCTGTGCGCGAATCAACTCGCCCCTGATCGGCGACCGCCATTTTCGCAGCCTGGCGGAAAAGCCTTTCCCCCGCCTGCTGCCCGAGCTGGACACCGCCCCGGCAAAGGGGCGCCCGCGGGCGGCCTTTTTCGTCGGCTGCCTGCTGGACAAATTTTTTCCCGATATCGCCCAGGCCGTCGTCGCGGTTCTGCAGTCTCACGCAGTCGGCATCTTCATGCCGCCCGGGCAGGCCTGCTGCGGCATTCCGGCGGTTTCAGCGGGGGACACCCAGACCTTCGGGAAGCTGGTGCGGCACAACCTCGCTCTTTTTGAAGCCGGCCGGTTCGACTATCTGGTCACCGCCTGTGCCACCTGTACCGCCACGATCCGCAAAGTCTGGCCGATGATGCTGCGCGAGGAGGCGCCCGCCTTGCAGGCCAGGGTGGAAAAAATGGCCGCCAAGACCCTTGACGTCAGCCAGTTTCTGGTGGACGAGGTCGGGTTGCTGGCCCTTGACCGGCAAAAGGACGGCGAACCCGTCGCGGTCACCTACCACGACCCCTGCCACCTCAAAAAATCCCTGGGCGTCGCGGCCCAGCCGCGCGCGGTGATTGCCGCCAACCCGGATTACCGCTTGATCGAAATGCCCGAAGCCGATGCCTGTTGCGGCATGGGCGGCAGCTTTAACCTGCAGTATTACGAACTTTCCGCCGGCATCGGGCGGCGCAAGCGCGACAACATCCAGGCCTCCGGCGCGACGGTCGTGGCCACCGGATGTCCGGCGTGCATGCTGCAGATATCCGATGCCCTCTCACGCGCCGGCGACCGGGTAGCGGTCCGACACCCGGTCCAACTGTATGCAGAATCACTGAGATCGAAGCCGTGACACTTCCACTCAAGCCGATCAGACCGAAACGGGTTTCAGACCAGGTTTATGAACAGCTGCGGGAGCTCATTTTCCGCGGCGAGCTCAAGCCCGCTGAGCAGTTGATGCCTGAGCGGGAGTTGGCCGAGGCCATGAAGGTCAGCCGCACCACGGTCCGCAACGCCATCAACAAGCTGGTGGTGCTGGGGCTGTTGGAGCACAAGCAGGGGCAGGGCACCTTTGTGCGCCGCCAGGAGGCCGCCGACAAAAACGTCGTGGCGATGGCAATGGAAAGCCAGGGGGCTTCCATCCAGGACCTGCTGGAAGTCCGCATGGGGCTGGAGTGCAATGCGGCCGCCCTGGCCGCCCGGCGCGCCGACGAGAAGGACGTCCAGTTTCTTGAAAACAGCCTCAAGGAGATGGCCCAAGCCATTCGTTCCGGGCAGCTGGCCGCCCAGGCGGACACTTCATTTCACATGGCCGTCGCCTACGCCACCAAAAATCCCCTGCAGGTCTACATCATGCGCAATTTCTATGATTTTCTCTTCGTGGGGATCAGGGAAAGTCTCAGGCAACTCTACGAAGTCCCGGGCCATACCGATCTTATTCTCGAACAGCACACCACCATCACCGAGGCCATCCGGGCCCACGATGAGCTGGCCGCGCTGGAGGCCATGAGGCGGCATATCACCTTTGTCGTCAACTTCTTCAAAAACCGGTAGGCCCGGAACGGTCCCGGCGGCCGCATCCCCGCCGTCATGTCTGTCCAGGAACGACCGTGCCCGCCTGAAAAATTGGGTTGACAATTCACCCACCCTTTCCAACTATGCGGCTGTTGAATCGCTGTGCCCCGTTCGCCTGTGCTGCGGGCGCCTATGGCGCTCCCCCCATCCCGAAATCCGGCTTTTTACGAACCCATCAAGAGGTGGTTATGCGAATTGTTGACCTGCGCTCCGACACCCTCACCCGCCCGACGGCGGCCATGCGCGCCGCCATGGCCGCCGCCGAGGTGGGCGACGACGTTTACGGCGAGGACCCCACGGTGGCGCGCCTGGAGCACATGGCGGCCGCCCTTAGCGGCAAGGCCGCGGCGCTCTTCGTCGCCAGCGGCACGATGGCCAACCTGGTCAGCCAGCTGAGCCACTGCGGGCGCGGTGACGAGCTGATTTTAGGGGACCAGTCCCACGTCTTCTACTACGAGCAGGGCGGGTGTGCGGCCGTCGGCGGGATCCACCCGCGCACGGTGCCCACCCAGCCCGACGGCACCCTGGATCTGGCGGCGGTCGAAGCGGCCGTTCGCGGCGCTGACATTCATTTTCCGGTCAGCCGGCTGCTGATTCTCGAAAATACCCACAACCGCTGCAACGGCACCCCCCTGAACGTCGCCTATATGCAGCGGGCGGGAGCACTCGCCCGGCGCTGTGGGCTGAAGCTGCACGTTGACGGCGCGCGCCTGTTCAACGCGGCCGTGGCGCTGGGCGTGCCGGCGGCCGCGTTGGCGGCACCGGCGGATTCGGTGGCCTTTTGTCTCAGCAAGGGGCTGGCGGCGCCGGTGGGCTCGCTGGTCTGCGGGTCGGTCGCATTCATCGCCCGGGCGCGGCGGATGCGCAAACAGATCGGTGGTGGGATGCGCCAGGCCGGCGTCCTGGCGGCCGCCGGAATCGTGGCCCTGGAGGAGATGGTGGCGCGGCTGGCCGAAGACCATCAAAATGCCCGCGATCTGGCGCGCGCGCTGGCGCTCACCGACGGTCTGAGGCTGGATCCCGACCGGGTTTACACCAATATCGTTTTTTTTGACGTGGTCCACCCGGCGCTGACGGCGGCGGCCCTGGCCGCGAAGCTCGACGCCCGCGGGGTCCGCGTGCTGGCCCTGGGGCCCCGGTCTCTGCGGGCGGTCACCCATTATCACATCACAGCCGATGACATCGCCTGGACGATCGACACCATCCGGTCGGTGCTGGGGGCCTGTTGAGATGCGGGTCATGTTCTGGTACTGCGAGCATTTTGGCTGGCGGCCGGCCGTCAAGACCTTGGAAGGTGCCCCCACGGCCGAGGCGGCCGAAGAACGGGATGTGGTGGTGGCCTTCGTCCACGTGGAGCCGCAGGATACGGCCGTCGGCAGCCCTGTGAATGGCGGGATCAAAGCCAGCGCGAACTCGAGGTCCTGGCCCGGCGGGAGATCGGCGAGGGCGTGATCTTCGAGGCAAAGGTGGTTCAGGG
>JAWOJK010000138.1:0-9386 GCA_046481705.1 Desulfobacterales bacterium | reverse complement strand
CCATCAATCGCTGGCTGGCGCTGTTTGCCGACAAAAGCCAAACGACCAACGTGATCTTCCTGGGCGGTGAGCCCACCCTGCACCCGGACCTGGCTCAGGCCGTGCAGAGCGCCCGCCGCCTGGGCTACCACTCGGTCACGATCGACACCAACGGCTACCTGTTTCACGATATCCTCGCGCGGGTCACGCCGACGGAGGTCGACTATTTCAGTTTCAGCCTCGACGGCGCCAGCGCGCCCACCAACGACCGCATCCGCGGTGAAGGCAGCTACGCGGCCTGCACCGGCGGCATCCGCAGCGCGGTTGCCGCCGGGTTTGCCACCAGCGTCATTTTCACCGTCAGCCGCGACAACCTCGACGAGCTGCAGCAGATGCCGCCCCTCCTGCAAGCCCTGGGGGTCGAACGCTTTTTCATCCAGGTGATCGGCGTGCGCGGCCAGTCCGCCTGCGGGCCGAGCGGCACGCAGGACCCCGCCGGCCCCCAGGTTTCACGCCAGGAGTGGTGCCAGACCGTGCCGGCAGTAGCTGCGCGGGCGGCGGCGCTGGGCCTCACTGTCAGCTATCCAAAGGTTTTTCTGGACCCCGGCGAGCCGTTCGCCTGCGCCGGGCGGGTCGCCTGCAACTATTTTGTCTTTCCCAACGGCCGGGTCTACCGCTGCCCCCTGTGCGAAGACTACCCCCTGCACAGCCTGATGATCGCCGACGGCACCCTGCGGGAGACCGGCGGCATCAATGAGGCGGCGCTTTTCCAGTTGGACATTCCCGAAGGTTGCGTGATGAACAAGCTGATCCAGCCGGGCAACCTGGCCTATGACGAAGCCGGCCGGCCGCTCTACCGGGTGGCCTGCTGCCTGCTCAAAGAGGAGCTGAGCCCCGACTGAACCGGGGGGCCCGGCGGCCATGCCGGGAGCAGCTGAAAAGGGTCAGAGGTTGAAGCGAAAATTGACGATGTCGCCGTCCCGCATCTCGTAGGTTTTACCCTCCAGGCGCACGGTGCCCTGCTTGCGGGCGGCGGCGTAGCTGCCAGCGGCCATTAGGTCCTGATAGGCCAGCACTTCGGCCCGGATAAAGCCTTTTTTGATATCCGAGTGGATGACCTCCGCGGCGTCTAATGCGGCGGTGGCGCGCCGAACGGTCCACGCCCGGACCTCATCCTCACCCACGGTGAAAAATGAAATCAGGCCCAGCAGATCATAAGACTTTTTGATGACCCGATCCATGGCCGACTCGGCGATGTCAAACTCCGCCAGAAACTCGGCGGCTTCCGCAGCCGACATCTGGACCAGCTCGTGCTCCAGCTTGGCGCGCATGACCATGGCGTTTTGCTTTTGCGCCGACCCGGCAAAGGCCGGAAACGCGTCGTCATCGTCCTCGTTGTTGAAAAGCACCAGCATCGGCTTGGCCGAAAGAAAGGCGAACCCCCGGAGCGGGGGGGCCACGGCCAGCGATGGGGACTGCCGCAGCGGCAGCTCCTTTTCGAGCTGATCGCGGCAGGTCTTGAGCAGCGCCAACTCCTCCGGATCGGCTTTTTTGCCGCGCTTCTGGTCGAGTTCGAGGCGCTCCAGGCGCTTCTCCACCACCACCAGGTCGGCCAGGATCAGCTCCTGGTCCAGGGCCGCAAGGTCCGCCGCCGGCCTGGGGGCCTCGAAACCGTAGCCGCTGAAATTGCGCACCACGTGGATCAGGGCGTCACAGTCGCGGGTCTGCTGCCAGGGGCTTTGTTCCCTGCCGCCGCCCTCGCGGGCGGCCCCCTGGACGCCCGGCAGAAAATAGGCCACCGTGGCATAAATGGTCTTGCGCGGGGTGTAGAGCCGGCTGAGGATGTCGATCCGTTCATCCGGCACCCGAATGGTTCCGATACGGCTTTCGCCCTTGTGGCCGCCTTCGGCCAGATTGCCGGTCAGGGCCTCAAAAACGGTCGTCTTGCCCGCTTGGGCGAGACCGATGATGCCGAGTTTCATGGGTTGGGTCCTCCTCCCGAAATATAGTGGCGGCGCCTGAACTTTTCGGCACCCCCCAAATTACCCCCTGCTATAGCACAGGCCGCCGTACGATCAAAAGCGGATCCTGGCGCCGCCTGCAACCCGCCGATCCCGGGGCCGCGGGCAGCGGCGGGCGAAGGTGAACTTGAAGCGCCGCCAGAGTTCCTGTATAGTCTGAAACCATCGGACTTTCGGCGCCCCTCGGCGCCCAGCGGACAGGCAGCGGTTGGGCGAGATCAGGGGGGATCCTCGTTCTCATCATCATGGAAAGGAGGCAGGCATTGGTAGATTTTAAGAAGATACTCTTCCCGGTGGATCTTTCGGAGACATCGCCACAGCTGGTTTCCTGCGTGACCATGATGGCTGAAAAGTTCGACGCGCAGATCCACCTGCTGTTCGTGGCACGGGTGTTTGAATATTTCACCAGCATTTACGTGCCCCACCCCACGGTGGATCGCTTCGAGCGCGACGTGGTCGCTGGCGCCACCCAGCGCCTGGAGGAGTTTCGCCAGGAGTTTTTCAAGGATTACCCCGCCACCCGCGCACAGGTGGTTTCCGGCGACATTTGCGAGCAGATCCTGGGCTACGCCCTAGCCGAAAAAATCGACCTGATCATCATGGGAACCCACGGCCGCAAAGGCATCGACAAAATCGTTTTCGGATCGGTGGCCGAGCGCATCAGCAAAAGTGCAGTCATCCCGGTTCTGCTGGTCAAACCCTTTAAAACCGACGCAACAGCATAGCGAAGGGGGCGCCACGGCCACACGGCGGCCGGGGCAGGACGCAGCCGTCGGCGGCGGCTTGACAAGGGGATCGGCGAACCTTACTGTTCGACCCAAAATTTCCGGTGCCGCGCGCGGAAGCCGGCGGCACCCCCGGCGCTAGAGGTAAAGTCGAATGCCCCCGATCATATCCATTGTCGGCAAGTCCGATTGCGGCAAGACCACCCTGATTGAAAAGCTGATTCCCGAGCTCAAAAGCCGCGGCTACCGGATCGGCACCATCAAGCACACCTCCCACGGGTTCGACATCGACCGCAAGGGCAAAGACAGCTGGCGCCACCGGCATGCCGGCGCCGACGCCGTGATGGTCACCTCGGCCGAGACGCTTTCGCTGGTCAAAAGCCTGACGAGCCAGTCATTGGACGATCTGCTGCCGTATTTCACAGACATGGACCTGGTCATCACCGAAGGCTACAAGCACGCGGACAAGCCCAAGATCGAGGTTTACCGCGCCGAATGCAGCCACAGCCCCCTTGATCTGCAGGAGGAGAGCCGCATCGCCATGGTGACGGACGCCGCCGTGACGGTGGCGGCACCCGTTTACGGCTTCGATCAGGTCAAGGCGCTGGCCGATCTGATTGAAGCGCGGTTCCTGTGACCCCCGAGGACCTCACCCGCCTCGAGACCTGGTTCGACACCTTTGTCCAGGGGTTCTACCGGCATGATCCGGACTATGACCGCGCCGTGCAATTGAAAGACGACCATACCCGGCGGGTCTGCCGCGACATCCGAATGCTGGGCGAGCGCTTGGGCCTGCCGGAAGGCGAGCTGCGCCTGGCGCAGGCCGCGGCCCTGATGCACGACGTCGGCCGCTTTCCCCAATATGCCCGCTACGGCACATTTCTCGACCGGGCTTCCGCCAATCATGCCCACCTGAGCCTTCGCGCGATGGCGGCCGAGCGCGTATTGACCCGCCTGCCGCGCGCCGAAAGGCGGCTGATCACCCGTGCCGTGGCCTTTCACAACACCGCCCGCCTGCCGGACGAAGCCCCGGGCTTCGGGCGGCTGCTGATGCGCCTGCTGCGCGACGCCGACAAGCTGGATATCTGGAAAGTGGTCACCGACTACTACGCCCGCCGCTGGGAGGCGCCCGACCCGGTGATCGAACTCGGGCTGCCGGACCCGCCGACCTGCTCCCCCGCGGCGATCGCCAGCCTGGCGGCCGGCCGGATGATCACCTTGGCAACCCTCCGCTGCCTCAACGACTTCAAGCTGCTCCAAATCAGCTGGGTTTTCGACCTGAACTTCCAGCCCACCTTCCTGGCCCTGCGGGACCGCGGCTACATCCAAAAAATCTCCGCCTGCCTGCCCCCGGCCGACGGGCTGGCCGCCGCCATGGAGCGGGTTTGGGCGCACGTCGCCGCGGGCTGCGCGGCCCCTGCCGCCTGCCCGGCGGGCTGAAGCGCGCCCCTGGGCAAGCCGGCGCCAAACGAGCGGCAATCCCAGCCCAATCGCGGTTCAAGCGGGGTGTTTCAGAAAAAATGCCGGCGGCAGCAGGGGAGCCAGGAGGACCTTTGGAACGCTAGTGGCGGTAGTTGTCGTTTAACAGCAGCGCTTCCAGGGCTTTCATGTCGTCGACGTGAAAATCGGCGGCCAGGTCCCGATTCCGGTAGGCCACCAGCGGAATACCGGCTGCGGCGGCCGCCAGCCGGTCCACCTCCGAATCCCCCACGTAAATTATCTCCCGGGCGGAAACCTCGAAATACGCGAGAATCTTCAGCAGCGGCTCGGGGTCCGGCTTGGGGCGGCGCACATCGGCGGCGCTGACCACGAGATCGAAGTAGCCCTCGAGCCCGTGATCCGACATCACACGCGGCATCGTGTCGGTGCGATTGGTCGCAACGGCGGTTTTAAAGTACCGCCTGAGGTTCTGCAGCACCGGTTTGAGATCGGGCGCCATCTGCATAATGGGAATAAACCGCTCGTAGTTTATCCTCATCCGGCAATCGTGGGCCTGCACCCGTTCGGCTGGATCGGGAAACAGGTGGGCGATGGAATCCTGAACGGCGTGCATGTGGGTGTAGGCAAACTGCGCGTGGGTCATGTCGGCCTTTCCCATGCGCCGCATGATGTCGTTATAGAATGCCCGGTTGGCATCGGCGGAGTCGAACATCACCCCGTCGCAGTCAAAAGCGACGACCCGCACCTCAGGACTGACTTTTGGGTGGGCGTTCATACAAGTTTCCGTAAATGCTGATTTTAATCACGGGCCGGATCGGGCTGTCGGTTTTGACCAGCACGACATCGTGGTAACGCCCCTTGTCGGCCTTCAGGTTTTCCACATTCACCAGGTAAACCGGGCGCCCGGACTCGGTGACCTGCTGGAAGCTGCAGCGGATACTCTCACCCTTTTGGGGGGCGATCGACAACACCGCGAAGGGGTATTGGGGCTCGGGGACAATCCGCACCACAGCGGTCATTTCGGTGCCGACCGGCCCTGTAAACTGGACCGAATTGGGTGTGATGGTGGCGAAGCGCGCCACTTTTCCTGAAATTTTAAGAGTAATTGCGGGATTCCGGGGGTCGTTGGTCTCCACAACAGCGCTTTTGCGCAGTTCGCGTCCGCCATAGCCGGTGGAATCCACCTGAACCTTGATCTGGCCCTCGCCGCCGGGAGGGATGTGTCTCGGATACGAGACCGCTGCACACCCTCAGGCGGTACGGACTTTCAGGATGCTCAGGGGCGCGTCGCCCCGGTTGGCGATGGTGAACTCGTGACGAACGGCCGTGCCGTCGACCACCGGTTCAAATTCAAAGGCGGTCGTCTCCACGACCGCCGCGGGCGCGGGCTGGGCCCCGGGCTGATCGGCCAGCAGCGGGCCGGCGGACAGCACCAACAGGCTGAGCACCAGCCCTCGTAAAACGCGGTATGACATCATTTATTTCACCTCGATAAAGAAGGGGAAGTTAGTGGCCCGGCGCTTCGAAGTCAAGCACGAACTGCACGCGCGACCCCCGTCGGCGCCGCTGCCTATAGCATGAAAACCGGGTCGACGTCCACTTCGACCCGCACCTGGGGTGGGCTCAGGGCGCCGCCGGCATCCGTCAGCAACAGATGCAGAAAGCGCCTCAGGGGGCCGACCCCAACGCCCTTGACCAGAATCTGCCATCGGTAGTGCCGGGCGATCCTGGCCAGGGGGGCCTCGATCGGGCCCAGCACTTCGATGGCGCGGGCCAGATCGTCGTCACTGCGGCTCAGCCGCCGGCAGATGCCGCCCAAAACCCCCGCGCTGTCCGCCGTGCGGTCCTTGTGCCTGCCGGAAATTTTTAACTGCACCAGACGCGCAAAGGGCGGATAGTTCAAGGCACGGCGAAATTCGATCTCCTTTCGGAAAAAAAGGTCGAAGTCCTGCTTGCGGGCCGCGACAATGCTGAAATGCCCGGGCGTGTAGGTCTGCAAAATGACCCGACCGGCGGCCCCGCCGCGGCCGGCGCGGCCGGCCACCTGGGCCAGGATTTGAAAGGTCTGCTCGCCGGCACGAAAATCCGGGAAACTCAGGGACATGTCCGCGCAGATGATCCCCACCAGGGTGATGTTGGGAAAGTCATGGCCCTTGGCCACCATCTGGGTGCCCACCAGGATGTCGATCGTGCCGTCCCGCAGCCCCTTGAGCAATTTGAGCATCTCGCCTTTGCGACCCGTCGTGTCGCGATCCATGCGGGCCACCCGGGCTTCGGGAAACAGTGCGGCCACCCCTTGGACGACCTTTTCGGTCCCCAGCCCCAGCAGCTTGATCCGCGCAGAACCGCACACCGTGCAGGAGGCGGCTGCCGAACGCGAAAACCCGCAGTAATGGCAGCGATAGGCATTGGCATGGCGGTGGTATGTCAGGGTGATGTCGCAGTTGGTACACTTGAGCGCTTCGCCGCAGGCGGCGCAGATCGGAAGGCTGGCAAAGCCGCGGCGGTTGAGAAACAGCAGCACCTGCTGGTTGCGTACCAGGGCCGCGCCGATGGCCGTCTCCAGGGTCGGGGTGATAAAACGCCGGATCCCGCGCAGATCGCGGGTCTCGGTGAGATCGACGACCGTGATCTGCGGCAGGGACCGATTTTCCACCCGCCGGGTCAACCGCAGGGCCTCGAACTTGCCGCTCCGGGCATTGTGCCAGGATTGCACCGAGGGGGTCGCAGAACCCAACAGGGCCACGCAGCCGACCTGCTTGGCGCGCACCACCGCCAGATCCCGCGCATGGTAGCGCAACCCGTGGTCCTGCTTGTAGGAGGTATCGTGCTCCTCGTCGACGACGATCAGGCCAAGATTCTCAAGGGGCGCGAAGATCGCCGAGCGCGCCCCGATAACGATGGGGGTGTCGCCCTGAACGATCCGCAGCCACTGGTCAAAGCGCTCACCGGCGGAAAGACCGCTGTGCAAAACGGCCACCCGCTGGCCGAAGCGCGCCCGGAAACGCCGCTCGGTCTGGGAGATCAGGGCGATCTCGGGCACCAGGATCAGGGCACTTCGCCCGCGGCTGACGGCGTGCGCCGCCAGCTGGAGATAGACCTCGGTCTTGCCGCTGCCGGTCACCCCCGCCAGCAGGAAAGGCGCAAAGCCGCCCGACAGCGCCGCCCCCACCCTGGCCACCGCCGCCGCCTGCTCATCGGTCAGCTGGCGGGCGGTGTCGGGTTCAATGGCCTCGCCGAACGGATCGCGGTAGACCGCCTTTTCGAACACCCCCAGCAGTCCGCATCGCACCAGGGGCTTGAGCAGATCGTTGGCGGTGGGCAGGGTTGCCCGCAGGCGCCTCAGCGAAATCTCACCGGCGGCGGCCACCACCTCGAAGAGCCGTCGGCGTTTGGGGGTAAGCCCGGCCAAGTCCCCCTGGCCGGCAGCCGGTGCAAGCGCGACATAACGCTCGGTCCGGCAGCGGATCGGGGGCCGCTGCAGAACCCGCGCACGGGCCACCCAGCCGGCGTCTATCAGGGAATGCAGCAGGGCCGCGGGAACCGCGACCCCCAAGCCGCGACCCAGGTCGTTCACCTGGCAGGCCCTTTTGGCGAGGTGCTCCAGCACCTGGCGCGTGAGGGGTGGCAACGAGGCCTGCGCCAGGGCCGCCTGCCCGTCGGGGGTAAGGCTCAGGGCTGCACAATCGAAGAGATTGATGCCCTGCGGCAGGGCGGCCCTGATCACCTCTCCCAAGGGGTGAAGATAGTAGTCGGCAATCCACCTGAAAAACGGGATCATGGCGGCCGGAAACAGCGGCCGCTCATCCAGGATATCCAGCACCGCCTTGATCTCCAGGGCATCGCCGGGCGGCGCGCCCGCCCCCAGAACATAGCCGGTCACCCGGCGGCTGCCAAACGGCACCAGGGTGCGCTTGCCGGGCTGAATCTGGGCCTGAAAGGGCTGCGGGACACTGTAAGTGTAAGTGCGCTGGACCGGCAGGGCGACTGCCACCTCGATGTGCACCGGGGACGGGGTTTGCGGTTGAGGCTGCCTTGACATGCACCGCCGTTCTGGTTAGGGTCGCAGGAGATCGCCCAGGGCCCCAGGTTAAAGTTCAGGAACGTGCCTGCCGATGTATAGCGCTATCGAATTGGGTGTTCAACCCCGACGCGCCCGGGTGCCGACGGGCAGACCGTTATTGGATTTTAAAACAGGAGGTACGGATGCATAATTTCTTTAAAACGGTTACCATTCTGGCCGTGGTCGCCAGCCTGCTGATGGTTCCCCTCGGGGGCGCGGCCCTAGCCGATGACAAATCCCAGGAGGAGTTTTCGGCGTCAGCCATGTGGGCCGATGCCCTAATCGTCAGGCCGCTGGGGCTTGTCTCGATCGTTGCCGGCTCCGCACTGTTCGTGGTCTCGCTGCCCTTTTCGCTCACCGGTGGAAACGTCGCCGAGGCCGCCCACACCATGGTGGTGGTGCCGTCCAAATTCACCTTCGACCGCTCCCTCGGGGATTTGAGCCAGCTGGAACCGCGACACGACAGCGCTTTCGAATACAGGCGCTGACCCCCCCGGGGATCGACCGCCGCCGGCCATCGATCCGAAGCCCGCAGTCCGCCGCTTTCAGGAAAACCGGCCGCCCGAAAGGTGTTTATCTGTGGTCTTGACATGCCAAGCCGATTTGCTTACAAGCATCCCCACTTATAAACACCTTTTTGGTTGCCAACCCGAGGGCGGAGCATTTTGGAGCTTCAGACAGCCCACACCCCCCTGAGCTGCCGCAGACATATCGCTTTAACTCCTTTTCCGCTGAATTTCCGATCCAACCCCCGCCTTCCCGTTTCCGGCAATTTGTCTTCATCCTGCGAGCAATTCCAGCTGACCCAGGACCCGCGCCCCGACCGGTCGGCAAATCGCCGCGCCGGCACGCCCCTGGAATGCCCGTGGGCAACCGCAGGCGCCCCAGGAACATCCCCACCCCGGTGATGGGCGGAATCATGCTGCTGCTCTTCGGCGCGCCATCATGGTGGTGGGCCTAAACAGCCTGGTGCGCGCCGGCAAAGATCTGACCGAGGCCCGCAATCACCATCGGGGCCCTGATCCTGGTGGTCGGCATCGGCGGCATGACCCTGTCCTTCGGCAAGTTCTCCATCGGCGGCATCGGCCTGGCCGGAATTCTCGGGGTGCTGCTCAACCTGGTGCTGCCCGGGGGGCGGTCGGCGCAAGAGTAAGCGGC
>JAWOJK010000135.1:0-30855 GCA_046481705.1 Desulfobacterales bacterium | reverse complement strand
CAACGGCACCACAATTCTTACAGGTATAGGCCATGTTGTCCTCCTTTCCCGTGGCAGGCGACGCCGAGACGCGCGCCACGATATATTATCGAGTAAAATGGCAACCCATCACCGCAAAGTCAACAGCGCGACTCGCGCATCGCCCGCCGTTTTGGGGTCTGCCGGGAGTGCCGGCCAGAGGCAAGCGTCGGTTTTCGATCGACGGAGAAAATGGCCAGGGCCGCCGCGGCACATTACAACAGACTGCTGGCCAGCTCGGAGAGTTCCGAGCGCTCCCCTTTCTCGAGGTTGATGTGGGCATAGAGGGGCTGCCCCTTCATCTTTTCGATCAGATAGCTCAGGCCATTGGTCTGGCTGTCCAGATAGGGATGGTCGATCTGAAAAATATCACCAGTAAACACGATCTTGGTGCCTTCACCGGCACGGGTGATGATGGTTTTGACCTCGTGGGGGGTGAGGTTCTGGGCCTCATCGACGATAAAGAACGCCTTGACGATACTGCGGCCCCGGATATAGGAAAGCGGCGTGATAACGATTTTTTCCTCGTCCAGATACTCCCTGACGGCGCTGTGGCGCGGATTTTCAGGCGGAAACTGATTCTGGATGACGGACAGGTTGTCAAACAGGGGCTGCAGGTAGGGATCCAGCTTGGAGTTGATGTCTCCCGGCAGGTAGCCGAGATCGCGGTTGCTGAGCGGAACGGTGGGCCGGGCGATCAGGATCTGGCGATAGTAACGCTTGTTCTCGAGGGCGGCGGCCAGGGCCAGCAGGGTCTTGCCGGTGCCGGCC
This sequence comes from Desulfobacterales bacterium, assembly GCA_046481705.1. Classification (GTDB taxonomy): domain Bacteria; phylum Desulfobacterota; class Desulfobacteria; order Desulfobacterales; family JAABRJ01; genus JAABRJ01. Next base: position 30,066 of record JAWOJK010000135.1, on the reverse strand, counting down.
TTGCCCGACAGGGTTACCAGGGGGATGTTGCGATCTAGAAGGGCGTTCATGGCGAAGAACTGTTCGACATTGCGGCCCTTGATGCCGAAACAAACCCGGTTTTCAACCCGCCGGATCTTGTCGGCGGCCCGGTCGAACATCCCCAGACCGGATTTGCTGCCATTGCGCAGGATCAAAAATTCGTTGGCATGAAAATCGGGCTGCGCCGCCACATCTCCCGGCTGGATATCGAAGGGCTCTTCGAAAAGCCGGTCGATTACAGCGCCGGGGACCGCCTCGATGGTGCGGCGCCCCTTGTAAATCTCGGCTATATCACTCACACGATCCGTGGTGTAGTCCTCGGCCATGAGCCCCACCGATTTGGCCTTCATGCGTAGGTTGACGTCCTTGGTTACCAGCACGACACCCTGGAAATGATGCTTTTCAGCGAGATGATAGGCCGTGTTGAGAATGTGGTGATCCGGTTTACCACCGGAAAAACTTTCGCGCAGGTCTTCGTGGAACTCTCTTTCCAGGCAGATGGAGATCTTGCCGCGCCCCGGCCCGATGGCCACCCCGCCGTTGAACAACTTTTCCCCGGTCAGGGCGTCCAGCGAGCGGACAAATTCACGGGCATTGCAGTTGATAATCTCCTTTCCCCGTTTGAACCGGTCCAATTCTTCCAGCACCGTGATGGGAATCACGACATCGTGCGCATCAAACTGATAGATGCAGGAGCTGTCGTGAAGAATGACATTGGTGTCCAGAACGAAAATCTTTCGGGTCTGCAAGGTCATACGCCCTCCCATTCTGATTTGTTGTGGGAAACCGCCCCGTAGCGGGTGGGGCCGCGGCCGGCGCCCCTCATAAGCCGCTTTTTAAGGCCGTTTTGTTTGGTTTTCATTAGGTGCCGGCTGAAAACCGGTGCGGTTGGCACCCCTCGCCCCATCTTCCGCCGAACGCCTTAATTTCCCATCATTTTTCACCAAATATTAACCCCCGCCTAATTCGCGACTAATCGCCGGCCTGGTAATCTGCGCCAACCCAAACCTTGACAGGAATGACATTTATGAAAGCACTTCCCTCCTCCCACCCCCTGAAATGCAGCGCGGCCGACCTGGCCAGTCGCATACACCGGCTCTATCGAGAAGAAAACCCGCTGCTTCAGCAGCAGGTGTATGAACTGATCCTGGGCGCCTTGCGGGCTTTCTGCGACGAGGCCGTCGCGGCGGACGCCGCGCGCGCTTGCCAGGGGTACGGTAAATGACGGCCCCAGCCCCTCGATCCGAAAAGCTCGCAAAAGGAGAACCGTACATGCGCGTCGATCTTCATGTTCATTCTCGTTTTTCGCAGCACCCGTCCCAATGGTTTCTGAAGAAAATTCAATGCCCGGAAAGCTTTACCGACCCCCTTCACATCTATCAGACCGCACGCCAAATCGGGATGTCGCAGGTCACCATCACCGACCACAACACCATCGACGGCGCCCTGGAGATCGCCCATCTGCCGCAAACCTTTTTAAGCGAGGAGGTCACGGCCTACTTTCCCGAGGACCGCTGCAAGGTGCACGTGCTGGCCTACGCCATCTCCGAGGCACAGCACCAGGAATGCCAGAAGCTGCGCTTCAACCTCTACGAATTAGTCGCCTATCTCAACCAGTCCGGCATCTGCAACGCCATTGCGCACCCGCTGTATGCCGTAAATGACAAACTGAGCCTGGCGCATTTTGAACGCCTGCTGCTGCTCTTCCGCAACTTCGAACTCAACGGCGCCCGCAGTCCCCAACTAAACGCGATCATCACGCGGGTTCTCGCCGGTCTGTCGGCGGCAGAAATGGCGCGCCTGGAAGAACGCCAGCAGCTCACAGCCGCCGTGCCGGAACCCTGGCGCAAAAACGTGGTGGGGGGCTCGGACGATCACAGCGGCCTCAATATCGCCCGAACCTTCACCGCAGTGGAAGGGGCGGATTCGGTTGCGGCCTTTTTCGCGGGCATCGAAAACCGCCGGGGACAGGTTCATGGGGTGCCCGCGACCCCCGAAACCATGGCCCACAATCTGTATGGCATCGCCTACCAATACTACAAACAGCGCTTTGACCTCGGCCGCTATGCCCGCAAGGATCTCCTGATCCATTTTCTCGACCGGGTCCTCGACCCCAAATCGCCCCAGAACGAGGGCTTGGTGTCCCGCATCTACCATTTTTGGCAGTACCGCCGGCACCCCAAAAACCCGGCTGCCAGCGGCCCCTCCCTGGTCGCCCAAATCAAGGCCGAAACCCACCGGCTGATTCGAAAAAACCCGGATCTGTTCCTCCTGCCGACGCCTGCTGCCGGGGAGCACCGCCCCTTGGAGACAACCTGGCAGCGCTTTGTCAATCAGGTTTCCAACGCCCTGGTCTGCCAGTCCGCCGACCACCTCATGAACCACCTGGCAGGGGCCAACCTGTTTCGCATCTTTCAAACCCTGGGCTCCGCCGGCGGCCTCTACACCCTGATGGCGCCCTACTTTCTCGCGTATACCCATTTCACCAAGGATCGTTGCCTGGGACAGGCGGTTGAGAGGCGCTTCGGGGTCACGCCCGAGCCCCCCCCAGACGCCGGTCGGGAGAAGGCCGTGGCGCAATTCACGGATACGTTTTACGACGTCAACGGCGTCGCGCTTACCCTTCAGCAGCAGGTGGCAATGGCGCGGCGCCAGGGCAAGCCCCTGACGGTGATCACCTGCGACAAGGGGCAACACGCGGTCCGAGACGGCGTCCGTAATTTCAAACCGGTGCGGGTTTACGATCTGCCCGAATACCCCCAGCAGAAGCTTCACCTGCCGCCGTTTCTGGATATGCTGGGCTACTGCTACGAGAACCACTTCGATCAGGTCCACAGCGCCACACCGGGGCCCGTGGGGTTGGCCGCGCTGGCCATCGCCCGGATCCTGAAACTGCCCATCAGCGGCACCTACCACACCGCCTTTCCCCAGTATGCCCGTTTTCTCACCGGCGACGACGCGCTGGAGGATCTCACCTGGAAATTTACCCTCTGGTATTACGACCAGATGGACGTGATCTACGCGCCGTCAAAAAACACCAAAGCCGAACTGGTCCAAAAAGGGATCAGGGAAGGCAAAATCAGGGTTTACCCACGCGGTATCGATGTTCAGAATTTTCACCCGGCCAAGCGCAACGGTTTTTTGCGCCGCCGCTTCCAGATTGACGGTCGAGTCGTGTTGCTGTATGTCGGCCGAGTGTCGCGCGAAAAGAACCTGCACCTCCTGGCGCAGGCCTTCCAGGCGCTGGCAGGCCAAAACGCCGGGGTCTGCCTGCTGGTCGTGGGCGACGGCCCGTATCTCGAGGAGATGAAAAGCGCCACCCGGGGCTTGCCCTGTTTTTTCAGCGGCTACCTCAAAGGCGAAGAGCTCGCCTGCGCCTATGCCTCCAGCGATATTTTCGTCTTTCCGAGCACCACCGACACCTTCGGCAACGTGGTGATGGAGGCCCAGGCCTCCGGACTGCCGGTGATCGTCACCGACGAAGGCGGCCCCTGTGAAAACCTCCTGCCCGGTGAAACCGGCTTGATGGTCCCCGGCGACGATGTCGGCGCCCTGACCCAGGCCATGCTGAAACTGGCCGCCAACCCGCAGCAGACCGCCCGAATGGGCCGGGCCGCGCGACGCTACATGGCAGAGCGCTCCTTTGACGCGGCCTTTGATCAAACCTGGCGCCTGTACCAGGAAACGCCGGCGGCGCAGAACGTGGCGGCCTGATGTTTCCTCGGGTCGCGGGAATCACCTAAATTAGATCAAAAATTACTTCCCGCCTAACAAAACCCTAACAATATTGGATTAGATTCAAAGATCGAAAATGACGTGCCTTTCATTTTTCTTAAATTTTGCCTGAATCGTTACCTTATTTTTTTTACTTCACAGGAGGAAGAGCCCAAATGAAATCCATTAAATCGATTCTATTTCTGACCGTCGCCGCTGCCTTGCTTCTCTCAGCCGGATTAGGATGGGCCGGCAACCTGGTTATCAATGGGTCCACCACGGTGCTGCCCATCGCCCAACTGGCGGTCGAAGCCTACATGAAAGAAAACCCGGAGGTGAAAATCTCGCTTTCCGGCGGCGGCTCCAGCAACGGCATCAAAGCCCTCATCGACAACAGCACCGATATCGCCAACGCCTCCCGGTTTATCAAGGACAAGGAGGTCGCGATGGCGGTCGAAAAAGGGGTCTACCCGGTTCCCTTTGCGGTGGCCTATGACAGCATCATTCCGGTGGTGCATCCCAGCAACCCGATGACCGACATCTCCCTGGAACAGCTCAAGGGCATCTACACCGGCAGCATCAAGAATTTCAAGGAGCTCGGCGGGCTGGACCTGGAAATCGTCGTGGTGTCGCGCGACACCTCTTCCGGCACTTACGAAACCTGGGAAGAAAAAGTCCTCAACAAGGAGCGCGTCATCCCCGCCGCCCAGGTGATGGCCTCCAACGGCGCCGTGGCCCAAGCGGTCTCCAAGAACAAACACGCCATCGGCTACATCGGCATCGGCTACCTGAACCCCGAAGTCAAGGCCCTGACCGTCAACGGGGTCGAAGGCACGGAAAAAACGACCCTGGACGGGAGCTTTCCCATCAGCCGGCCTCTCTTCATGTTCACCAACGGCTGGCCCACAGGCGAAACCCTGAGCTTCATCAACTTTATGCTCAGCCCCGAAAAAGGCCAAAAGAGCGTCACCGAAAGCGGCTACGTGAAACTCTACTAAACGCCCTCCCCGCTGCTGCGCCAGCGATGCGAAGCGCCCGGACGGGCGCGGGTCCCAAGGCCCCAACACGGGATTCGCGGCCCGTCCCCCTTTTTTATGACCAGTGGTTCGATGGTGGCCCCGCCATGCCCGTGCGGCATACAGACCACCGAAACCGGAGCATGCCATGGCAAACCCGCGCCAGCAGATTGAACGCACCATGAACGTCTTTTTTTTCGTGGTTGCATCCGCGTCCATCACCATTTTACTGCTCATCATGCTCTTTCTCTTTTCCGAGGGTCTGCCGACCTTCACCTTCGTTTCGGTCAAGGATTTCCTTTTCGGCATCTACTGGTACCCCACCTCGGACCCGCCCGATTTCGGTATCTTTCCCCTGATTGTGGCCTCCGTTTCGGTGACGATCCTCTCCGCCATGATGTCCATTCCGTTGGGCGTCCTGACGGCGGTTTACCTTTCGGAAATCGCAACGCCGCGGGTGGGTGAGATCGTCAAGCCGGCGGTGGAGCTGCTGGCCTCCCTGCCCTCGGTGGTGATCGGCTTTTTCGGCATGGTGCTGGTGGCCCCTTTTCTGCAGACGGTCTTTGACCTGCCCACCGGACTGAATCTCTTCAATGCCTCCCTGATGCTGGCCTTCATGTCGATCCCGACCATCTGCAGCATCTCGGAAGACTCCCTCCACAGCGTGCCCACGGCGCTGCGCGAGGCGTCTTTGGCCTTGGGGGCCACGCAGTTTGAAACCACGCTGCGGGTGGTCCTGCCCGCCGCCCTTTCGGGCATCAGCACCGCCGTCATTCTGGGAATGTCCCGAGCCATTGGGGAGACCATGGTGGTCTTGATGGTCGCCGGGGGGGCTGCCATGGTGCCGGGATCCATTTTCGACCCGGTCCGCCCCATGCCGGCCAGCATTGCCTCAGAAATGGCCGAGGCCCCGTTCCGCGGGGAGCACTACTACGCCCTCTTTGCCACCGGCATCGTGCTGTTTCTGTTCACCCTGCTGTTCAACATCGTGGCCGACTATATCCAGCACCGCTTCAAACAGGTCGGTGATGCGACCCTCTAACGTAGGAAGCGAAATGGACAACAATATCAAGATCTTCTCCCAGAGCGCCCTGCCAGATTCCCGTGTCGGTCGCAGCTCCGGGAAGCGGTCGACCGCCCTCCGGTCGCTCCTGCCGGGAAAGGCCTATCAACGTCGACGCAAGCTGGTGCAGGGTGCGGCCTTTGGCCTCTTCCGCCTCGCCGCTCTGGTCAATGGTCTGGCGCTCTTTATCATCGTGTACTTTATGGTCAGCGGCGGCTGGACCGCCATCAACTGGACCTTCCTATCCCAGCCACCGCGGGATGCCATGACCCAGGGGGGTATTCTACCCTGCATCCTGGGCACCCTGTATCTCAGCCTGGGCGCCATCGCGATCGCCCTGCCGATCGGTGTGGCCTCCGCCATCTACCTCAACGAGTATGCGCGCCCCGGCCGGGTGCTGCGCCTCATTCGACTGGGGATCAACAACCTCGCCGGGGTCCCGTCGATCGTGTTCGGGCTTTTTGGGTTGGCGCTCTTCGTGGTTTACTTCGGATTTGGCGTGAGCATCCTTTCCGGTGCCCTGACGCTGGCCGCCATGTCCCTCCCGGTGATCATCGGTTCTACCGAGGAGGCTCTCAGGGCGGTGCCCGACACCTACCGAGAGGCCTCCCTGGGGCTGGGGGCCACCAAGTGGCAGACCATCTACGGGGTCGTCCTGCCCAGCGCCATGCCTGGCATCCTCACCGGCACCATCCTGGGCATCAGCCGCGCCGCGGGTGAAACGGCCCCGATCATGTTTACGGCGGCCGTTTTTTACACCCCCTCGCTGCCCACCTCGATCTTTGACGAGGTCATGGCGCTGCCTTACCATATTTACGTGCTGGCAACTGCCGGCACCAACATCGAGGCGACCCGGCACCTGCAGTACGGCACGGCACTGGTGTTGATCGCTCTTGTACTGGGAATGAACCTGGTGGCAATCATCTACCGCTCCCACCTGAGAAGAAAACTTTAGCCGCACCAGCCTGCGGGGAAAAAATGGTTTAAAAAATTTTGACCCCTCCCCGATAGGATAATAACAGCCGAAGACACCCAGCTATATGCCGGCAAACCGGATCCGGCTTCAAACGGCTGGCCGGGCCAAGGACAGAACTTCAGCCCCGCAAGGCTCGGAAAAAAGGATGACCCGATGGAAAATTCGGTAAAAATGTCGTCAGAGCACCTCGACTTCTTTTACGGCAACTTCAAGGCGCTGACAGACGTTTCCCTGGAATTTAAAAACAACGATGTCACCGCCCTGATCGGCCCCTCGGGCTGTGGCAAGAGCACTTACCTGCGGTGCCTCAACCGCATGAACGACCTGATTCCCATCAGCCGGGTCGAGGGCCGGATTTTCCTGGATGGTGAGGATATCTACCGCTCCCGCCAGGATGTGGTCACCCTGCGCAGCCGCGTCGGCATGGTGTTTCAGAAGCCCAACCCCTTTCCCAAGACCATTTTCGAAAACATCGCCTATGGCCTCAAGGTCAACGGCGTGAAAAACAGAAATCTGATCGCGGAAAAGGTCGAAACCAGCCTCAAGGGCGCCGCCCTGTGGGAGGAGGTCAAGGACCGTCTGCACGAATCCGCCCTGGGGCTCTCCGGCGGCCAGCAGCAGCGCCTCTGTATCGCCCGTGCCATGGCGGTGGAACCCGAAGTGCTCCTGATGGACGAGCCCTGCTCGGCCCTGGACCCGATCGCCACCCAGAAAATCGAAGACCTGATCCAGGAGTTGAAAAACACTTACACGATCATCATCGTGACCCACAACATGCAGCAGGCCGCCCGGGTCTCGGACATCACGGCCTTTTTCTACCTCGGTAAACTGATCGAGGTAAACAAGACCAATACACTGTTCACCCGTCCCCACCTGAAGCAAACCGAGGACTACATCACCGGCCGGTTCGGTTAGCGCCACGGCAAAAAAACAACACCACCAGGTCGCGCCGGATTCAGGTTCGGCTGCACGGAAGATCCGCCGGCGGTAACGCAGTCGACGGGCCGAATGACGGCCACAAGCGATGTCATTGTTTTTTGCCGAGGCCCTTAAACCCGGGAGGAAAGAGATGCCCATTCATCTGCAAAAAGCGCTGGACAAGATCAAAAAGTCGATTCTAACCTTGGGCGGCATGGTCGAGGAGCGCGTGCGCCTGGCCGCGGAAGCCATCGAGAATAACGACGGCGATCTCGCCCGCAAGATTCTCAAGACGGACTATGAAATCGATGAAAAGGAAGTTGAAATCGAGGAGGAGTGCCTCAAGATCCTGGCCCTGCACCAGCCGGTGGCGGTGGACTTGCGGTTTCTGATCGCCGTCATCAAAATCAACAATGATCTGGAACGCATCGGCGACCAGGCGGTCAACATCGCCCAACGGGTCGAGATCCTGGCCAAGAAAAAAGGCGTGGATTTCCGCTTCGACTACGGTCCGATGGCCAAAAAAGCCGAAAACATGCTCAAAATGAGCCTGGATGCCCTGGTCAACATGGATGTGGATCTGGCCTTCAAGGTCCTTGTGATGGATGACGAGGTCGACAAGATCAAGGACGAGGCCTACGACCTGATCAAGGCCGCCCTTCAAAAACAGCCCGAACGGACCGGCTATTTCATCAACCTGCTGCTCATTTCGCGGCACCTGGAACGCCTTGGAGACCATGCCACGAACATTGCCGAGGAAGTCATCTACATGATCGAGGGTGAAATCATCCGCCACCAGGATATCGACGATCTGACCTGATGAGCCGGTTCAAGCAGGACGCAAGGCATTGCGGGGGCCCATCGCCGCCACCCGCTGCTACAGGTTTTGCCGGGGTTTTCAAGCTCAATCACCGCCATCTCGCCCCGTTCGCCGTGCACCAGGTGACGCCCCCGTGATTCATTCAGCCGGCCGCCGCGGGACTCAAATTTACCCGCCAGCCGGCTTCGGGCGCCACCCGGCGAACGTCCTCAACCACTTTTAACCACCTGGTAATATAGACGAAGCTTCCGTTGGCGCTGCCCGTTTCAACCGCCCGGAGCGCCATTCTACCTCAAAGACTTGATTTCAAAGACCCCTTCCCCTAAAATAAAAAACAACAGGGCCCATTTTGACCGCCGAGCCCGGCGGAACTGAACGATTCAACCCAAAGGAAGTGGAACCCATGTTGTTTAAAAAAAGAATCGACCGCGGCGACGCCCCCAACCGACGACTGGAAGATCAACAAAGCGACAAGCCCACCATCATCGCCGCCACCACCGCCATTCAGGGAACGCTCAGCGGTAGCGGCACCCTGCACATGGGCGGCACACTGAGAGGCGATGTGCGCTTCAAGGGGTTGGTTTGGATCAGCGAAAGCGGAAAAATCGAGGGCTCCGTGCATGCCGAGGGTCTGATTGTCGCAGGGCAGATCGATGGGAACATCGAATCCGCCGAAAAAACCGAGCTGCGCGCCGGTGCGCGGGTCACAGGCGATATCAGCTGCGCAAAAATCGCCGTGGCCGAGGACTGCTTTTTTCAGGGCGAAATTAAAATGTCGGGGGGCCGGGGGGGTCCCCACATATTTACCGACAAACGCAAAAAGGGCGCGTGACGCCGGTTTGTTGGGGATTCGAAATCAGGTGATCGGGCTAAAAGCCCGGGCTCGCGACATCCTTGGACCGGTTGGGTGTGCGGCGGTTTCGCGGTATGCAATCCCGGTCGGGCAGGGCAGATCCTGCCGGCTTGAGGCCACGCGACGGTCATACCGCGGCCTCAGCCGGGTCAGGAGGGATACTTGCGGACTACGCTTCGTACTTGAAAGAGAGCTTGACGCGCGCCCGGAAGGCCATGAACTTGCCATCTTCGATTTTCATGTCCATTTGCGAAATTTCTGCAATCCGCAAGTTTTTGAGGGTTTTGCCAGCGGTTTCAACGGCATTTTTTGCGGCTTCCTCCCAAGAGTTCGGGCTGGTGCCCACAAGCTCGATCACTTTGTAAACGCTATTGCTCATACACTCCTCCTTTCGTTCATTGGCTGTGGGTTGACTTCTGTTGCTGGACAAATGGCCTGAAAAAGCCATACGCCATCATACGGTGCAACTCTTAAAAAAGAGCGGGAATCCCGCTTTCCGATTAAGGGGCGACTAATATGCAGAACGAGACACAGCAGTCGAAATTGGAACCCGAGATTGGAGATTGAATTTAAAAACCCTGTTCTGCCCGTGGCTCCGGTTTGATGTGGGGGGATGCAGCCTGCCAAAGAAACCCGCGGCAGATTGAAAATGCAAAGGTTTCCCACGCCAAAAAACGACCGCCAACCCCCAATCATGGTTAATGGGTACCACAGCGGGAAGTGTAAAGTCAACCGGCAAACACGGGGATATAGGCCCCTCGGGCGGACGCGGCCAAGCCGCGGGCTTAACCCGCTGCGGCCACTTTGGGCGACGGTCTTCGACCGGCAGGCGTTCGCTTGCAGCCACCTCCCGCGTCCCCGGAGTCACCGGCATTAGCAATGGCCTTCTGAGCCAACAGCCGTTCCAGTTTCGCCAGCCGCTCTTTCTGCACTTTTACACACGAGGCGATTGAGGCCAGATTTTCGCCCGGATAGGGTGTCTGGTGGGCGATTTGCTCGCAGATTTGCATGCCAGCCTCAATATTGGCCCGGATACCCGCCAAGCGGTCCGCCTCGCGCGCGCCGGCGTCACTCGCTGCGATCAGTTTTTCGAAAAAATCCACGGTCATGACCAGTTCCTTGGCAAACATGTGCGGACGTTCAGCTGGCACAAGGGATTCCCCACGACCGTAAAAATGATCGATCATTTCCTGCAACCGGTAGATCCTATTGAACCATGCGATGTTGGGGCCGGGGCAGACGGCTTGGGGGGCATTCTCGGCGGACTTCAAGCCCAGGTCGATCAGGGCCGAATTGCCCAGTTGCTCACAGAGGCAGGCCTTGTTGAGGGCGCTGCGGCGCATCGCGGCCTTAACTTCCGCTGACGCCGGCAGGGCATCGATCTCGGCCAGCTTTAGTTGCTGATATGCTTTTGAAGCCGTGCACATATTAGACGCGTAATCCGAGTTGAGTGCGAGAATCCCCTTTGTGCAGTTTGCCCCAGGGGTCGAAGAGGCCTCCTTTTTTTTGATCCACTTTTCAGAGCCAGAATTGCGGACGTTGTTGAAGGGCACCCCCAGGGGTGAAACATCGCTGGTGTATAGATCGTCCTCCCCCGCCTGACGCAGAATATCCCGGGTGTTGGCATCCACCCGGGTGACCTCCGGCACCAGCAGAAAGGGCGTGGCCACACCGGTGAGATCCATTCCAAAATCGTTCCGCAGGCGCAGAATTTCACCATGGGTACCGATCCCGCCCTGAACCGTGACCAGGGGGGCGACCGTCCCCTCCGCCACCCGGTAAACCCATCCCTGTTGATCGTAAAATGCTTTTATTGCCGGTTGAAATTCTTGCGCCAGGCGCCCCCGGTGAGCCTTGAATTCCTCGAGAAGGTCCGGAAGCAATTTCCCAGCTGAAAAAAAGGCGTGACCCCCGCAGTTGAGTCCCGACTCGATCCGATATTCCGCCACTTCGAGGCCCTTCTTGGCCAGAAACTTACCCTGAATCAAGGCCGAGCGAAAATCACTGACTTTCAGGATGATCCGTTTTCGGATCCGGCCGCTCTCGTCACGATAAAAATCAGGAAATTGGGTCAGGTAGCTGAAAAGCCCCTTGTTTACTCCGGCCGAGAAAACAATGGCCGAGTCGAGGTTGCTTTCGGCATACCCTCGAAGAGCACTTCTGGCATCACTGAATTCCTCTCCCAACGGCTGGCCGGAGGGCGTGCAGCGGGGGCGGTCGAGGCGCACCATGATGTTTACATCGATTGCGCCGCCCGCCATCCGATCGGTCAGCACCTGCTCCCGGCGATGCCGCTGCGGACCCGGCGGCATTGCCAGCAACTGCCGGTAGGCGATTTTTAGGGCCGACGTCTCGGGCAGAAGATCAAAATATTTCTGCTTTTCGTTTTCCTCAAAAAATGGCAGGCGCTTGGTTTCGCTCAGTTTTCGTTCGACGATCTTTTCAACTAGATTGAGATATGCTGTTATCCGTTTCGCACGACGATCCGGATCCGTTGATCGGATTTCGTCGTAAGGCAGGTCGAATTGCCGGCAATAGAACTGGCGCAATTTCTCCAGCAGCACGTCATCGAGAATCGAAATGACCGAGGTGATTCCCAGGTGGGCCACCCGGATGGGGGTATCCGCCGAATACCCGGTTCCCATTACTGGAATGTGCAGATAATGACCATCGTTTCTCATGCCGCGACCCTCCCTCTCAAAGAGGACCTGTGGTGAATGGACCCCGATGAATGATTGCTGTTCCCCGCTTTGGGAAACACGGTGGGAATCTTACGCGAAATGGGGTAATAGGAACAGTTATACGGGTATTTTTTACAAAACTTTTACATGCCCGGCTTTTTGGGGCACGCACATCGCGCGGGGCGCCCCCAAAGCAGCCATCCCTGCGAGGATTAGGTTCTCATGTATCATTCCAAGTGGTTCTTTCATCCGGTTTTTGTCTTTATCTGCTCCACCCTTGCGCTGGGGTTGTCTTTTTTTCTCTACATTTACTGGTACATCGCGGTCAGCAAAGGCTTGAATGCGCTTATCCAGAATTTCAACCTGGATCGGGAGCAGGTCCTCGAGCCCCAAACCTGGCTGGTCATTCTGGTTCTCTCCCTACTGGTGGGCCTGATTCTGCTCGGAATTTTCATCATTTTCGTCTACAATCAGAAAATCATTAAACTTTATCGGCTGCAGCACAACTTCATCAACAACTTCACCCACGAACTCAAAACCCCGGTCACCTCCATCAAGCTTTATCTTGAAACTTTTCTCAAGCACGAACTCTCCCGGCCCGATCAACTCAGGTATACCGGCTTCATGCTGCAGGACGTCGCCCGGCTTTCCGACAATATCAATCGCATTTTGAATCTCGCCAAGATCGAAACCAGAACCTACAGTGGGGAGTTTGTCATTCTGGACCTGGTCACGGTGGTGGAACGCTTCAGCCGAAACAATGCCCATCTTTTCCGCAACTGCCATATCACACTTCAAAACCCCAGCGGCCGCGCCTTTCTCTGCCGTATTAACCTGAGTTTGTTCGAAATGCTGTTGATGAACCTGATCACCAATGCTATCAAATACAATCATTCCGAAACCCCTAAAGTCCAAATCACCTTTTTGCAACGCAAACGCAAACTGCTACTGCAGTTTAAAGACAACGGGATTGGGATCCAAAAAACCGAGCTCCGCAAAATTTTTCGAAAATTCTATCAGATTGGGAGCTCGGACAACCTGGCGGTAAAGGGCAGCGGACTGGGGCTTTACCTGACTCAGAACGTTGCCCGGATCCACAAAGGGCGGATCAGCGCCCAAAGCCCTGGCCCCGGTCTTGGCGCGGTTTTTACACTGGTTCTGCCGTTTCACGACTGAGTACCGATAGTGCGCGCAGCGCCGCCACAAACAGCACCCCGATCAAAAACGGCGAAACCTTCTGGAGCAGTTCTTTCATAACAGCCATCAGAGACGACACGCGAACATGCCCACCAAACGGATTTTAATCATCGAGGACGACCGCCATATCGCTGAGGGGTTAAAACTCAACCTGGGTCTCCAGGGGTACGAAGTCCTGGTTGCCCGTGACGGTGTGAGCGGACTACAGGACTGGAAGCGATTCCAGCCCGACCTGATCGTTTTGGATATCATGCTGCCCGGCATCGACGGACTTGCCATCCTGCAGCACATTCGCCTGGAAGACGAAAAAATTCCGATTCTGATATTATCAGCCAAAAGCGATACGGAGGACAAAGTCAAAGGGCTGGCCTATGGGGTCGATGATTACCTCTCCAAGCCATTCAACCTGGAAGAATTTCTGCTGCGGGTCGAGCGCTTGTTGACCCGATCGGCCTGGGGTCAGGGAGACGCCGTAGCGGACATGTCCGGTCAGAGCCTCACGACATACCGGTTTGGCGGCAATTTGATCGACTTTTCAACCCTGACGGCCGATTGTAAATTCGGCAAGATCAGTTTGACCGAGCAAGAAGCCAAACTACTGAAGCTTTTTTTTATTCACCCGGCAAAACCACTGTCACGCAAAAAACTGCTGGAGTTGGCCTGGGGCTATTCCCATAAGACCTCTACCCGCACGGTTGACAATTTTATCGTTCGTTTCCGAAAATACTTTGAAGCCAACCCTCGCAAACCCGTTTTTTTCACAAGCGTTCGGTCCATCGGCTATCTCTTTGACCCGGATGGAAAATAGTGCGGACAGCTGCCTTTTTTGACCTTCCCGCCGACTTTGGCGCCTGGATCCCCGGAAACCCTTGCCCCACTGGGCTTTCCGAGAAAACTCCGCCATTTCTCCATATTCGAACGTTTGTAACCACCCGAATAGGAGGAGCAGTCTTTTTAAAAAAAACCCGATTTTCGGGCTTTAAGTTGAAATTACGATTTTTGGGGGTTGTTTTTTGTTTGCCCTTTCCTGCAACCCGCTTTGAGGGGACACGGCGCATCCGGCGGCAAGCAACCGGGCGGGTGGGTGATGAAAAACCAGACAAAAAAAGAGGGGCCGCCCCCGTTCACAGAATATCGCACCATTCGGGCACGTGTTACGTGTGGGAGTTGCCGTCCAGAAGATTAGCGCGCGGGGCCTTCGGAAAGACAAAAAAAGATGTCTGTCAAGCGGCGGGGAGTTTTTTAAATACGACGCATGACCAACTCTGTTCCGTTTCCTGATATAAAAGGTCGAACGCGGCGGCGCCGTATGCGGATATGAGCTGCGGCAGCTCTTCGGGGCGAATTCCTGAAAAAATCAAAATTCCCCCCGGGGCAGCTGTTTTGGGGATTTCATTTCTGAGATTGACCAGCGTGGGTAACCGAAGATTGGCGGTTACCATCACCGCATTTTTGCCGAGAGGCGGGCTCGGGACGGACCGAACGACGATGCGTTCAGACAACCCGTTTAAGGCCACGTTCCGTCGGGCCTCCCAACGGGCACACGGGTCCACTTCGGTGGCAATCGCCCGGTGGACGCCGCACCTTACGGCCGCAATGGCCAGAACTCCCGTTCCGGTACCGATGTCAAGCGCGATTGCGGCCGCACCGGTCAGAAATTTAGCATAACGATCAAAGCACCACGTCATGCCTTTAAGGGCCAGTCGCGTGGTGGGATGCTGCCCACCGCCAAAGGCTGCCCCCGGCTCAATCGTGATGACCTTTTGGCCATGAATTTCCAGATAAAAGGTTCCGGGCGGCTTCAAAACGAATTTGTCGGTGATTTTTACCGGGCGCGTAAAGGCCAGCTCCAGAAATGAAGTGCCAAGGATGTAGCAGTAGGATAGAAGGCCCTGGTCTACCACGCGACGCACGACCGCTCGGGCCTCGCCACGAGACCGTTTTCCCCCGGCGTAAAGTCGGTGGACCAGAAGACGCGGGGTTATCCGCCCATTATCGGATGCCACCAGGGACAGCACCTCCTGAAGGTCCGCCGAGGAGGGTCGATCTGCCGTCATGATCGCGCCTATCGTTCTTCCCCGCCGGGCTTCTCGGCGCCTTCCCGTTCCAACAGGTCACGGTACCAGCAGGAAAACTCGAACATAGCCACAAAGCGCTCGTCGTTATTGATAATCCCCATGACCAACTCCAGCACACCTCGCCCATACGCATTTGAATATTCTTCCATTTTTCGAGATTGAAGAAACTCCCGGACTAGCATTTGCGACGTCCGACGGGTGGTGTCGCGCCGAATTTCAATGGGATCTTTCGGCTCCTGAAATGGATCCCATTTTGCGTAGCCTTTCTTGATGATGTGTTTCTGTCGTCTGGGCGACATACCGTCAAAAATTGCCTTCTTGCGCTGGTCTTCTTCTAAGAGGGGGTTGTCCATTACGGCCTCCCTGGGGAACTTTTTTCATCCGCAGCATCCCGAATACCCAGATAAACTTCATTGTAGTCGGTCAAAATCGCCATTGAGAGGGGCACCAGAATTTCCCCCAAACCGGAAAACTTGGATTTGATATCTTTGACCAGATCTTTTGAAATTTCGTATAATTGCTGATGAATCAGATCCAGATTGACCGTTGGATAGCGCTCTCCGGCTTTAAAAGCAGATAAACCACAGGTGTGTCCTCTTCCCCCGATCGCCGTCGGGATCCCATAGAGCCGGCAGGTTATCGGGCGATGAGCATAGAGGTCACAGCGCTCGGCATCATTTAACAGTGGACAACGAACCCGAACATCGGCCAGTTCTTCCAGGATTTGATTTTCATCTTTTCCCGCCTGGGACTCCCTGTAGGCTTGGCGCTTGATCTTGTAAATGGTGCGATCCGCTTTGTTGGCCCTGGATACAAGCCGCTCCCGATTTTCACCTTCAAGCTTCGCCACAAAATGGTGGTTCAGATAGAGTGCCTCGATCAGGGTTAAATCAAAAAGTGCATGACAGCAGTCGGCGCACCCCGTCTGACACCGCACCTCGTGCGGAAAGGCCGTTTTTACCTTTTCAAACACCTGATCTACCTGCGCCACCACCTTTTCGTAGCGGTCAAAATACGGTTTTAAATCGATTTCCATCGGTTCCCCCTTCACCCCCACACCGCTGTTTCACGTGAAACATCACTTGCCGATACAAAATTCCTTGAAAATACAATCCAAAACATCCTCACGCACATTGATTCCCAGGACTGATCCCAAGGCGGTGAGGCACCCCTGGAGGTCTATGGCGATCATTTCCAGCGGGATGTTTTCCCGGAAGGCATGGGAGGCGCTTGCAAGCTCTGCCAACGCATTTTGCAACGCCACTTTTTGTCGGAAGTTGGGAACAATTGCGTCTGCCAGGTCCAGCGCGCACCCCCGAAACATGAGATTTTTAATGGCCTCCCAGAGCTCCTCGACCCCGAAAGCCGTCTTGGCTGAAATACAGATCAGGGGCAGATCGGCAAAACTTTCAGGGGGTTTATATTCGCAAGAATCGTCTTTTAAATCAACCTTGTTGACCACAATCAGCAATCGCTTCCGATCGACCGAATCGAACCACCCGATTTCTTCCTCGCCGATGCCGTCTCGGACATCCACCACAAACAATATGAGATCGGAGGCAGCGATTTGGATTTTGGTTTTTCCGATGCCAAGTTTTTCGATGGGGTTATCAGTGGGCTGGATTCCGGCGGTGTCGGTCAAAACAATGGGAGCACCGTTGATGCTGACCGTCTCATGGATCACATCGCGGGTGGTTCCAGGAATGTCGGTGACAATGGCGCGGTCATGACCAAGAAGTCGGTTCAGCAAACTGGACTTGCCGACATTGGGACGGCCGACCAAGGCCAATCGGAACCCTTCCCGAAAAACCCGCCCCTGTTCGTGTTGGCGAATCAACCGCTCGATCCCGGGCAACACCTCTCGCTGGATTTCCGCAAACTTCTGATCTAGTCCGAGGGCCGGGCCAACCTCATCCGGAAAGTCGATCCCGGCCTCAATCCGTGTGATCAGATCAAGGACCCGCGCGCGAAGGTTTTGGATGTGCCGGCTGAACTCGCCAGAGACCTGCTTGGCCGCTATATTCAGTGCGCTGCTGGATTTTGCATTGATCAGGTCCATCACGCCTTCGGCTTGGGTCAGATCAATACGGCCATTTAAGAAAGCGCGCTGAGTAAACTCGCCCGGTTCGGCACACCGCCCACCCCGCTGCAGAATCAGGTTAAAAATGGTTTCCAAAACAGCTGGCCCGGAATGGGAGTGAATTTCAACCACGTCCTCTCCAGTATAGGAATGCGGACCAGTCATGTAAACCCACAAAACCTCGTCAACCACCCGACCGCTGGCATTTTCCCGGATATAGCCATGATACATGTGCCGTGGCCTGAATTCAATGTACGAAGGGGGGGTGGGGTTTCCAACACTGGCGTGGTGCATGACGCGCTCTTTTTTATAAAAAACAGACCGGCCCAGCGCAAGGGCGTTTGAACCCGAAATCTTGACGACGCCGATACCACCTTTTCCAACAGGCGTGGCAATGGCGCAGATGGTGTCTAACGAGGGCCGTTGTTTTTGATCAGGTGTGCCAATCATCGTCCAATTCCAGGAACAGAAAAAACTTGCCGCAACCCGTGAGGGAGGATCGAAAATGGCGAAGCCCTTAAAAATGGCTTGGCAGGACGCTGGAAAATCCCCATTCAAATAGTCGGCGATGCGCAGGATCGGCGGGTTGTGACCTTGGGTAAAAGGACAAGCGGGCAGTGCGCGCCTTGAAGTCAAATGGGGTATCCAAGACCTTATCGCCCTCTTAAATACCGCACCCCCTCTGAGCCGAAACCCACTGGGATCTGGTCCCGCGGGCGGATTTCAGGTCAAAGAGCGAAAACTGGGAAATGCCGGGGGCCTGGGAAAATCGGGATTGAGCTCGATTTCCTCAAGCGGGCGGGGCCCCCTGTTCCTCTTGGGAAACCCCTTTTTTGGGATAAATCACCAGTTTTCGGTAATAGCCGTTACCGAGGCTCTGGGTCCGAACCCCCTCTTCCGCCTTGAGGGCTAAATGGACGACCCGTCGATCATGGGAGTTTAACTGCCCAAGGGTCGCGGGTTTACGGTTTTTTAAAACCTTTTCGGCGAGCCGTGCCGCCATTTTTTCTAAATTTTGAGCCCGGCTTTTTAGATAGCCTTCAACGTCGATATCAACCCGAACGTGCGCCTCGCTATTGACGTTAACCATCTTTTCGACGAGGTATTGAAGCGCTTCGAGGGTTTGGCCGCGCTTACCGATCAGAACCGCCGCATCTCCACCGGTGATCTCATATACAAGCCGGTCACCGTCGGTGCTTGCGGCCACCGCGGCGTTGTCAGTAATAAAATCAAGGATTCTTTCAAGCCCATCCTGACCGATTTGGATGGCCTCCTCGGATACCTGGATTGACGGGGCGGGTTTTTCCGCCGCGTTTTCAGCGTCAGGAACCGCTGCTATTGTTGGCGCACTCTTGTCACCATCCGCTTTGCGGGTCCTTATTTTTGATAGCCCCTTGTTCAATACTCGGATTTTGGCTTTGCGCGCTCCGACCACTCCAAAGATACCGGTGGACCCGTAGGAAATGACATCATATTGCAGCTTTTCGAGGGAAATGCCCAATCGTTCAGAAGCGGCCTTGGCGGCTTTTTCAACATCCCTGCCTTCAAACTCCAAATCAGCCGTCATCGGTGTTCTCCGTTTTTAGGCGTATTTTTTGGAAACATAATACTGCTGCGCAATTGAAAGAACGTTGTTGACCAACCAGTACAAGACCAAACCGGATGAGAAGTTTATAAAAATAACCGTAAAAATCAGGGGCAAAAACATCATTATTTTGGCCTGGGTCGGGTCACCCGGCGGGGGAGACATTTTTTGCTGTAAAAACATGGTAGCGCCCATGATGATGGTCAATACCGGAATACCATAGGGCGGTTCCATAAAGGGAATAGAGAAGCCAAAATCAAACAAGCGGTCGGGAGCCGACAAATCGTCGATCCACCCGAAAAACGGCGCGTGTCGCAATTCAATGGCCTGATAGAGCATGCGGTAAAGTGCAAAAAAAATGGGGATTTGCGCAACCATTGGCAGACACCCCCCCACGGGATTAATTTTGTAGGTTTTGTAAAGTCCCATAACTTCTTCATTCATTTTTTTCTTGTCATCTTTGTGCTTTTCCCGAATTTCGGCCATCAACGGTTGCAACTTTTTCATTTCATTCATGGACTTGTAGCTTTTATTGCCCAAGGGCCAAAGTAAAATTTTGGTGATGATCGTCAGAATAATGATGGCCACCCCATAGTTGGGAATAAAACCATAGAGAAAATTGAGCAGCCAGACACCGGGTTTGGCAATGAAATCAAACATACCGAAATCAACGGCGCGGCTCAACTCGTGACCCAAGCTTTGCAGGATTCGGATATTTTTGGGTCCCATAAAGAGGCTGTAGGCGATGGATTTTTGAGTACCCGGAACAACCACTACTTCGGGCCCTAAATACTGAGCCTCGACGATACCCTCACCGACCAAAGCGAGCCGCATGACTGCTTCTAATTCCTCCTCGGGAATGATGCTGGCCATGAAATAGCGATCCTGAAGCGAAACCCACGCGATGCGTCCTTGAAAAACGTTTTGATCCTGAATCTTTTTGATCGCAATTTCATGAAGTTTTCCGTTAATCAGTGCACTGGGGCCTTCAAAGCCATAGGTCTGATTTTTATTGGGGGCGGGGTGCAGAATCGAAAGATACGGTTTGGCCTGAAAAGCCTGGTCGGAGGGATTGTTGACGGTCAGGTCCAAACCGATCCGATAAGAATCCGGTGAAAATGTGTAGCGCTTGTGGACGGACATTCCGGTTGGTGATACCCAGGTAAAGGTCAGACTGTGGGAGCGATCCAAAACCGTAATTTCAGGGCTTTGGGCATCCGAAGAAAACAGGGCATCCTGCATTCCGGAGACGCTATTCTCATCAAACCCGATTCCGAAATTCCCCTGGCCGATCTCCGGTGCTATCAGTTCCTTTTGAGGTGAATCGGCGCCCACGCTCTCTCTATAGTTCTTGAGAACGAAACTGGTAAACACGGCTCCCCTTTCGGATATCACCGTCTTAAACAGCGGTGTACTGACAGTGATTTTACGGGCAACACTTTGAAGCGGGGCCCCGTCCGACACAGGCAAGGCCTGGGGCGGCACAATTGCTGCCGGCTCACCCGAGGCCGTTTGACTCGGGTCCGCGACGGATTGCACCTGCTTATCCGCAGTTTTAACGGGCGGCTGCGGCTCCACAAAGAAATATTGCCATACGAAGAAGACCAGAAAAGAGAGGCCTATCGCAATAAACATCCGAGCTTGTTCCATCTTTTTCTCCTAAAAGAATTAAAGGGCGCCGGCGAGTTCCGATTTGCCTTTAAAACCGGCATGGTGCATCAATATTTAGCGGGGGTTGACCGGTAGTCGAAAAAAAGCGGGTTTGGGGCGAATCAGCCCAAACACCCGGCGGGTTCATCTCAAATACCTGATAACAAATAAGTATAAGATTTCAGAACACTTGGCGAGCGGGTGCTGTGGCAATCTGACAAAACCATCGAAGGGCGATCCTAATTGGCCATCAGGGAACGGGGTCAAAGCCTCCCGGATGAAAGGGGTGGCACCTTAAAATCCGTCGCAGTCCAAGGTACCCCCCTTGAAAAAGGCCGTAGCGGGCTATCGCCTGGTAAGTATAATCCGAGCAGGTTGGGTAAAAGCGGCAACAAGGCCCCAGAATGGGTGACACGCCATACTGGTAGAGCCGGATCAGTATAAGCGCCATTCCAATAATGCTGGCCTTAGCGAACGTGCCTGCTGGCGATATTTTTGAAGAGGCGTTCAAGGGCTGCGAAGGTCTCGCCGGTGGTTAATTTGGCAGCTTCCTTTTTGGCAATGATGTTTAAATTGTAATAGCCGCGAAGCGTTTCTCGGTTGCGGCGGAAAAATTCGCGCACCAATCGCCGGATTTGGTTTCGGGTGACAGCACCACCCACTTTTTTGGTTACTGTCACCCCCAACCGTGAGAATCCAATTTTCCCGGGCTGAAAAACGGCGATAAAAAACTGGCTATGAATCCGGTAGCCCACGGTGGAAAGCTGTTGGAACTGGCTCCGCTTGAGAATCCGATCTTTTTTTTGAAAAAAGGCGGATGGACGGCTTGCGACAGCCTGCTTTAACCGGGTACCGCTTCGCCCGCCCGCCCCCCCCGACCCTTCCGGATCGGGCAGCAGAAGGTCGGATTTTATAACGCCAGCCGCTTGCGGCCCTTGGCTCTTCTGCGGTTGATAATTCGTCTGCCCTGTTTGGTGGACATTCTTTTTCTGAAGCCGTGGGTCCGGGCGCGTTTGATCCTGCTGGGTTGAAAGGTGCGTTTCATATCGACGGTCCTTTATCATTCAAATCATCATATGGTTAAAAAAACCTACCAACACTTTTTGCATAACTTTAACTAGAAATCACAAAACTTACAGGCTGTCAACAACCATCTAAGCCGGTTTTAGATTCAATCGCAGCGCCGATTGCCCACCCCTACTTGATCTGTTCGACAATTTCGTATTCTTCCATGTGGTAGCGAAGATTTGGGTAAATGATAATCGGTTTGCCGAGCGCTTGCTCCAGGGACAGAATAATGTGATTTTCTTCGCCATGCAACCGTTCAGCAATTTCAGGATTCACCATCAGCGTCAGGCGTGTTCCGGGAATATCGCCGGAATCCCGGAGCACCTCACGGTAAATGTTGTAACAAATCGACTGCCGCGACATGAGATATCCTTCCCCGTCACAGTAAAAACAGGGCTCGCAAAGCAGTCGGTTGAGGGGTTTGCGAATTCGCTTACGGGTCATTTGGACCAAACCGAGTTCCGAAATCGGCAAAACATGGGTTTTGCTGCGGTCCTTTTTGAAAGCGTCCTTGAGTGCGTTAAAGACTTTCTCTTGATTGGAGGTTTTCTCCATGTCGATAAAATCGATGATAATAATGCCGCCCAAATCCCGCAAACGAATTTGGTAGGCAATCTCTTTGACCGCCTCCAGATTGGTTTTTAAAATGGTTTCCTCGAGGTTGTGCTTTCCAACATACCGCCCGGTGTTGACATCGATGGCCACCAGCGCTTCGCAATTTTCCATAACGATGTAACCGCCGGACTTGAGCCAGACCTTTTTCTTCAAGGCCCTGGAGATATCGCCCTCGAGGTTGTAGGCGTCGAAAATAGGTTCCGAACCCTCATAGAGCTCAATGGAATCCTTTAGATTGGGCATGAACTCGTCCAAAAAGGAAAGCACCGACTCATAGCCGGAGCGCGAATCGATGACCAGTTTATCTGCCTCATGGGTAAAAAGGTCCCGAACCGCCCGCAGAACAACGGAAAGTTCCTGGTGCAACAGCGCCGGAGCGGATACTTTACGGTACTTGCCTTGAACTTTTTCCCACAGGTTCTTGAGAAAATTCATCTCATAACAAAGTTTCTCACCGGGAAGCCCCTCAGTGACAGTACGGGCAATGTAACCAAAAACATCGTTCTTTAATTCAAGAATAGTATTTTTTAGCCTTTTGCGCTCGGCTTCGTCTTCAATCCGGCGGCTGATGCCAACGTGATCCGAAGTCGGCATCAACACCAGGAATCTACCCGGAAGAGAAATATGCGAAGTCACCCGTGCCCCCTTGCTTCCCAAAGGCGATTTGGATACCTGTACAAGAATTTCCTGGCCTTCGGTGAGCATTTCCTCGATCAAAAGGCTTTTGGATGAATTCACAATTGGTTTGTCACCAGTGGTTTCGGTGTCACAAAGGGTGTTGACTTCCTCTTCGTTTTCGAGGAAAAAATTTTCATATTCCTGATCGACTTCTCCAATCACATCCCGAACGTGGATAAAGGCCGCCTGATTGAGACCGATATCCACAAAAGCCGCCTGCATACCCGGCAGAACCCGCTGGACGCGACCCTTGTAAATATTGCCGGCGATATTGGATTCGTCTTTGCGGTCAACGAACAACTCGACGATGGTCCCGTCTTCCAAGAGTGCGACGCGGGTTTCGTGTTCGGCGATATTGATAACCAATTCTGTGAACATAAGATCAATTTTTTGTAAGGGTTTTAAACTATTTTGACGGTTCCGCAAAAGTCGAATTTCTGCGTTGCGCTTGATCTCGAATTCGCTGCGGCGTGCGTTAAGTGCTTCCCGCTGCTCATAATTCGCACGCCGTAATTTGGCTCTTTTTTCGAAACGTCTGGCTTTGAACTTTTACCGGCCCGTTTACTGCAGCCGCCTTTTTTTTACGCGCGCCTGGCGGAGCTGCTCCCTGGAAAGGGTGAAAATTTGCTGAATCACTTCCACCGGTCTTACGGTCTGGCGGGAGTGGTTGTTCAGAACCAGATCTATGGTATCCTGGGCGGTCAGCTGAAGATCGTCAATCAGGCTTTTCAAATTGATTTCCTCGACGGTCCCTTTCCGGTTTTGGCGCTTGAAAACGTGACTTTTTGCATGCTCGAATTTTTCCAGATGCTCCGCCCCAAAACCGCCGTCTTTCAAAATCACCTCGTACCTCACCCGGTCCGCCTGTTCCCGCTTCTCTTTGGCGCAGGAGATTGTTTTACATCCCTGGATCACCAACCCCGACGGCAGCTGGGCGTTTAGCGTCCGTTGAAAGGCGCTCGGAACCACGCCTGGTTCGACCGAAATGAAAAAGGTTTCCTCTTCGCTTTCCATCCCAACGGGCAGCGGGTCCTGAAACGACACTTTGGGCAGCGGGTGAAACCCCTGGGAATATTTAACGGGGATTTTGGCCCTTCGAATGGCCCGTAGAAAAATATTGGCCATTTCCAGGTGCCCAAAAAAACGCGCATCCCCTATCTTGGAATAGGTGACGGCAAGCGTCTCCGTTTTATCACTGTATACGGCGGAGGACGTGTCTTGGCTGCCAAGGCGGCATTCTTTGAAAACCTGCGGGAAAATGGTTTTAAAATCACAGGCGCCGCAATCGTTGCAGCCACCGAAACGACAATCCGGGGTCAGCTCTCCTGAAATGGCCTTTTTCCATTCCAGCTGCAAAAATCCTTTGCTGACCCGAGTTTGGATGTGATCCCAGGGAAGGGCTTCGTCTGTGCTGCGGTGCCGATGCGTGTAGAAGGCCAAATCGACCCCGGTTTCTTGAATGGCTTCCTGCCAGAGGTCAAAATCGAAGTGATCACTCCACCCGTCAAATTGACACCCTTTTCGGTAGGCACAAAGCAGCAGGCGGGTCAATCGTCGATCACCCCGGGCCCAGAGACCTTCCAGAAGGCTGACCTCGGGGTTTTGCCATTTAAAGTGGATACCGCCCAGCCGCAATTGGTCCTGAAGCCACGAAATTTTTCTTTTGGATTCTTCCAGAGAGATTTGGCCAGCCCACTGGAAAGGGGTGTGGGCCTTGGGAATGAAGGTCGCCACACTGACGTTGATTTTGGCCCTTTTGCCGTGCGGCCCTTTGATATTTCTTAATTTTCGCACCAACCCGACGATGGCTGCGATATCGGCCTCGGTCTCAGTGGGAAGCCCAATCATAAAGTAAAGTTTGATTACCTGCCAGCCGTGTTTGAATGCCTCGGCCACCGTTTCAAAAATGGCTTCTTCCGAGATGTTTTTGTTGATTACGTCCCGAAGTCGCTGACTGCCGGCTTCAACCGCGAGAGTAAAGCCGGTTTTCCGGACCCTCTTTACCAAGGTCATCAACTCCGGGGTAAGGGTCCCGATGCGAAGCGAGGGAAAAGAAACGGCCGTCTGTTCGGCTTCGCACTTGGCCATCATTTGCTGCATCAGTGCCGTGATACAGCCATAATCCCCGGTACTGAGCGACAGCAACGAAAGATCTTCGTAGCCGGTGGCGGATAGGGCCGATGCGGACAGTTTCATCAGGGTTTCGGGCGCGCGTTCGCGAACGGGGCGATAGATTATGCCCGCCTGACAAAATCGACACCCGCGCGTGCAGCCGCGGGCCACCTCCAGCCGAAGTCGGTCGTGAACCGGTTTTCCAAACGGCAGAATCGGCGTTTCGGGGAAAGGCGCGGCAGCCATTGTAGGGACCACCGCCCGGACAACCTTGCCATAACCGTCCACTCGATTTTTCAGGTGCTGATGACCTTCTGGCGTGTATTCGGGGGAAAAAAAGGCGGGTATATAAACACCCTGGATTTCACTCCAGGATTTCAGAAGGGTGTCCCTGCTCCCGCCCTTTCCTTTTTTCCATTTGAGCCAGCAGCGGGCCATGTCCAGAATAACCGCTTCACCGTCTCCGACAACGATCGCATCAAAAAGCTCGGCCACCGGTTCAGGATTACAGGTGCAAGGCCCGCCGGCAATGATGATCGGGTGTAGCGGGGTCCTTTCAGAAGCCAAAAAAGGAATTCCACCCAAATCCAGGATCGCTAAAACATTGGTGAAATTGAGCTCGTAAAGCAGGGAAAAGCCAATAATGTCGAACTGCTTGAGCGGTAAGCGGGATTCCAAAGAAAAAAGGGACAGTCCGCTCGACCGCAGGTAGCCCGCCATATCCAACCCGGGCGCAAACACCCGTTCAGCAGCGATTTGCTCCTCCTGGTTGAGAATGGAATAAAGAATCTGAAGGCCAAAGTGGGAGGTCCCGATTTCATAGAGATCTGGAAAAGCCAGCGCGAAGCGCAATGCCACCTTGGAGCGTTCTTTTTTGACCGCGTTGACTTCCGTGCCGAGGTAGCGGCTGGGCTTTTCCACCAATGGGAGGATATCTTGAATGGTCTCAATGTACATGGTATATTGAAAAAGTTTACCTTTTTTTATCCTGTTAAAACAATATAAAAAATCAAACAAAAATGACAATTTTGCCCTATCTTGCGACACAAAGCAACAAAAATAAATATTACCCCGTGTTGGCTTTTTTTCTTTCGCTGTATTTTCTGGCAGGGTGGACATACGCCCAAGCGGGGCTGGATTCAAGACGTTTGAGCCCGGTGGTAAAGGCTATTCAGCAGATAAGTCCTGCGGTGGTTAATATCAGTTCAGAATATGAAGTTGCCAACCGGGCTCATCCTTTTTCGGCATTTGGAATGGATCCTTTTTTCGAGTCCTTTTTCAAAGATTTTTTTGACCATGGGTCCGAACGCCGACAAAAAAGAACCAGCTTGGGGTCTGGGGTCATCATCGATGGCAGCCGCGGTTTGATTTTAACCAACACCCATGTAATTGAAAAAACAGCCAAAATAACAGTTGCCCTGAACGATGAGCGGGAATTCGAAGCCGAGATCGTGGGCGCGGACCCCGACACCGACTTGGCCGTGTTGCGCATCAATACCCAAAAACCCATACCGGCCGTTGAAATGGGAAATTCCGATGACCTGATGATCGGTGAAACGGTTATCGCCATTGGAAACCCCTTTGGGTTTTCAAATACAGTTACCACCGGCGTCGTCAGTGCCGTCAATCGCAGTATTCGAACAGACGACCGGGTTTATCACGATTTTATCCAAACCGATGCCTCGATCAACCCGGGAAACAGCGGCGGTCCGCTACTGAATATCAACGGTGACCTCATCGGCATCAACACGGCGATTTATGCCAAAGCCCAGGGAATTGGTTTTGCCATCCCCATCAACACGGCGAAAAGAATCGTGGCAGACCTGATCCGATTCGGTGAAGTCATTCCGGCTTGGATCGGAATAACGGTTCAGGACATGGACAGTAAGCTTGCACAGTACATGGGAATAGAAAACAGCAAGGGGGCCATCGTCATGGGCGTCGAGGCAAAAAGTCCTGCCGCTGACGCCGATATTATCGAGGGCGACCTCCTGGTTTCGATCGGCAGCCGTGCGATCGGCTCTTCACTGGACTATCAGAGGGTGATGAGGGGCTACGCTGCCGGCGATTCACTTGAAATCGGGCTGATCCGTAACCACAAAAAAAAACTGGTTATGCTGAAAGCCCGGGTATTCCCGGAGGAGCAGGCTCTGGATCTGGCTTACCGGCTGATGGGTATCCGGGTTGAAGACATCACCTCAAAAAACCACGCCAGCATCAAAGCAAAACCATCGGAAGGGGTAATGATATCAGAAGTGGGGCGCAGGTCATACTTCGCCAAAATCGGGGCACGAAGTGGGGATATCATCCGCCAGTTGGATGAAATAAAAATAAGGGATTTGTCGGACTTTAAAAAAGCCATTGTCAAATATCGCCAAAAGACATCTGTGGTCGTTTTATTGCAAAGGGGTGATCAAGGGTACTATATCACCGTGAAATTTTAGTTTCAGCAGAGGGCGCCGCACAGATTTGTTTGTTTTCCAAAGAAAATCAGTAGTTTCCGGTTAAGTTTTTGCATTAACGCTTTGTAATTTTTGTTCTTTCTCAAATTCTTGGTACTCGCCCCCCGGTGGCCAACAGCGCAATTCATTTTCAATCTGAGTGCGCAGCTGTCTTACCCGGCGAATGGACACTTTCTCCTGAAAATGCTTGTGACAGTATATAGCCAGCAGCAAATACGTGATCAGGCCTGCGAGAATCTGAACCATCAAACCGTGAGGGCTGCGGGCAATCAGGTGGTAAACTTTCAGATGCCTTTTCCACCAGGCAAAAAAGTTCTGGCGGGTAAAGGGCTGGCGCGGTACAAGCTGCCCGTTTCCAGCCCCTCCCCTTCAGAACCGCTCGTGAGGTTTTCCCTCAAGCGGCTCACCCGATGATTTTCGTCGTAAGGTTTATGAGAACCATAGATGTCGGCGTCGACTTTCACTTGTAGCAATCCGCGCCCTTCAAGGGATGGATTTTCCAATCCCAGTAAAGACCAAGAACATCGAAGAGATACTCGTTACTCCACCTTCGCCAACCTATGCTGCGCTTCTGCCGCCGTTTGCGCCGGGTTAAGAGGGTTCGGACTTTCATCTCCACGTAATCGCGTACTTCGCTAAACGCTCGGCTTGAGTTGCCGACCCGAAAATAGTTAACCCAGCCAGTGAGCACCTTGTTGATCTTTGACACCACCTCTTTGGCGGGAGTTGCCCCGCTGTTTCGGATAATATCGCGGACCTTGGCTTTCACTGCTTTACGGGCACTCTTTTTCGGGGTCATGAGAATGAAATACTCGTGACTCCCCTTTTTGGGTACACGACGAAAGTCGAACCCCAGAAAGCCAAAGCTCTCTTTGTTGAGGGTGTTGACGATCTGGGTTTTGTCGCGATTGATGCTGACCCCAAGAGGCATCAATTCCACTTGAAGCCTTTCCAAGGCTCTCTCGGCCCACCCCTTCTTGGTGTGGTGCCCACTGACCGTAATCACAATGTCATCCGAGAAGCGGTGGTAATTGACCGCTTCATATGACCCCTCGGCTGTCTGGCAACGGATGGCGTCAAACGCCCAATCCACCTCGTTGAGGTAAATGTTCGCCGCCAATGGGCTGAAAGGGCCTCCTTGCGGAACCCCAACCCGGCCCGTGGCCCGAATGACCTGTTTGACCAGCCTGAGCACCTCCGGGTCTTGGACCCGTTTGGCAATGAGACTCAAAAGTCTGGAATGCTGAATCGTGTCGAAATAGCTCGACAAATCCACATCCACCACGTTCGACATACGCCGCATCACACTTCGCCGGACTTCGGCCAACGCACGATGCGGTGACCTTTTGGGGCGATATCCATAGGAGTTGGGGCAAAAGTCTGCCTCGAAGATGGCTTCGAGAATCAACTTCAGAGCACCTTGCACCACGCGATCACGGATGCATGGAATCTGCAGCGTCCTGACCTTGCCATTGCCCTTGGGAATATCCACCCGGCGGTTCTTTTGGGGTTTGTATGCTCCGGTTATCAGCTCCTGCTGAATGTCTTCGAGAAACCGATCCCGGCCCATGGCCTCGACATCATCGAATGTGATTCCATCGATACCATGGACACCGCCGTTTCTCTTGGACACCCGGTAGGCCTCCCGGAGCGTTTCGGTCTTCGTGACATGCACAAAGATTCCCCAAAAACGATGCGCCTTTTCGGACTTCGCCTTACGGTATATCCGTCGCCGCAGATCCTGCAGACTGATGGGCGCCTTTATCATCTCGCCCCTGCCTCTCTGCATCCGAGCGGAATAATCAACGGTCTGGGTCCTTTCCTCCCGGTGTGTTTTGCTGCACACCGATCACCGGTACTACGACCCAATCCGCCACCCTGGTGTCTACCTTTCCATTTCCCATTCAAGGTTATAGGGTCGGCCTCCTCGACGAGATTTCTTCGCCGGACACCGAGGGCTTCTCCAGTTGACACGTAATCCTTGGCTTCATGCCACCGCTGATACCCCGCCGGTGAGGATCGCCGCATCGGGCTCATTTCGAGCGACCCTTGCTGCCTTCGCGCGTTATCGACCGTCTCGGCCACCGGGGTTGCGTGTAACGAGGCTACATCTGCGTTCACTGTACGTTGCAGCCTGAAGCCTTGCATCGTTTCCATTAGAAACAATCTGTCGGAGGGCTTCACCATCTTGCTTTCGCGCCATGGCGCCTCCCAAGCTACGGGGACTGAGCCTTTTATCCCCGGTCGGACTTTCACCGACTGGATTATGTGCCCTTTTCTGGACACGCCGATCGTCCAGCGGCCCCGATATAAATCAGCAATCTTTTCGGCATTGGCCGAGCGATTCGAAAGATTTGAGATGATGAAAATATCGACGTCACCATCGCGGGTTTGTTGCTTCAGGCGGACGCGGATGCGCCTGAACTTGTATTCCCGGCCCGAATGGTCACGCACAAGGATAGGCTGCTCATAGACGGTC
>JAWOJK010000277.1:0-29305 GCA_046481705.1 Desulfobacterales bacterium | reverse complement strand
GGCCCCCTGCCAGTGGGCGATGATGTCATCCACACCGTGGGGAAGACCCATTTTTTTGCCTACGATGCCGTTGAATTTTGCCGCTTGATCCTGAAAGACAACAGCGTTTTCATACACACCGTTGAAAATACATTTCTGAAGTGCGATTACCTCCCTTGCCATTCCATCATTCTGCATGCCTAGCCACCTCCTGGAAAAGTAAGTTGAAACCTAAAAAGAATGCCCGATTCTGCTGGTCCCTCGGCCCGTCGACCGCGTTCGGTCCATCGGCACATATGCGGATGGGCACCGGCCAATGGGCCTTGCAGACGAGCCAAAAGCCAACGCGAGCGTGTGGGCTTATTTTCTGCCGCGCCCCTTAAACCAGCGTTACATCGACCGCCGCAGGACCTTTCGGCGCGGTCTGAATTTCAAAAGTCACCTGGTCGCCTTCTTTGAGGGCCTTGAACCCCTCGCTGATGATTCCTGAATAATGAACAAATACATCCGAACCATTTTCCTCCTGAATAAAGCCGTAGCCCTTGCTTTCATCAAACCATTTGACAACGCCAGTCGCCATGACGACCTCCTTTGATTGCATATCCACCGATGATCAAGGCCAAACGCGCCTCATCCGCCATCCCTTTGACGGTTTAGGCATCCGCCCATGGCCGTCTTACAGGCAGGCCGGTTTGCCCAGGTACCGGCGCGCGTGCTGATCTTCCGGCGGGCTAACAGTATTCGACGCTTATGTTATACAGGGTGTCCGTTGCGCTGCTGAGCGCTTGTCGCTGCAGGATTCTGGCGCGGGACAGGGTCCGGAGGCCCTTGGGGCCTTCGGGCGCCCCGGCACCGCCGACTGATGCGCCTCTCAGCCAGAACAAAATGGTCTGCCCCTCGACGAGGGCCGAATTGAACACGGGATTGCAGGTAAAACAGATCCCGTTTTCGCTGTAGGTGGTCATTTCGGCATCAAAGGTTTTATCCACGCCGAGAAGACTGCAGACGATGGGGATTTGAGGCCCACGACGCTCGAAATTTGCTTTTTTCATTCTCCCCCCCTTGCCCCTAATGGGATCCCCTGCCGGTGGCGGCCGAAAGCGCGGCTCCGGTGGGCCGAGCCAATGGTTTTCTTTTTTGCCGAGGTTCTGAAGCGCTTGCCCGCTGGTTGCGCCAGCGCCACAAGCCGCTCGGATCCTCTCGCAGACGGAAACCAATAAAGATCTTCTAATAAAAAAAGAATCCGGTCGCAATCGCCACAAGTGGCTATTTTTAAACTTGATGGGGCGGTAAAAAGTCAAAAGTTGGGAGGGTGGTGTGCAAAGTTCAAGCTACGGCGCGCAAATCTCGTGGAGTGAGGCGTACTTATGGTATACCGCAGCGACTTCGAGGCGCGAGCAACGCCGAAATTGGACTTTCTACGCCGCCATCAAACTTGGGAGGGGGTGAGGTGAGACATTCCGGCAGACAAAAAGAAAGCGGCGCAATCTTGCGGAATTGTTTTCTGCCACGACCTAGCGAGAGGAGATCGTGATCCCGCAAGTCGTCCGCGATAGAGGCTGGCGGTTTCAGGCTGCGGGAATAGGCGCTGGCTGCCGGCGGCGGGTCAAGGGGTGTTCTGGGCCTGCGCAACCGGAATAGTCAGGGTGAGGCATGTCCCGCGGCCCTTTTGCGGGGTGATCACCAGGGTGCCGCCCAGCATCCGCGCCCGCTCGTCCATGGCGGCAAGCCCCAGGCCTCTTTCAGCCACATGCCGCTGCCAATTCTCCTGGCTGTCAAAGCCCCGGCCGTCATCCTGGATCTGAAAGACCACCTGGCCGCCGGTTTTACGGACTTCCACCGCAACATGGCGCGCATCGGCATGCTTGCGGATGTTGTTGAGCGTCTCCTGAAAGATGCGGTAGATAATGACCTGGTCGGCGGAGGAAAACAGGCCATCGACGTCCGTCAACTTGAGGGACGGGGCGATGCCGGTTTGCTTCTCGAAATCGTACAGCATCCACTGCAGGGTCGCGCAGAGTTTGAGATCCTCGATGATCGAGGGGCTCAAATCGCGTGAAAGGTTGCGCATGCTTTCGATAATGCGGTCGACGAATTTCAGGATGTTTTGACACTCGGCTTTCAGCTTGCCCTGGTCCCTGCGCAGCCGGCCGGCAATCGTAGCCAGCTGCAGTTTCAGCACGGCCATGTTCTGGGCCAGGTTGTCGTGAATTTCCAGCGAAATTCGCCGGCTCTCGTTTTCCTGGGCCGCCAGCAGCCGGGAAGACAGAAATTGCAGGCGATTCTCCGATTCCCGCAGCGATTTTTCGGCCTGCTTGCGCTGGGTGATATCTTCAACGCAGCCTTCCAGATACAGCGGCCGACCCTTTTCACCCCGCACCTTCCAGACCCGAAATTGCCCCCAAAAGGTCGAGCCGTTCTTGTGGCGGTAGTGAATTTCGGTTTCAGAGGGGTTTTCGTTATCCATCACCAGCTGTATTTTGGCGGGCCGGTCGGCGGGATTGGCGTACAGTTCCAAGGCGCTGCTGCCCAGAGACGACAGCAGGTCCTCGGGGGTTTCATAGCCGAACATCTTGGCAAAGGCCGGATTGACGGTGAGCAGCTCGCCGTCCACGGTGCCCTGAAACAGGCCGAGGACCGTGTCTTCGAACATTCGGCGGAACCTTTCCTCGCTTTCCTTTGATGCCTCCTGGGCCCTTTTGCGCTGGGTGATGTCCTGAAGGCACACAACCGCCATTTCACTTTTCAGCGGGCCCAACGGCGCGGTGGAGACCAGCAGATGCATTTCACTTTGGGCACCGGAGTTGCCGAGCGGCAGCGCGGCCTCAACCTCGTGGTGGGCTTGACCGGTTTTCAGGGTGTCCTCGACGATGGCGCGCACGGTGCAGGTCTGGCAGTTGGGGCCGAAGCCGCACCCGCGGGGGTCGTCCAACGCGTTGCGGCATCCCATGGCCTGCCCCCCCGGGAGACCGATGATGTCCTCCTGGGAGCGGCCGGCGATCGCCAGCGCCTTGCGATTGGCTTGGCAGACACGGGTTTGCGCATCGACCAGGACGATGGCCACCGGGGCGTTTTCAAAAATGGCGGCCAGCTCGGATTGGCTCTTGCGCAGCTCCGTTTCGATCTCCTTTTCCTTGGTGACGTCGTGGGCGCAGCCGACCGTGCCGATCAGTTTCCCCTTTTCGTTAAAAAAAGGCGCCTCGTTTACATCGAGAACGATCGCCCGATCCCTGACCCGAACCTCTTCCAAAAAACGCAGCGGTGCCTTATTTTTTTTGACAACGGCGCCTGAATCGCCCCACCTCACCCCGAAAGCGTGCCGATAGCCCGCCGCCCGTTCCCGCTCGGCAAAGAACCGATCCGTTTTCCCGACGGCCGCATCCGGGCTGCCGCACATCAGCAACTTGTCGCAGATCGCCTGGTTGGTTAAAATGTAGCGGCCGTTCAAATCCTTGGCCCAGATCAGATCGGGCACGGTATCGATCGTCAGCCGCAGCAGGGCATACAGATCGCCATACTTCTGATCCTTTTGCCGGGCGTGGGCCTCGACCTGTTCACGGGTTTCGATTTCCCGCTGCAGCTGCTGGTTGGCGATCAGCAGCTTGGCCGTGCGGGCCAACACGCGCCTTTCAAGGTCCTCATGCGCCTCTTTCAGGACGGCAAGCGCCTTGGCGCGCCCGGTAATGTCGGTCACCACCGCAATAAACCCGACGACACGGCCCTGGGGGTCCCGCTTGTAATCCCAGTCGACCTGAAGCGCGATGATCCGGCCGTCTCTTGCCCGGATCTGGGTCATCCACTGGGTGGCTTCAGGCCGGTCCTTGACAAGGACTGCGAGGCGTTGGCGCAGGCCTTCTTTGGCCTCCTCGGAAACCTGAAAATCGCTGATCTTACGCCCGGTGATTTCGCCTTCGGCGTAGCCGAAGAGCCGGTTGAGGGCGGAGTTGGCATAGGTAATAACGCCAGTGGCATCCATTTCAAGGATCCCGTGCGAAATGGCCTCGACAATGGCGCGGTAGCGCTGCTCGCTTTTTTGCAACGCCTCCTCGGCTCTCTTTCTTTCGGTGATCTCGGCCGTCAGCTCCACCACGGCCGCGATGGCGCCATCGGCGCCAGGGATCGGAACGCCCTGGACGTACCAGTGCCGCCCGTCGGGGGTCTGCTTTTCGCCTGCCTGGGGGTGACCGGTTTTGCGGGCGCGCACCACCAGACAGTCTTTGCAGGGCGTCGAGCGCCCGACCCATACCTCGTGGCAGAAGCGACCGGTCAATTCCTCCCGGGACAGGCCCGCGGCTTCGCATGCCGCCCGGTTGGCCCACAGCACCCGCATCTGGGCATCATGGAAAACCACATGCTCCAGCAGGCTGTCGAGAATGATCTGCTGTCCATCCTGGGTCCGGGCCAGGGCCGTTTCGAGCCGGCTGCAATCCGCCGCCGGCGCAGCCCCTCCACGGTTTCGCTGCCGCAGGTGATTCAGTTCGTCGATGAGCTGCGCTTTTGTTTTGTATCGATCCTTCATGGGGCTCTTACCAGGTGTTATCCGGATTGGCCTCCGCGTCATGCAGCCCAACCTGGAAATAGATGGTGGCTGCGGTTTTTCACCAATGGCCGTTGCTGTTTAGCGCCCTTGGATTGGAGCGCCTGCCTTTCCCCAGCGGTACTCCGCCTGTCCTGCTGTTATGCCATAGCCTAAAACGATGTTTTTTTAAACTTTCAAACCGCTTCGAAAGGCTAAGGTTAAATATGCGCGGTGCCCTCTGCGTCTCCAGCAAAGCGCGCGGTGCGCGCCGATCGCGGCTCACAGCCTCTGGATCGATACAACCCGTGAGCAGACGTTTTTTGGCGTTTTGCCTTTGACAGGAAAATCAAATTGTATCAAGTTGAGAGCGTGAATTTCAGTGGGCTCGCCCAAAGCCCCTCGATGCCGCGCGCGCTGCGCCGAACCGATGGTGCGTCGCAGCGATACCGCCCGGGGCCGCGTGGGGGCTTTTCGAAGGCATCCATTCAATCGATTACCGGAGGTGAGACATGTTAAAATTGGGAGAAAAAGGCGCCATCCTGCAGCGCGACAAAAAGACCTATGCGATTGCCCCCCATATTCCTTGCGGCCTGGTGACGCCCGAGCTGCTGCGGAAAATCGCCGATGTTTCCGAAAAATATCACGCCCAGGCCATCAAGATCACCGGTGCCACGCGCATCGCGATCATCGGGCTCGAAGAGGAAGTCATCGATCAGGTCTGGCAGGAACTGCAACTGGACAAAGGCGCGGCCGTGGGGCTTTGCGTCCGCAGTGTCCGCTCCTGCCCCGGCACGACGTTTTGCAGGTTGGGTCAGCAGGATGCGCTGGGCGTCGGGATGGAGTTGGACAAACGCTATCACGGGATGGAATTGCCCGGCAAATTCAAAATGGCCGTGTCCGGGTGTCAGCTGAGCTGCTCCGAGTCATGGGTTCGCGACGTCGGCCTGATCGGCAAAAAGGATGGGTGGCAAGTGGTCATCGGCGGCAATGTGGGCGCTGACCCGCGGATCGCACAAGAGCTGGCAACGGGTCTCGAAAACGATCCGGCCTTGCGGGTTGTCGACCAAATTGTCGCGTTTTATCAAGAAAATGCGAATAAAGGAGAGCGCCTCGGTAAAATGATCGAGCGCCTGGGGCTCGACCCCTTCAGGGATGCCGTCGCCTGAGGCCGCAGCGGCCGCAAGGTCGGCGCCCCCGAAGGGGTTCGCATTCTAAAAAATCAACCCGATCGCGCTGCACACCCCGTGTGATGCACGGCCCGTGCATAAAGGAAACGCCGTCGACCCGATGCCCCCCAACAAGGGACTCTTCGCTGGTTAGAAGAACTTCTCCTGCAGGCCGTAAGGATCCTTGAACTCCAGCGCCGGGTCGAATCGGAGCTTCTTTTCGCCCCGCTGGTCGACGTATTTCATGATCTCCAGATCCACCCTGAGGGGCACATCGACACCGGCCTGGGTCAAGGCCTGGCGCAGGTAGGCTTCGGCCCGGGTCCCGAAGGCCACGGAGTCCCCCAGGATGCGCAGGCCCTCGGCCGGGTTGTGGAAACCAACGGAGTTCTCGGCACCCATGAAGAGCGATCGGTAGAATGCCTCCTCATAGAATTCTTTGGCCTTGTCGTAGAGTTGGGGGTCGATCATCTTGCCCTGCGCCTGGGCCTGGTGCGCCATCTCGAAGAGCTTGGCCACCGTGGCGCACTGGTAGCCGGCACGGATCATGATGGACACCGTCCGGTCTTGAATGGAGAAGACGCGGTCTTGCAGCCATTGGGGACTTTGCGCATGGCACTGCTTGCAGGCCTTCATGTCGGCCTGGACGGGGCTCATCACGCGGTGGTCGGAAACTTTGTGCACGCCGGCGATGGTGTAAGGCATGTGACAGTCGGCGCAGGAGGCGCCGGCTTTGAAATGCGTGCTGCTGTTGGTCCAGAATTCGTACTCCGGGTGGCGGATGAATGCCATCTTGAACCCGGTCACCGCCTGTGTCCACTCTTTCACGCTCTCGTCGCTGCGGATCTGCTGAATGATGTTCTCGATGCTGATGTTGCCGAACGTAGACTTCTGCCAGGGGAAATACAGGCCGACGGAACGGCCTTCCTGATCTTTGGGAATGTTGTAGGTGACGTGGCACTGGGCGCAGACCGCGGAGCGCATCTCCTGGCGCGTCAGTTTGGCGGGGTCGACCCCCATGGCGTCGAAGGCCTTGATCAAGGTAAACCCACGGGAGATCCTGAGGCTCAAGTCCTGGTTGTCGTGGCAATCGATGCAGGCGACCCCCAGATCCCGGTTATTTTCCGGAATCCGGTCAAGCACTTCCTTAAACGGCTTGCTGAAGAAGTCGAGCCCCATCTCTTCCTGCAGCCCCGGCGCATAGGGGCTCTTGCAGCTCAGACAGACCCCGCCGGCCTTGAGGCGCGAGGAGTCGATTTCCAGCTGGTCGCGAATCATGTAGGCATGGCCGCGGGGCTCGTTGTATTCGACGCCGAAACCCCACCCGTTGAACAGCAGCGCCATGTAGGGGTAGTGGGAAAGCTTGTCCATTGTCAGCGCACCGCTGTCCATGCCGGTCTTGTACTTGCTCCGCCGGGCCGAGACGGGTTCCTCGGTTTTTTTCCAGAGTTCGAATTCCTCGGGGAAGGCCCGGCCCCAGAGGGTCGGATCGATTTCCCCATCCGGAATCGTAACCACCTGCCGGGGCTGGGGCTTGGTCGGCTCGCATCCGGCAAGGAACACTGCCAAGCCAAGACACAGACAAAGCACCCGTGTGGGTTGCAAACGGTGTGGCATCTCCCCCTCCTCTTGTGTCCAGAGTTGAATTCGATCGGGCCTCAGTTCGTCAAACGCACGCCGGCCAGGCTGTGCTGCAGGAACCGGTGGCAGTCCCAACAGTCGCGCTCCTGATTGATCATGGCCACGCGTTCGGAATGGCAGCGAATGCAGTTGGCCTGCACGAACCCTCGACCGCGCTCGGAAAGCGTGATGTTTTCCGGTGTTCGGCCGGAATAGAAAACAAGGACATCTTTCATGCCGTCGATGGATTTCCAAATGTAATATGCAGGCAGGGTTTCATGCGGCAGGTGGCAGTCGACGCAGCGTATCGAGCGGTGGGCGCCGACATTGAACCAGGCCTCGAACTGGGATTCCATGACGTGGCAGGAAGCGCAAAAAAGCGCGGTTTCCGTCTTGGCCATCAGCTGGGGCGGCCCGAAAGCCACAAAACCGCCGACGACACTGCCCAGGATGAGCAGCAGCACGAGAAGCTTCCAATTGATCTTTTTTAGGAGAACCATCGTATCGCAACCTCGCCAGATAAGTTTCGGCCTGAGGCCCGACGGGGGCGCCGCTTAAAGAGCGCCCAAGAAGGTTGGTGATCCGCCTTGCTTTTGGGGATGCCGGTTACGCGAGACCTCGGCAAATAACGATGACACCTCTTGCCTGTCTTTTATCCCGGCCGCTGCGCCACCCGCGCCGGCTATTATCCTCATGCCCCGGCCAAGGTGCTGTACAGGCGAAGCAACAACCGGACGCGAGCCTGTAGCGATGTTTTCTGCCGCAGCCCTTTGAGCGCCGAATTGCAGGCCGATTCGCGGCAGGCCGCACATTATGATCAGCCAACCCTGTAGGATCACTTTCCAGAATTTTGAGTGGCCTGTCAAGCTATAAGGCTGCAGCTAAAGTGAGGGTTTTGCAAAAATCCGATTTCCGGGTTGCGCCGCATCTCGAATCCCCTGCGGCGTCGCATGGGTGTGGCTCGCTCCCCACTCTCGCAGCTCGCGGGGCACACCCCCCATAGTGGGCAACGAAAACCACAGACCGAATGCCCGTCGATGCAAACCGAAAAGACGACCGGAAAGGCTGCTGAAGGGGGCATCAGTGGACCATCAAGATATGAGCACGCCTCAACAAAACACACCGGAATAATTGGATTGACCAATCCCGGGTGTGATGGTAATTTTTTTTATGGGACCGGCTGACGACCATGCCGGCCCCAAGGCCCCAACCTGATCCACCTACCCGACGCCGCCGGATTTCCGGCCAGCGGGGCCGGGGTCCCTGGGTGCTGCGGCCGGCCGTGACGGCTAATGCGTGTCCATCCGCAAATGGCAGATTGTGGTTCAGATCGAGGCCGCACCATTTTTGAAACCGCAGGCATAGTCGGGCTGCGTCGAGGATTTCAAAAATGGGGGAACGCAGATATGGGCCGCAAGATGCCATTTGCGGATGGGCGCCAACGAAACTCCTTTGAATGAAAGGCGGCAGCAATGCCATACACGGACCGATCCAGCTGCGGGCAGCTGAGCCTGTCGGATGCCGGCAAAAGCGTCACGCTTGCCGGCTGGGTGGACGCCCTCCGGGACCACGGGGAGGTACTCTTCATTCACCTGCGCGATCGCAGCGGTATCGTGCAGATCGTGTTTACCCCCGAAAGCACTCCCCAGGCGGTCTGCGGCCAGGCATCGGCGCTCAGAAGCGAATTCTGCGTGCTTGTCACCGGCCGGGTCATCAAACGGGCGGAAGGGTCCGAAAATCCGGGCATTGTCACCGGCGACATCGAGGTGGTAGCCGCGGGACTGGTCATTTTGGGCAGTTGTGCCGCGCTGCCCTTTCAAATATCGGAAAAATCGATGGTGGCGGGCGCCGCGGTCAAGCCGGACGAAGGGGTGGGAGAGGATTTGAGACTGCAATACCGCTATCTGGATCTGCGCCGCCCAACCATGCAGGACCACCTGATCCGGCGCCACCGCATTGTCAAGACCATTCGGGATTTTTTGGATCAAAATGGGTTCGTCGAAATCGAAACCCCCATGCTGACCAAAAGCACCCCCGAGGGCGCCCGGGACTACCTGGTGCCGAGCCGGCATTTCCCCAGACACTTCTACGCCTTGCCCCAGTCGCCGCAGCTGTTCAAGCAAATGCTCATGGTGGGCGGGATGGAGCGATACTTCCAGATCGCGCGCTGCTTCCGGGACGAGGACCTGCGGCCCAACCGGCAGCCGGAATTCACCCAGCTGGACCTCGAAGCGAGCTTCATCGACGAGGAGTATATTTACGCCCTTTTCGAGGAGCTGACCGCCCGCATGTTCAAAATCGGCGGCATCGACCTGCCCCGTCCCTACCCGCGCATGACCTGGCTGGAGGCCATGGCCAGCACCGGTTCGGACCGGCCCGATCTGCGGTTCGGCATGACCTTCAAGGATCTCGGCGACCTTTTCACCCACACCGACTACGGCATCTTCAGGCAGATTCTCAGCCGGGGCGGTTGCATCAAAGGAATCAACGTCAAGGGCCGGTCCGAGCACTTGAGCAAAAATGTGCTGCAGAATGAATATGCCAAGGAAATCGTTCCGGGATTCGGCGCCAAGGGCATGACCTGGATGCGCGTGATCGATGGCGGGCTGGAATCCAACATCGTGCAGTTCTTCAGCGATGAAGAGCGTCGGGGTATAGTCCAGCGCTTCGAAGCCGAACCGGGGGACGTGATTTTGATGATCGCCGACCCTTCCTGGTCCCTGGTCTGCACGGCCCTGGGACAGCTCCGGCTGCACCTGGCCCATCGGCTGGGGCTGATTGCCCCGGGCGTCTATGCCCCGCTGTGGGTCACCGACTTTCCCCTCTTCGACGCCGCGGAAGACGGCGTCACCTCAAGCCACCACCCCTTCACCATGCCGGATCGCTTGGATTTCGATCCGACAAACCTCGATGAGCTGCTTGCTTTGCGCTCCCGCGCCTACGATCTGGTGATGAACGGCGAGGAACTGGGCGGTGGCAGCATCCGCATCAACGACCGGAACTTGCAGCAGCGCGTTTTTCAGGCCTTGGGGCTTGGAGAACAGGAGGCGGCGGAAAAATTCGGCTTCTTCCTCAAAGCGCTTGAATTCGGCGCACCGCCCCATGGCGGCATTGCCCTGGGCATCGATCGGGTGACGGCCATGGTCCTGGGCGCCGCCTCCATCCGTGAGGTGATCGCCTTTCCCAAGAACCGCAGCGCCTATTGTCCGCTTACCAAGGCCCCCTCGCCGGCGGCCGATACGCAGTTGGAAGAGCTGGGCCTGCTCGATCTGGGCGGTGGCCGGCCGCTGCCCGACACCAACGAGCAGCAGGACCTGATCGACAGCCTCGCATGGGTATCCCGCATCGGGATCACCGATCAGGAGCGGCCAATGATTGCCGAGGCCGTGACCCAGGCCCAGGCCTGCGCCGAACGGGTCAACCAGAATGGCGGTACGGATCAAGAGCCCCTGTTTTCCGTTGCGGCCGTATGCAATCGGACCCGGGCAGGCCAATGGGCACGCATTCATCCCCTGGCGGAAAGGGGCGAACTTTTAAAAAACGCGCCCGCGGAAAAAGGCGGTTACTTTAAAGTGGCCGCCGTACTGGATTGAGAGGTCGCAGGCATGCCGGACATTTTCACGTATTGTAATTCATCGCCGGAGCGATCGGAGGCCGGCGGTCCGCTTGCGGGCGTGCGGGTTGCCGTCCAGCCGAGTATGTCGGTCAAGGGATGGCCCTGCCATGCCGCTTCACGGGCCCTGGCGGGCTATACCACCCTTACGGATGCCACGGCCGTCACCCGCCTGACGCGGGCCGGCGCCGTGCTGAGCGGCAGTTCGCGCATGGCCGAGTTGGGCTTCGGCCTGGCCGGCGACACCACCGCCCAGGCCCTTGTCGATGGCCGTGCCGATCTGGCGCTGCTCACCGACACCATCGGCGAAGCCCGGGTAGCCGCGGCCGGCGCCGGTCTGTTCGGATTCAAGCCCAGCTATGGCCTGATTTCCCGCTACGGCTTGATCGGCCTGGTGCCCTCCATGGAGTGTATCGGCATGGTGGCCGCCGATCCGGCCGACATCCAGGAGGCCCTGGCCGTTATGGCAGGCGCCGACCCCAACGACCCGTCCATGCCCGACGACTGCGCAGCCGGTTTCGGCGCAGGCCTGCCGTCCATCGCGGGCTTGCGGGTGGCCGGGGTCATCGAGGAGTGTATCGACGGCCTGGCTCCGGCGCAGCGCAATGCCTTCGAAGCGGGCATGGCGCAGCTCGCCGCGGTGGGCATCACCACCAAAAGTGTGAGCCTTGCGCACTACGCCCTCTTTTCTGACGCGCACCACGTGATCGCCGCGGTGGAGGCCTCTTCCAGCGCGGGTAAATACGACGGCGTACGCTACGGCCACCGCAGCCCAGCCGGCAAAAATTGGAACGCGATGTACCTGAACACCCGTGCGGAGATATTTGGGCCGCTGATCAAGCCTTTTCTCTTGCAGGGCGCCTATTTCCAGTTCAAAAACTACGCCGCCTTTGAAAACGCCTGCCGCATCCGCGGACGCCTGGTACAGGCCGCCGCCGACCTGCTCGGGCAGGTGGACCTGCTGGTCTTGCCCACCCGGCGGCCGGCGCCCGATCCCGCCCAGGCGGCCACCATCGAAGCGACTTACGCCGCCTTTGCCCTGACTTTGCCCGCCAACGTCACCGGCCACCCGGTCTTGCAGGTGCCGAACCCGACCCGCGCCGCAGCCACCGACATGGGCCTGCAGCTGATCGGCAAGCGGATGGACGACGCCCGGCTGCTGTCCATCGGCATGCGCCTTTCATCCACGGCACGGGAGGGCCGATAGCATGAAGTACGAAGCGGTCATCGGTCTTGAAATACATGTGCAGCTCAACGCCGCCACCAAATTGTTCTGCGACTGCCCCAACCGGCCGGGCGACGAACCCAACCGCAATATCTGCCCGGTCTGCCTCTGGCTGCCGGGGGTCTTGCCCCAGCTGAGCCAGGAGGCCCTGGAAAAAGCGGTGCTGGCGTGCCTGGCCCTGAACTGCAGCATCCAGCCGGAAAGCGCCTTCGATCAAAAAGTTTACTACTACCCCGATCTGCCCAAAGGCTACCAGCTCTCCCAGCACCACAAGCCCCTGGCCCGCAACGGCTGGGTGGATATCATGGGCGCGGACAACCAGTTAAAACGGCTGCGCATCCACCATATCCACTTGGAAGAAGACGTGGCCAAGCTGCTGCACGAGACCGAAGGCCACACGCCCATCAGCCTGGTGGACTTCAACCGCGCCGGTACCCCGCTGATCGAAATCGTCAGTGAGCCGGACATGCGCAGCGCCCACGATGCCATGGAATATGTCAAAGCCCTGCGGGCCCAGTTGCGCTATACGGGCAGCGCCGAATGCAGCCTCGAGCAGGGCACCCTGCGGGTGGATGCCAACATCTCCCTGCGGCCTTGGGCCACCGACGTCTTGAATACCAAGGTGGAGATCAAGAACATGAACTCGATCCGCAACGTGGGCGATGCCATTGCCTACGAGATCCTGCGCCAGACCGAATGCCTGGAAAAAGGCGAACCGATCGTGCTCCACACACGCCTGTGGGACCCGGAAAAGCGGGTCACCGCGCCCATGCGTGCGAAGTTCGATGGCCCCTGCGTGCCGGACCCATCGGTGGCCCGCATCGTGGTCACCGATACCTGGCTCGATGCCGTCCGGCGGCAGCTGCCGGAGATGCCGGCCCAAAAGACAGCGCGGTTTATTCAAACCTACGGCCTGACCGCGGACGAGGCCGCCGCCATGAGCGCCGAACAGGATCTGTCCGAACTTTTCGAAGCTGTCGCGCAGCATGGTCTGCCGCCGCGCAAGGTGGCCGGCTGGGTTGCCACCCAACTGGCCCCCGCCCTGAGAGACCGCAACCAGAGCATCGGCCAGACACGCCTGACCGCCGAACGGTTTGCCGCACTCCTGACTGCTCTGGAAAAAGAGGTCATCAACACCCAGGCCGCCCGGGAAGTGCTTGTCCAGCTCCTGGACAGCGATTCATCACCAGCGGAGATCGTGGAAAAAGGCCGCTTCCGCCAGCTCTCCGACACCGCCGACCTGGAGGCGCTCATTGAACAGGT
Organism: Desulfobacterales bacterium; assembly: GCA_046481705.1. GTDB lineage: Bacteria > Desulfobacterota > Desulfobacteria > Desulfobacterales > JAABRJ01 > JAABRJ01. The sequence goes on along the minus strand of JAWOJK010000277.1, from coordinate 15,920 downwards.
CCTTGCGGCCCACCCGTCCGATGTGCAGGACTTTCGCAACGGCAACACCAAAGTCCAGGGATTCCTGATGGGGCAGGCCATGAAAGCCTCCCGGGGCACGGCCAACCCCAAACTGCTCAAGCAATTATTGGCCAAGCGGCTGGGTTGAACCGATGCCGGGAGGTTCACCCCCACCCGGCATCGGGGGTAAGGGTCGCGTTAATGAAATAATTCCACAAGATGGCGCCGGATTTTGGTTGGTCTGCAAGGCACATCCGTCGGCGCATATCGAGATATGGGAGGGTGGATGTAACGCCGGTGACGGCAAAAAGACAAGCAAGATGTGAGATTGTTTTTTGCCGGGGCCCCAAGGTCGGGTTTGCCCTTGGGACCCTTTTTCAACCTTGGCGCCCCTACCCTTTACGACTATCCGAGGACCGCGAAGCCGTTTTACGAGGAGTCGGTCGCAACCATGCCGGCCAACCAGAGTCCGCTGTCTGCACCATGAAGCCCCCGGCCTGGTGCGCGTCACCGCCGACGTCACGATCAAACCGCCATCCATGACCGCGACGGTATGATGGTCGCGGACGAGGAAATCTGCAGAAATCGATCGCATACAAGGAGGAATGATAATGACGGTCAAGATTATGCCCTGCCTGGACATGCAGAACGGAAGGGTGGTGAAAGGCATTCAATTCGTAAACATTCGCGATGCCGGCGATCCGGTGGCGTGCTGCCTGGCTTACTGCAAGGCAGGAGCGGACGAGATCGCCCTTCTGGACATTACCGCCACGGTCGAAGGCCGGGCCACCATGCTGGATGTGGTCAAAAAGGTTGCCGATGCGGCTTCGGTTCCTTTCACGGTAGGCGGCGGAATCAGCGACGTCGCCTCGGCGACCGCCGTATTGGAAGCCGGAGCCGACAAGATCTCCACAAGCAGCGCCGCCTTTCGAAAGCCTGAGGTCATCAGGGAGATGGTCACGGAGTTCGGTTCCCATCGTGTCACGGTGGCCATTGATGCGGCGGTGAACAAAGCATTGCCCTCGGGGTACGAAGTCTACATTGACGGAGGGCGCACCGCGACAGGCACAGATGCCGTTGAATGGGCCAAAAAGGTTGACGGCTTTGGGGCAGCCACCATCCTTCCTACCAGCAAAACCACGGACGGTGTGAAAACAGGCTACGATCTGCCCCTGATCCGCAAGATCACGGCGGCGACTTCCGCGCAAGTGGTGGCTTCCGGCGGCGCGGGCAAGCTGGAGCATTTCTACGACGCCGTGCAGGCAGGCGCAACAGTCCTTCTGGCCGCCTCCGTCTTCCATTTCAATATCATCGCCATTGCGGACCTCAAGGCTTATCTCAAGCAGCGAGGCGTTTCGGTCGGATAAGATCGAAGCAATGGCAGGATGAACGGAGAGCGGTGACAGGGGCGTCGGCAACCGGCCTGAGAACCGCCGGATCAACGGAAGAGGCGCTCCAGATGCTCCCGACTGCGGCGCAGCGCATTCCGGTCCGGATCGAATACTTCGAGGGTCACCGTGCCGTTGTAACCAACCTTTGCCAGGGCTTTGGCCACCGCCCTGAAATCCAGGCTCCCCTTCCCCACCGGCAGATGCTCGTCCCGCCGGCCGTGGTTGTCGCTGATGTGCAGATGGCGGATGCGGTCGGCAAATGCACTGATGAACCGCAGAATACGCGGCATCCCGTCTTCACCGATGTGCGCATGGCCGATATCGAGGGTCATGGCCAGGTCCGGGAAGCGTTCGAAAACACTGCTGAAGGCCTCCGGCGTGCTGAAGGGGGAAAGATTGGGAAACAGGTTTTCCAGGCACAGCAGGACCCCGCATTCCCGACCCAGCGACGCGATGCGCGCCAGGCTTTCCAGGGCATAGCCCCGCCACAGCTCGGGGACATGGCTGCTCAGACCGCCCAGATAACTCGGATGGAGAACAGCCTTGGACGCACCGAGCTCGGCGGCGAGTTCCAGGGAGGCCAAAATTTCCGCCAGAGACGCGCGGCGCAGGCTTTCAGTCAGGTCGGCCGGGTTCACGAAGGTGGGCAGATGGCAGACGATCCCCAGCCCATATTCGTCCAGGGCTTCGCGTATGGCGCGCTGCTGCCCTCGCACCTGGGAGTGGTGGGCCTGGGGCGGGTCCATGGCCAGTTCAAGGTAATCGAATCCCAAAAGGCCGCAGATCGAAATCTCGTCCAGAATCGGCTTCACCGGAAAGTTCATGGCGCCGTATTGCATAAAGCCTGCCTCATCCTTTATTCATCGTGGCCATCAATCTTGATGGCGGCGTAGAAAGTCCAATTTCCGCGTTGCGCCGCATCTCGAAGTCGCTGCGGCGTACCTTAAGTACTCATCACTCCTCGCGATTTGCGCGCCGTAACTTGGCGCTTTTTTCGAAACCGTCTGGATTTTGATTTTTTGCCGGTCCAACAATCTTGTTCGCCTGAATAACGAATTAATCAGCGGCCCGGCCTTTTGGGGTCCGCTGAATTTACATTTTCGGCTTGTTTTTGATTTAAAATATCCGATTCAAGTCCCATAGCCTTGGCACGTTTCAACCATTGCTTCCGTGCCAGGGCGCGCATGTCTTCTACATCGTCTGTTTCATCCATGATTTCCATGCCCATAAGCGTCTCAATTAAATCTTCCAGTGTCACCAACCCAGCCGTCCCGCCATATTCATTCACAACGATGGCAATGTGCTGGCGATCCTTGAGAAAGCGTTCCAACAAAGATGTCAACGATACTGACATCGGAATTGCTATTATTTCACGTTTCAATACTTTCAATTTTTCATCGCCTCGCTTCTGTGCAGTGAAAATCAAAACATCGTCTTTAAGAACAAAGCCGGTTATGTCGTCAATATTCGACCCATATAGCGGCAGGCGTGAAAAATGGGTTTGGATTACTTGTTTTAATGAATCAATTAGCTTCATGTCCTCGGCGAGTGCAGAGATTACGGTTCGTGGTGTCATGATATCCGCCACTTTTAGCGACTCGAATCGCAGTAGGTTTTGAATCACTCTGGATTCCTTGCTGTGAATCTGCCCTGACTCTACACCGAGCGATGCCATGGCGATGAACTCGTCACGGCTGAAAATATGAACTTTCTTTCCACGCGAAATATATTTTGTCAGCCGCTCCGAGATCCACACGATCGGATAAAGTGTCACAACAAGCGTATTAACAAAAACCGCCATCGGCCCTACGAGTTTTGACCAGTAGATGGCACCTATGGTTTTGGGAACGATTTCGGAAAGAAAAAGAATCATTAGTGTCATGACAGCCGAGAACAGGCCGAACCAGGCGCTTCCGAATACGACTGAAGCTTGTGCCCCAGCCCCGATCGCCCCGACCGTATGTGCAAAAGTATTTAGCGTCAAAATAGCCGCAAGCGACCGATCAACGTTATCCTGCTTCAGCCGTTTCAAAAGCACCCAAAGCTTGGGCCGCTCTATTTTTTGCCCTTCGATATATGAGGGCGTGATGCTCAGGAGAACCGCTTCCGCCACTGAGCAGAGAAACGAAAAAACCAATGCCAAAAACACATAGGCTATCAACAGCACAACATGGGTGTTGGTGTCTTCAATACTTTTTTCATAAGGGCCTTCTACGCCGAAGGCACAAGTCGAGACAGCCAACACCAATGGTAAGGCAAGGAGTGAATTCCAGTGCAACTTTTTCAATGAAAATCTCTTGGGCATTATTCTGTCACCATACTATAAGAGCGCGTGCCGAACGCTGAATTCAGCGGCTTGTAAGAGGTAGTGCAGAGAGTCCAGCAAACCCGCTGATATGACTGGTGTACGCAAAAATCTATATCCAGTTCATCTGATTTTCTGTGAAATACAATGATTGCCGTTTTCGTTAGACACCGGCGCTCGCAGCAATGCCAAAAAATCCGTGAAACCGTTCGTGCAAAGCACGCGGCCGGACAAGTCCTGGTCTCGAAAAAGACGTGCTATTTCGGAAGAGATCTCAAGTTGTGCAATGGGATCGTTGCCGGGCGTAAGGATCAGAAAGATTACATTTGCCAGCTTGCCGTCCGGAGCATCGAAATCAATCCCTTTTGAAGAAAGCCCGACCACCACCAGCGACTCCCGCAGTCCTTCAATACGGGCATGTGGGAGTGCCACCCCGTTGCCGATGCCGGTGCTAAGCGATTGCTCACGTTCCCAGACAGCCGCTCGCACGGCCGGCGCATTCAACCCTTCCACAGCGCATGCCGTGGCTGTCATTTCGTGGATGACCTCGCGGGGCGAGGCCGCTTCCAGGTCCTGCAGGAATAGTTTCGAGGATAACATATCCTGAAGCCCTCGTCTTTTTTCAGTGCGGAGGATCAGCCGCATGGACGGACCGCTTATCATTGAAGTGATAATCGCCATAACAATCAAGGCCACAAACAGTGGCTGACGGATGATTCCCGCTTCCAGGGCGATCATGCCCACAATGATTCCCATAGCGCCTACGGAAACCATTGCAAAACCGACCGCCCGGGCTTCCCGCCGATGCATGCCGCCCCACCGGGCACCTATGAGGCCGCCGGCAAATTTGCACAGGCAGGCCATCAATGTTACCATGATCACCAACCGGAAGTCGAAATGGGTCAAAAAGTTGACCTTAAGTCCGATGCTCGCGAAAAAAACCGGAGCGAAAATAAACGAGATGAAATTTTCGATGATTGCCCGGGTGCGTTCCCGCAGGTGAAATGAATCACCGATAGCCGCCCCGACGATAAAGGCGCCGAAGATTGCATGAATTCCGATCCATTCGGTAAATGCGGCGCCAAGCAACCCCAGGATAAGCGAAAAACTCAGCTCACCCCCCGGCCAGCGGGTGTAGGCCTGCACAAAGGGGAGTGCCTTGTGAATCAGCCAGCGGCCGAGCGTTAGCATCGCGCCAACAAATGCCAATGTCAATGAAATGGTCAGCATGACATTATTGCCGCTGCCGGACTGACCACCTATGAGCCCCAATAAAACCGCGAAAATGATCCATCCGACAAGATCATTAAAAATCGCCGCGCTCACGACCACCATCCCCAGGTCGGTGCGGTATATGCCCATGTCCATCAGGGTTTTTGCAATAACGGGCAGGGCTGAAATTGAAATGGCGATTGCTAAAAACAGCGCAAATATCAGCGGGTCTGCACCCAAATGGCGGCCAAACGCATCGGGTAAAACAAAAGCCGCAATCAATGCGATGGAAAACGGGATGACAATGCTGGTGATCCCGACTTTACAGCCGATCTTGCCCTGTTTCCAGATTGTTGACAGATCGACTTCCATCCCCGCGACCAGCAGGAACAACATAATCGCCAGCGTCCCAATGGCATCCAAAGCGATGGCGTTCGGCCCTTGCAATGGGAAAAGGAACTCATTCAGCCCTGGCGCAATGCTGCCCAAAACCGTCGGTCCAAGTAAAACGCCTGCGATCAACTCCCCCAGCACCGCGGGCTGGTGAAACCGCTGAGCCACCTCGCCAAGCACGCGGGCCGCACCGAGAAGAACCCCCAACGACAGGAACAACACCATGATGTTATCTGATGTCAAATTTTGCATATCGTCGTTGTGAAAGCTTTTGGTTGAAATTGGGCCCCCACCCATTGTGTACAGGAGAGACTGTGCATCGTCCGTCTTGATACTGCAGAAAAAGATGCCTGCCTTTCCCCCTGATGATTTCGAAACCAAATTTACGCAACGCACTGAGCAAGGGACTGCCGGTTATCGAAGGGCATGGTGTCATGCGTTGACCGCCACATTTTGATGGCGGCGTAGAAAGTCCAATTTCGGCGTTGCGCTGCATCTCGAAGTCGTCTGGATTTTGACCTTTTAGCGGTTCATCACCTTTTGTATCCCCATCAATTCAGTGGGGGTTGGCTTTTTCACTTCCCAAAAAAGATCAATCGCCTCTTTTAATCCTTTCATTGATGAAATGCCCGTCTCAACCCTTCTCCATAGCTTTTGGCTCCCCTCCGGCAGTCCAGATCCGATAACGAACCTCAACGCCCTCGGGAACATAGACCACGATTGGCAAACGGCTGTTGTAACGAATGAGATAGGGATCGCCGCCAAGCGTGATAAACCTGGCCACTTTGGGTGCGTTTGGATCGATGGCCATCAGCGTGCCTGCCATCGGCCCAAACTTGCTGACAACGTAGCGTGGGAATCCCCAGCCCTTGATGGTCTCTTCCGCAATTGCCCCGCCGAAAAAGTATTTGTTCCTTTCGTCAACTTGAACTGTCTTCCCGACCATCAGCTCCACCTTGAAAGCGGATTCGTCATCTTGTGCCGGAAGTTGCAATACGTATCGAACCTTGCCCTGATCCGCTGGGGGAAAGGCCTTCATGTTGTCGGCCGCTTGGGCAGGCAACATCGACGAGATCAGCAAGCCGGTAATCCATGAGCACATCCTTTTCATTTTATCTCCTCACGCCGAACGGTTGAGTGTCCGGGCGCCCGCGCCGCTTTTGGCGCAAGTCCGGTGGAATGATGGGGGTGGGCATTCTGTTTCTGCAAGAAATGATCCCTTCGTTCGTGAATGCCATCAGTATTCGTCCACCCTGTCGACCTTGAGAATCCAGCCTGCCTCGCCGGCAACCAGCGTGTACCGAAGCTGCCGCGTGCCCCCGGTGGATTTGGCGTTGGTGTCGGCGTCACGGTAAACGGGAAAACGATGGACGAGAACGCTCTCGACCACAGCGAACTCGTCATGCCCCATATAGCCTATTGAAGCCGCCTTGTCCTGTGCTAAGAGGGGCAGGTGGATTTCGCTGAGCGATTTGCGCCGGTTAGCCGCTTAGGCCACCAGCCAACCGTGTGACGCGCTGCCTGCGGAGGTAACATAGACATAGATCTCGGGGGAACCATCCCCATTCAGGTCTGCCACCTCGGCACCCGTGACCGTTCCGTTGATCGTCCGCTCGATTGGCGAATTATCGATTTCGAGACCGGCCGGAATGATGTAAAGGGTGTTGATCGAGCCTTGATTTGCACTCCGAACGCGGAATCCGATGCCCTGCAGTTCAAGCGTCCTGTCGAAAGACGCGCCAGCGACTTTCTTGCCCCGCCCGCAATGCCCACCGCGAGGCTGTAATTTGCAGTTTCGTTGCGCCGGGCTCACTGCGCATCAGGTAGACGCGGATCGTGTACTCACCGTCGGCGGGCAGCTAGGCCTCGAAGCGGTTGCCGGAGGTCGCTCCCACGAATATCGCCGCGTCCGAACCGGGAGGCAGCACGTTGAAATGCGCTGACAGATTACTCGGCTTGAGGATGGCGGCCATCGATTGCCCCGCGGCGGCCCACAACGAGTAGTCGACGATCTGATCGCCCTTGATCTTGCCTGGGATGATGGCAGCGGATGCACCTTTCTCGAACTGGATTTGCTCGTGCCGAATGTCTACCCCGGCCAAAGCGAGTGGGGTTCCGAGAAGCAAACCACCCAGTACGCAGGCAAGTAATGCTGTCATGAAGTCTTTCTCTGTTGGCAGGTGGCAATGCCCAACAACCAAGCCCTTGCCGCAAGGGGGACCCCATGCTTGCAACAGGCACATGTGCAACGCAAGATTGAACTTATTGTCGATTTTCCAGGTCTTCAACCACCGACTTGTACTTCTCGTGAATTATCTTCCGATCGAACTCCCAAAACTCTGCCAGCATCGCCTGGTCCTCTTCATCAGTGAAGTAGGCTCTGGCTGAAGGGAAGAACACCTTGTCTTCTTTCGCGATATGTTTCGGGTAGAAATCGATAAGCGTCTGAAGTTTGTCGGCAATGTCCGCCAAGGCAGTCTCGTCAGCATTCCGGTAGCGATGGTTGGCGTCAACAAGCGCTTGGGTTGTCAGGCGCCCAAACACGTGATCCCCGATCAATTCGTTCATGATTCGCCGGTCTTCGGTGGACAGCGGTTTATTCTTAAGATCTCGAAAAAGAATGTCTTCCTCCTTCCCGTGATGCGTCCGATCGGCGTACATGCGGATGAAATCAACTGCTGTATCCACGAATACAGGATCTACCTCGTGTTCCGATTTGATTTTTACCAGGGCATCTTCGATGACCGAGAGCATCCGTTCAATCAGTCGATGTTCTATCATAAGTGGACCACGTGCTTGCATGTTTCCCCCTCCTTTCGATTACTCCAAAACTTCCAAACGTAAAACGCGGCGGCTTTTACCGCCACCACCCCCGATGCCATTGTCGTGCGTCTCATAGGTGGGGACTCACAGGTAGTCACAGGTAGGGACGCCCTTAGGTCACAGGTAGGGACGCCCTTAACTTATAAACCTGCCAAATTCAAGCATAACGAATACGGTGTTTTCATGCCCAGACAACCCCGCATAGACGCTCCCTGCTGAGAGCAATTGGGTCGGCCGTTCACCATTCGCCACCATTTCATGCGGCTACTCTGTGTAACAGCGAAAATCAAGCCCTTCGGCTTTCACACGACCCGTCATCTGACAGCATTCACATTGGCCGGGCTCGGTGATAAATCGGTATATACTGCGAACGGTTATAATATGTGAAATTATTAGTCCAAGAAAATTTTGCTCCGGACAAACTTAGAATTTTTTCCATACTACCCTGGATTCATTGAACCATCAATGGCCAGGGAGTGAAAAATGATCAAAGTCGAGTTCTCGGGGCAGGATTTGAAAAACAGTGAACACGACCGTTTCAACCATCCGGTCCTTCGAGTTCAGCGCAGAATGGAAGTTTTCTGGCTTAAAAAACAAGGCCTTTCGCACAACCAAATATCCAAACTATCGGTCGTTTGTGTCAACGCCGTGACCAAGTATCTTCGAATTTACCGCGATGGGGATTTTGATGAAATCAGAAAAGTAAATTTTTACCGCCCTAAAAACGAGTCTCACTACCGTACACATTTTTTAACTGCCTGGAATGATAGTTCTAATTATTTAACCCAAATAATTCTGACGTCTATCTGATTTGCACCACAATTTTCGAGGTCGCCCCGCACATTGCCGTGTCCCGTTTGTTCAGCCCGAAGCAATCACAAACCCTCAATCTGATCACCCATGTTGCCGTTGAGCCGGCCTGTGAAAGCGATGCCCCTGCGTTGATCCCCGCCATTGCCGATACCAAAGTCCGCGGTCTGGGCCCCGATAATGTGTTGGCCGATACCCTCTACGGCAGTGTGGAGTTGATCGCCCCCACCAGCAAGGGGGGCGAAAAAAGCCCCTGAGCGAACTTCACTTTGATGCCACCGGCAACGTCACGGTCTGCCCTGCGGGTCATGCTCCACGTATTGCAAGCCCAATAAGAACGCGAAACACAGCGCCGTATTTGGACTGGAGCGCTGCCAAGCCTGTCCGCGGCTCTCGGAATATCCGGTGAAACTGGGCCAAAAAGGCGCCTACCTAAACCACAGCGCAAAGCAGGCCCGCTTGGCGCAACGGCGGGCCGGGGAGCATACCGAGAGACGTTCTTGGATACCTGCCGCGGGGGTGCCGGGATGGAGGACACCATGCGTGAGCGACCGCCTCACGGGGTTAGAAAGCTCAGGGTCCGGGGATTCAGGGCGGCGCGGTTCTGCGCCATCATGAAGGCCGCCGGGTTGAATCTGGTGAGAGGGCTATCCCTTCAATGCTTTTGCCAATTCTTTGACTGTCTTTGGCGGGGTAGGAAAACCCGGCTTGTTTTCCATTGCAATCGCGCCCTCCGGACACCCGGTGGCACACACCCCGCACCCGAAGCATCGATCGGTATTGACCACAGGCAGATTGGCTTCACCCATGGTCAGGGCTTCCGGCGGACACCGTTCGATGCACGTCTCGCAAGCAACGCAACGCTCGGGATCGAATGAGGGCTCGAACCCCGAATTGAAAACAAGGCCGGGCCTGGGTTGCTTCAAAACCTGGCCAACCACCTCGCAGTGCCAACGATCACAGTTGCACATAAAGTCGATTTCATCGGTCGTGTTGCGGCTCATGTGGATTAGACCGGCTTCCTCGCAGCGGCTCACGATTTGTCTTGCCTCCTCTCTGGTTACCCGCCTCCCCCCCAACCGCTCGGTGATGTTTTCGGCAATCTCACCGAACCACATGCAGACGCCGATGGGCATTCCATGGAGCTCCTCGCCGCGAAGCTTTGCAGCCTGGCGGCAGTAGCAGGCTCCCACGCCAATCAAGTCGTATTTGTCGATGTAGGTCATGACCTGATCGTATGTGTGGATGGTATTGCCGGCCCTGATCGTACGGGCAACGGGAATGACCCGGGTAAGGGGATAGGTAATCTTTTCAACACCTCTGGCCTCTGAATAGGCTTTCTTGTAGGTGTGGATCAAGCGGGCGAGCGTCTTTTCCCGTTCGGTTTCCCCGCCGCCGATGAACATGAACTCGAAGATACCCGGCATGAAAGGCAATCCACGGTAGAGCACGCCACCGGAGGTCTTGGAAACCCCGCACAATCCCCTGACAGCCATTCGTTCGAGGATCTTTGATACCTCCTCAGGACTTCGGCCAGTCTTGGCCACAATCTCTTCAACAGGAGCCGGTTTTCGCGGCAAGGCATTGTTGATTTCGGCCTCTTCGGGATTGAAGATCTCTTCTACCAACGCGAAAAACTCAGGTATGTCCAAACCTGGGTAGGGGCCTCCCCGGCTCTTCATCACTTCAAGCAACTCTCGGTATACCGTCTGAGTCATTTTGAACTCGCCTTTCATTTTTCATTGTTAATTGATGGCGTTACCTGGAATTGAATAATTTTGTCAAAGAGAAAAAAACCCTACTGATCTGTTACCGCTTGCGGCTTGATATTGCTAAACTTTGGGCTGTCGAGTGGTGAGAAATTTGGCTGATAATTTTTTGTTGAAGGCAGAATTTAACGACCGCCACGACCAGTCCTGATCTGATCCAACAATCTTTTCTTGCAATATTCGCCAGGTGGCCTGTATAAAAAAACCATCGCTTCACCGATGGCAGCCGACGGCTCTGTTCAACCACATTTTATCCATCATGCCCTCATCGTTCGTTTATTAACACTACTTTTTCAGCCACGCGAGGCACCGTTGATTGCCATTTTCAGTTTGGGACGATGGATAAAACGCTATTCGTTAGCATGACCCGACCCTGGCTCCGACTGGTTCTGAAGCTGGTGTTTTTTGAAATTTCAGTAAAAGGGTAATGAATTGCATTATAAAGTTAGCAAGTCAAGGGCGTCCCTATGCACGATCGTCGAAAAAGCGCGGCAAAATTGAGCGAGGAATCGGAATTTTCGGAGAAGGATACGAAGGAGAGAATCCGGAGTTTCGAAGACGCTCTGCATCAGTTGGCCGAGGACGTAGCGGAGTATTACCCGAAAACGGTCCTGCTTTTCGGTTCGCTGGCGCGCTGGCTTGCGGGCGTCCAAGCCGAGAAGCTTCCGAACGATTTGGATATTTTGTTCGTCGGAAACACTTCTCCTTTTAAAGTGGAAAGAAAAAACTACGGCGTCCCCATGCAGTTTAACAGGTTGTCGGTGGATCAGACCGTCGCCATCGCAAAATCGCTTCGCTACGACTCGAAAGTGGCGGCCCTCTCCAAACTTTACTCGAAAAACCTGGTGAAACAACATTCCATCGACGTCATCACCGCATGCCTCATGCTTGGGCCGAAATACAACGATTTCGGCATCCAGCAGATCGAGGTGGGCGGAATAATCGACAAACGCGACTATTCCGCCCATCGGGTCCTTTTCGGCGAGCAGTGGTGGAGGCGTCTCCGTGCCTACGCCCGGGAGCGCCGCGGCCCGTGGAAACGTTTCAGCGACCGGATCGTGTTCAACGAAGAATTCGAAGGCTGAAGCTTCTCGAAGGAAGAATTCCCGAGTTTATACCGGGTGCGGTCCCGCCTGCCGGTCCCAGAGAAGTCTATATGGCTTTTGCGACTACAGAATTTGGTCCAATGGCGTTGTATTCCAGAGCGAAGGCATCGGCTACGGCTTTGTAGGCGACCTTGCAGTCAATGACATTCGCCCCGCTGCGTATTTCCGTGTTTTCTTTCAAAGCACGTCCTCAGCCCTCCCTTGTCGGCGATCTGGACCACGCACGGCAGGGTTTCATTGGTCAAGACAAGGGTGGGGTTTTTCGCTACCGCACCGGCATGTTGATCACGCAATTAGTGCACGACATCGTCGAACACATAGAGCATAGATCGCTCCTGAGCCTATGTTTTATCAAGCCACCTGGTTCAAGTTTGGTTTCATTCCCGGGAAGGCTAAAACCCACAATACCTATTCGATTTTCTGGATTCCGAATATCCGCTTCACTGCTTCCGGGATGACACAACTTGGCGTTGCCTTTCAATCGACCAACTTAAGTTTTATGGATAACCGTAATTTTTATTAGGTACCGTGGAAAAAAAGAAAAAAGGGGCAAAATGAACAGCGCAGACCGCCAGCCATGGGAAAAGCTTTTAGTGACGCCCGAGATGGTTCTGCAAAGAATCGAGCCGGGTATGAGCATTTTTATAGGAACCGGACTATCGGAGCCTCGAACCCTGCTTAAACACTTAATGGCCTCTGACGCGAATAATTTGCAGGACTTGGAGCTAATCCAACTAGTCAGTTTCGGTGATGCGATCTCCCTAAAGAAGCTCAGTTCCCATAAATACCGCCTCAAAACGTTTTTCTCCGGATGGGTGGCCAGGGAAGCCATCACCCAGGGTCACGTGGATTTGATTCCATGTCGTTTTGCCCGCATTCCCCCGTTGATCGAATCAGGACAGATTCCCGTTGATGTGGCCTTTGTTCAGATTACGCCTCCCAACGAAGCCGGTTACTGCAGCCTCGGGGTGGCAGTGGACGTGGCACGCCAGGCCATGGACCATGCCAAGGTGGTGGTAGGTGAGATTAACCCACGGATACCCCGCACTTTCGGGGACACCTTTGTGCCAATCGCCGACTTTGATCTTCTGGTGCCCGCAACGGAACCACCCCTGTATTTCGATCGCTTCCCCGTAGACCAGATCATCGATCGCGTCGCGAGGAACGTCGCTTCGCTCATTGAAGACCGAAGCTGCCTGGCCTTTTCAATTGGTCCCCTTTTCGAAGCTCTGGGGTCCCATCTGGTCCAAAAACGCCATCTGGGCATTCATTCGCCCCTTTTTACCGATGCTCTGATGGATTTAATCAAAAGCGGCGCTGTCACCAATCGTTTCAAGGAGGTTAGCCGTGGCAAGTCATTGGCTTCATATGCCTTCGGAACAGTTCAACTGATGGCCTGGCTGGATCGTAATCCGCTGGTCGAATTCCAGGGAATTGACAGGGTTTTCAACCCGGTTGCAATTGGCCGCAACCCTGGTTTTATCGCCATCTTTACGGCCCGCAAGGTAGATTTGACGGGGCAAATCGCCCTGCATGCCGGCAAAGGGAACCTCCCGGCCGCACCCGGTGAAATGATGGACTTTTTCAGCGCCGCAAATATTTCCCCGGGGGGACGCACGATATTTGCCCTCACCAGTCGTAACCGTAAAGGCAAGCCCAACATCGTGCTATCGGTGGGGAGGTTTCCCAACCTGTTCACCCTGCGAGAGTCCGTGGAAACCGTGGTTACCGAATACGGGGTCGCCAACCTGGCCGGCCGTAGCGTGCGCGAGCGGGCCCAGACGCTAATTGAAATTGCCCATCCGGATGACCGGTCGGCACTGGTTAAACAGGCCAAGGCGCAAAAGATCCTCTACCCCGACCAGATTTTCCTGGCGGAGTGCGCCCATCTCTACCCGGCGGATATTGCTACCCGGCACACCTTCAAAGGCGGGGTACAGGTTCTGATCCGATGCATCAAACCTTCCGATGAAGAAGAAATGCGGCGCCTTTTCTACCGCTTTTCGGACGAGGCGGTCTACTACCGCTATTTCACCCCGGTTAAGACCATGCCCCATGCGAAGATGCAGGAATACGTCAATGTGGACTGTAACCAGGTGATGTCCATCGTTGGACTGGTTGGCGAACCCGGTTGGGAAAATCACATTATTGCGGAAGCGAGATATATACGGGAGACCCATCGCGCCTGGGCCGAAGTCGCTTTTGTCGTGGATGAACATTACCAGGGGCTGGGCCTTGGTACGTTCCTATACAAAATGCTGGTGCGATTGGCCAAAGAACGCGGGTTGCGGGGATTTACGGCCGATGTCCTCTCCTCAAACATCGCGATGATGAAAGTCTTTGAAAAGGGGGGGCTGATGAAAGCAAAACTGGAATACGGCGTATACCATCTGCAGATGCCCTTTGAGGGGGAAGGATCCACCTGAGCCGACAGTTCCCTCACTCCGGGGACTCGTGGTGGAAATCGAGCACTTCTAGCGCGTCAACGACAGCCAGATCGGTCTTCGCAACCTGGTGAGAAACGCCATCCTCGTCACCTTTTCGGCATGGAAAAACAAGTGAAAGACAGGATGCCATTTCAGGAGATGATCCGACCGGCGGGGCAAGGGTCTCGCCGGGGATATCGGGGAGGCTGCCGCCGACTGTTCCTGCATGCCTGTAAGGCGCAATGGGCAATTAATGAACATCAGTGCTTGACATAAAATTTCATCAATGTTACTCGATTCCCCTATCTTTTTGTATATCTAGTATTCGCCAAATTTCATTCAGGCCTGTTGTGAATCCACCATCTGTCGCGGAGACCTCCGCATGCCGACACCCTCACCAGGCCTCTTTGTTGCCCCGATTGCGTAACCACACGATACCGGCATTTCAAAAATTGTTCGCCCACCGAATAGAAAGGAGGTGAGTCCTGACGTCAGGGTGGGAAGATCCGCGATGAATCGGCAATTGAAGTCATCCAGTCACCAACCAAACTAAGGAGCAAGGAATGAAGAAAATTGCAATTCTGACTATGGCGGTCATGTTCGGTGTATGCCTGTCTTTCAATGTTTTCGCCGCGGACAAGGACGCGATTCAGAAGAACGTGGAGGACATCGCGGCCGCCATCGACGGCGGAAAAGCGCCCGCGGAGTTCAAAGCAAATGACTACGACCCCTATGCATTCATCATGGAAGCCAGCGGAAACCTGATCGTCCATCCGACCCTGGCCGGCAAAAATCTGCAGGAAGAGTCCGCCCCGTTGTATGACGTTATCATCCAATCCACCCCTGAGGGGATCTGGGTCGACTATGAATGGCAGGGCAAAATGAAGCATTCCTACCTCAAGACGACCCAAAGCGGCCTGATCGTGGGCAGCGGGTACTCAGACTAACCCCCGACCTGCGCATCCCCTAAAATAAACCCCATGACATACCTACCCTCTCACCGGACGCCTCGACATTCCGACTCGGCGGCATCGCCAAAAGGGGATGGCCGGCTCGAAAAACGACGCGCCCGGTGAGAGTTTTGCCGCGACGCCTGCGGCGCTGGAAAACCCCGACCCACCACCCCATGACGCCGCCGTCCGTGAACCCGCCTTCGCTCACCTCCGGAAAAATATACTTGGAGCGGTCACAATCTTGGATTTTTTAACCCTCACCCCAACCCCCTCCCAGCGGGAGAGGGAGTTAGAGAGAATCGAAATTAATGACCGTTCAAAGTATACCCTGTTATTGAATGGATCTGGTTGTGTTTTAATTTTTTCCAACAACCTTGAGCGACCAAATCACAACTCACTTACTTCCGTAAATTGCCTTCAGCAGTGCAGCCGAAGAGGCTGTTTTGCTTACGAATGCTGGACAACAGGCCGTACATGTGCTTGAGGGAGGCGGTGATCTCCGAGCCGCCCTTGTCATGGTGCTTGAGCACAGGAACATTGATAAGCTTGAGGTTCTGCCGGTGGCCGGACCCGGTCCAGACCCCCTCGCGCAGTTCGATGCGCCGGCCGCCGGCGGTGGTGAAGCACGGGTAGGAGACGTCCTCAAAACGCCGGTAGCCGTCTGTCTGGTGATCGCCGGCGCCGATGAATTTGGCGCGGACAGGATCGAGCAGATAAGCCGATACGCGCGGG
>JAWOJK010000123.1:0-8628 GCA_046481705.1 Desulfobacterales bacterium | reverse complement strand
CGCTCACCAGGGCCGGAAGGCGCCGCAGGGGGCGATCGGCGGGGGGCAGCCCGGCGCGCCTGACAGCGGCACGCAAACGCTCAGCCTCTCGCGGGCCGATCTGGCCTTCCTGGTTTCAGAGGTGACGCAAGTCATCCGCGCCGAATTTGACGCGCTCCGAAGCGAACTGGACAGCCTCTGCGGCACCCGTTAACGCACCGCCCCAAACGCACAAGAAACCGTTTCTGATTCCCCGCCCGGTCAGCCTCCCATCTTGCCTTGGATTTGATCCCAGCGGCGCATCACCACCGCCTGGCCTGCCGCCCCCTTCCACCCCCCCGGGGGGGCAGGTGCGGCGAGCGGTGGGCCGGGGGTGCTGCGCAACCCTCCCGGCCGCCATTACAGACGCCACCAACGGCAATGGTCGGGGAAACGGGAGGGCGGGGGGCGCTTGGCGGTGAGTCCGCGTGGAGGATGGGCGCAGCTTTCTTGACCGGCAAAAAAACCGCTTGACCGGGTGGACAACCCCATGGGAGGGTTAAGCTTCAGTCGAAAGACTCACTTTCAGAACGCAAGGAGGAACTTCCAATGGAGCTTGCCGGTAAAAATGTCCTGATTCTGGTCGAGCAGATGTACAACGAGTTTGAGTTCTGGTACCCGTACTACCGCCTCAAGGAGGCCGATGCGGGGGTGACGGTCGTGGGCTCGGGGAGCGCCCGGGTCTACACCAGTAAAAACGGCTTGCCGGTGACGGCGGATACCACCGCGGAAAGCGTCGCGGCGGCCGCCTGCGACGGGGTGATCATTCCCGGTGGCTATGCGCCTGACATCATGCGGCGGCACGCGGCCATGGTTCGGCTGGTCAAGACCTGCGCCGAAGCGGGCAAACTGGTGGCGGCCATTTGCCACGCGGGGTGGATGCTGGCCTCGGCTGAAATCGTCGCGGGGCGCACCGTGACCTCGTTTTTCTCCATCAGGGACGATCTGGTGCATGCCGGTGCGCGTTGGGTGGATCAGGAGGTCGTGGTGGACGGCAATCTCGTCACCAGCCGAACCCCTGAGGACTTGCCGGCCTTCATGCGAGCGGTCATCGGCGCCCTGAAGTCGCCCTCGCCGGGTTCTCACGACGCCGGCCGCTAAAGTCCCGGCAGCCTGTCGGATGCGGGCATCGCCCGAACAAACGATGGCTGCCAAAGCCGCAATGGCGACTGCGGGGCTGTCCGGCGGCGGTCAGAACCCCAAATATGCCTCCCGGACCCTCGGGTTTTCTTCCATCTCACGGCCGGTGCCCTCCTGGACGATGCGGCCGTTTTCGATCACGTAGCAGTAGTCGGCGATCTTGAGGGTCTGTTTGACGTTCTGCTCCACCAGGAAGATGGTAAGCCCCTGGCTGTGGAGTTCCTGAATGACGGTGAACATTTCCTGAACCAGGATGGGCGCCAGCCCCAGGCTGGGTTCGTCGAACATGATCAACCGCGGGTTTTGCATCAGCCCCCGGCCGATGGCGACCATCTGCTGCTCGCCGCCCGAAAGGGTTTCCGCGGTCTGGTTGCGTCGCTCGGCCAACCGGGGGAAAAGGGCGTAAACCCGCTCAAGGTTGCGCTGGCGGTTTTCCCTGGCGCGCTTGAGATAAGAGCCGACGATGAGGTTTTCCTCGACGTTCATCTTGGGAAACAGCTGCCGCCCTTCGGGCACCAGGGTAATGCCCAGGTTGGCGGTTTCATGCACCGGCAGCTCGCTGGTGGTGCGGCCCTCGTAGGTGATCTTGCCGGAGGCGGCTGTCAACAGGCCGCAGATGGCCTTGAGGGTGGTGGTCTTGCCGGCCCCGTTGGCGCCCAGCAGGGCCACCAACTGCCCGGCTTGAACGCTGAAGGAAACGTCCCAGAGGGCTTGGGTGTCGCCATAGAACACCGCCAGCTCTTCAACGGTTAGGGCTTTCATGCCGCCTCCTCTCCCAGGTAGGCTTTTACCACCTCGGGGTTTTGAGTCACTTCCGCAGGTTTTCCCATGGCGATCTGGCGCCCGAAGTTCAGCACCAGGATGCTGTCGCTGATGTTCATGATCACCCGCATGATGTGTTCCACGATCAGGATGCTGATGCCGCTGTCGCGCAGTTGCAGGATCAGCTTGATGGTCTGGTCGGCTTCGGTGGGGTTCAGTCCCGCCACCACTTCATCCAGCAGCAACAGCTGCGGCTCCAGCGCCAAAGCCTTGCTGATTTCGAGCCGCTTGCGGCCCGCCAGGGTCAAACTCGCGGCCGACACCCCGGCCCGGTCGGCCAGCCCGGTGCTTTCCAGAATCTGCCAGGCATGCTGCTCGGCATCGGCCCGTTTGGGGTGCCGCGCAAAGGCGGCGATCAGGACGTTTTCAAGCACCGTCAACCCGGGGAAGGGTTTGACCACCTGGAAGGTCCGTCCGATGCCCAGGCGGGCCAGTTCGTAAGGGCGGCGGCCGGTGATGTCCCGTCCGTTGAAGGCGATCCGACCACGCGTGGGAGGATGATAGCCGCTGATCAGGTTGAAAATAGTGGTTTTCCCCGCACCGTTGGGGCCGATCAGGCCGATGATTTCCCCCTGCTGGATCTGGAAAGACACTTCCTCGACGGCATGCAGGCCGCCAAATGTTTTGGTCAGGTCTTCAACACTGAGAAGCGGCGTTGTCATGTCTCTTTTTCTCCGCTGCTTTGGGGCCGCTCGTCCAGCTGACGGACCCTCAAGGCCTTTCGCAGGATGCGGCGGCCACCCGTGTAGCCGGTAATGGTCCCCCACAACCCGTTGGGCAGAAACACCACCGTGAGGGCGATGACGCCCCCCAGGATGATCAGGTAAAGCACTTGGTAGTCGGACAGATAGGCCCAGAAATAGGTCTTGAATGCAAAGATCAGGACGGCGCCGATCAGCGGACCGATCAGGGTCCCGAGTCCGCCGAAGACCGCCATGACCATGGCCTGATCGGTGATGATGTCCGCCAGGACCGAGGCCGGGTCGATAAAGGTGATCCAGTAGGCGTATACCCCGCCGAGGACCCCGGCGGGGATCGCCGAAAGGATAAAGGCCTGCATCTTGATTGTGGTGGGGTTGATCCCCAGCGCCATGGCGCCCAGCTCATCCTCGCGAATGGCTTTGACCTTGAGGCCAAATGGCGACTTTTCCAGCAGAAACCAGAGCAGCGCAAAGGTGGCGGCCACCAGGGCGAACATCAGGTAGAAGAAGAACTGCGGGTGCAGAAAGGGCGGCAGGCGCATGCCGTCGGGGCCGCCGGTGATGTTTAAGACCAGCGCCATTTGCTGCACCGCCAGGGCCAGGGCCCAGGTGGCGATGGCGAAATAGGCCCCTTTGAGGCGCAGGGTGGGCAGGCCGGCGATCAGGGCTGCTGCCCCGGCCACCAGCCCGGCCACCGGCAGGGTGGCGGCGAAAGGCCAGCCCGAGCGCATCATCAGGATGGCGGTCACGTAGGCGCCGATGCCGAAAAAGGCACCGTGCCCGAAATTGAGATAACCGGTGTAGCCGGCCATGACGTCCCAGGTGATGGCCAGCCCGACCCACATGAAAACCTCGGTTACAATCCGCAGGAAAAAAGGGTCGGGAAAGAATTTCGGCAGCAGCAGCAGGCCCACAAGCGAAATGCCGATCCAGAGCAAATTGCGCCAGTGCATCGTCACACTCCTTTCCCGAAAAGGCCTTTGGGCGAAACTAACAGCACGGCATAGAGGATCCCGAAGACCGCCAGCAGGGTCCAGCCCGGATTGAAGTAGATCAGGAAAAAGGACTGCACCACCCCCAGCAGAAATGCGGCCCAGGGGACTCCGGAGAGGTAGCCCATACCGGCCAGAACCACGACGAAAAAGGAAAAAACGGTGTACTGAGAGCCCATCTGGGCGCTGATGGAGAAGATGCAGCCGATCAGCACCCCGGACATGGCGCTGATGCCGACATAGATGCCGTACACATATGAACTGGTGCGTTTGGCATTGATGCCCATCAGGCCGGCGGCTTCCTTGTTCTGGGAGAGGGCCCGGACCGCCAGGCCGAAATCGGTTTTTTTCAGCAGGTAGTGTAGCGCCAGGGTGATGGCCAGGGCGTAGATCAGGCCTGTGAGACGGATCACGGGAATTGTGACGAAGAGGGTGCCCAGTTCCAGTGAAAAGGAGCCGGCCGAAAGGGCCGAGGGGATGGAGTGGCTGTAAAACCCGAAGACCGTGAGACCCAGCCCTTTGATCATCAGGGCCAGACCGAAGGTAAAGACAAGCGCCATCAGGAGTGGGTTTCCCTTTTTACCACTCAGCACGCGGTGGATCACCGGCTGGAAAAGATAGCCGATGGCCGCGAAAACGATAAAGACCAGCGGCAGGAAGAGCAGGGGTTCTATCTGCA
The DNA here is from genome assembly GCA_046481705.1 of Desulfobacterales bacterium. Classification (GTDB taxonomy): domain Bacteria; phylum Desulfobacterota; class Desulfobacteria; order Desulfobacterales; family JAABRJ01; genus JAABRJ01. Next base: position 4,276 of record JAWOJK010000123.1, on the reverse strand, counting down.
GCCATCGGTTGAGGTAGAAGCCGAGAAAGGCGCCCAGCATGATCCATTCGCCGACGGCGAAATCGATGATGTGCATCACCCCGTAGGCCAGTGAAAACCCGATGGCGATCGTCACGTAGATGCCGCCGATAAGAAATCCATCTACCAGCGCCTGCGGCAGTAAAAGAAACATGGCGTGTCTCCCGCTGGATAAAAAGCCGGGTGGCCGCGGCAGTGAAGTGTGGCCGCCCGGCGCGTCAAAGCTCGGTTAGGCCGGCAGCCGGCCGAAGAGCCTTTCCGGCTGCCGGTGGCAAGGACATGTCAAACGCGGGTTAACGCTCTTGCCAGGGGACCATGGGAAACAGCAGTTTTGCCTGGGCGTCTGCCTCGGGGCCGACGATAACGGTCGTACCGTTCTGGATCTGGATCGTAAGGGGCCGAAGACCGATGTTGGCGTGGTAGTAATCGCCTTCTTCAGCGAATTTCAGCCGGCCGTAGAAGGTCTGGATGTCTATCTTCTCGAGGGCTTTCACCAGGGCTTCGCGATCGCTTTCGCTCAGAGGCGGAGCGGCGCCGACAACCTGCAGGGCGGCCTGAAAAGCGATGCCGGCGGTGGAGGAGCCGGCCTGGGTGTAGTCGGCCGGAACGCCGAACATTTTCTCGGCGGCCTGGGCATACGTAGCGGCGTCCTTCCAGAGAATATCACTCTGGGTGTGGACCGTTTCCGTCCAGACCGAGGCGCCGAGCACGCCTTCCGCGTATTTGCCGAGGGCTTCGACGAAGGCCGGTTCGGTCACCCCATAGTGCATCAGCAGCGCCTTGGGGGTGTAATCGATCTGCCGCAGGGACTTCACCAGGTTGATCAGCTCCTCGTCATGGCCGCCGAAGGCCACCAGATCGGGGCGCAGCACCTTGATGGCGGACATGAACGGGGTGAGGTCCTGGCCGGAGGGCACGATGTTGAATTTTCGAACCGTGATGCCGGCGGCTTCGGCCGCCGTGTTGAACGCTTCGGCGGTGGCCTTGGAAAAGGTGTCGTTGGAGCCTAAAATAACGGCTGTCTCGGGGGCCGGGTCAAGACTCTTGAGGGTCTCGATGGGGGTGGCGCCGGTGAAGTTGACCGGTGGAATGGTGCCGAAGGTGTAGAAAAATTTTTGTTTCCAGATCATGGGGGACTCGGCGGAACCCGTTATCATCGGAATCTTATACTTTTCGAGCACCGGTGCGGCCGCCAGAGTGACTCCCGACGAGTAGGGCCCCAGCACCATGTCCACTTTTTCCTGGGTGGCGAGGCGTTCAGCCGCTGAAGCCCCCTGGGATGGTTCGGACTGGGCGTCGGCATAAAACAGCTTCACCGGGTATTTTTTCCCCTTGATGTCAATTCCGCCGGCATCGTTGACAGCCTGGGCCCACAGGTCATAGCCGCGCTTGGTGACGTTGCCGCCGGTGGCCAGATCCCCGGAAAGCGACGTGATAACGCCGATCTTGAAGAAATCCCGCTCGGCTTGAGCCCAGACCGGGCCCACCATAACCGCCAACGCCAGAAAACCGATGATAAACCGTTTTGCCATGGATGCCTCCTTCTGTGATTTGGGGGTGAACGTTTGTGAGCGGTCGCTCAGTCGTCTTCGCACAGCCCTGGGGTAAAATCAAGTGCCGCCGTGGGCGTCCGCCGGCAGCTCTTCGGGTGGGCAGGGGTATCCAAAGCAACTGCAGTGCCATTCTAAAAAACCGCTTGGGCATGATATTTCAAAGTAATTGAAAATTAAATAAAATATTTTGGATGTGGCGGGTGATTGGGGATTGTCAAATGGATCTGAACGCTAAGCATGGCCCGCCGGGCTGCCCTTCTTAAGATTTTTCGGATCCCGACGCCCGATGATATGCATAACTGCATATCATCGGCGGGGCTCATGCTTTTCACAGCCCGCGCGCAGTTTTGGCTGGCGCTACGCGCCCCCTACAACCCGTATTTTTGAAGTTTGCGGGCCACCGTTGACTGATTGATCTGAAGCGCTTCGGCAATCGCCGCCTGCTTGCCGAAGCGCATGCGGGCCTTTTCGAGAACCTGACGCTCAACGCTTTCGAGGATCTGCTGCAGGCTTTGGCCTTCCGTCCATTGGCCGCTGGTGGTTGCGGGATCGCATGTGGCGGCATTGAGGCTCGCGGGCAAATCGTCGGCCTCGATGCGGCTGCCCTCGGTCAGCACCACCAGCCGCTCGCAGATGTTCATCAATTCACGGACATTGCCGGGGTAGTCGTAGGCCAAAAGGCGCTCAAGGGCCGCCTGGGAGAGTCGCGGCGGGGGGGCGTCGGCCAGCTTGCGGGCGAAATGCGCGCTGAAGTGCCGGATCAAGGCCAGCAGGCACTCCCGGCGCTCTCTGAGGGGCGGCACGTTGAGGGGGATCACATGCAGCCTGAAATAAAGGTCGGCGCGGAAGTGTTTGGCGGCCACCATGGCCTTCAGGTCCTGGTTGGTCGCCGCCAGAATGCGGACGTTGAGCCGGCGCTTGGCGGTCGACCCGACCCGGCTGATATAGCCGTCTTCGAGGAAATGCAGCAGTTTGACCTGGGAAGAGAGCGGCAGCTCGGCAATTTCATCCAGAAAGAGAATGCCACCGTCGGCGACCTCGAAATACCCCGCTTTGCCCTGGCGGCGGGCGCCGGTAAACGCCCCGCTGTCATAGCCGAAGAGTTCGGACTCCACCAGAGTTTCAGGGATCGCGCCGCAGTTGATCTTGATCATGGGGTGGTCGCTGCGGTTGGAATACTTGTGGATCAGGTCCGCGATCACGCCTTTGCCGCTGCCGGATTCGCCCTGGATCAGAACCGTCGATTCGACGCCGCTGACCTTGAGGGCCTGTTTGAGAACGTTCAGGAAGCAGGGGCTGCGGGCAATGATCCGATTGGCCTCGACCTCCGCCAGCTGCATCTCCAGGATCTGGTGGCGAAACTGATTTTTGATGGCTTCCTGGTTCTCCAGCTCGCGCTGCAGGCTGTCGATTTCGGTGACGTCGCGCTCATTGACCACCACCCGGATCAGGCGCTCGTCCTGGTCGAAGACCGGGTTGCCGGTCAGCATCAGCTTTCGCCCCTCGCGGGTCTGCTGCAGTAAATTGACCTGCCGGCGAGTTTCCAGGACCCGCAGGGTGACCGATTGGTTGACAAACCCTTCGGCGACCAGGTCGCGCATATTGCGCCCGAGCACCTCTTCGGCCCGGACCTGGTTGATCCGCGCGGAGGCGGGGTTGATGCGCACCACCCGGGCATTGCCGTCGCAGATCCACAGGCCGTCGTGGCTGGAGTCGATAATGGCGTCCAGCTCGCGGTTGAGTTCCTGGAAGGTGACCATCTGGCGGGTGACCTTATGAAGGTTGGTCACGTCTTCCAGGGCGCAGAGGACGCCGATAACCCCCGACTTCCAGCGGATGGGGCTGATTTCCACCAGCAGCGAGGCGTCGTTGTGGGAGACCGGAATGTCGCGGCGATAGGTCTGGGTGCTCAGGCTGTGGGTGATCTCGGGCCAGATATCGGGCAGGGTGTTTGAAACCAGGCTTCCCGGAAAAAGCCCCAGACTGCGCTGGACCGCACGGTTGGAGATGACCACCGTGCCGCCCGGCTCAACGACAAAGACTGCATGGCGGGTGGCGTTGAGCAGCTCACGGCTGAAGGTTTTCCAGTCAAGGCCGCCGGCGCCTTTGACGTCGGGCCGAGGCAGGCGGGAATAGAGCTCGGTTGTCATGGGGGCGTCCTGAAAGGGGGTTGGGGGACCATCGACCCCCCTTATATGCATATCAGCATCTTATATGGAACAGCGCATTTTGGGCGTCCTGCCGGCTGCCCGCTCTCGTTGGGGGTGGCGCCCCGCAAAATTTGTAATGCAAATGAAAAGAGTGAAATATCATGTGGTTGGCAGGGCTTTCGGCAACAGCGGAGACGGTGCGGCGAGCTGGCACGATCCTTGTTTTCACGGTCACTGGGGCACCCACCCCCAGCGCGCCGTGCTTTTGGCGTCGGCCGAAGCCTATCGACACCCGCAAAGCCCGGATTCAAAAGGTTTTATCGAAAGCGTGAGGCCGCAGCACCCCGGCAAATAAATGGCCCGCCGCTGACACAGGCCGTCGCGACCCCGGGATGCGGCCGTGCCAGGCGATTCGGGTGCTTTACCCAACCGCCCCTTTCAATTAACCCCTGTTTTTACCCGCACAAGGAGGAACAGACATGGCAACCCCATATGACGACCTGTTCCAAAAGCGTAAACAGCATGTCCCGCAAGGCCCTTTCAACATTACCCCGG
>JAWOJK010000182.1:0-3936 GCA_046481705.1 Desulfobacterales bacterium | reverse complement strand
GGGTTGCCGGGATGCCGGTTGTCGGAATGCAGGCCCTCACCGACCGGCGCCTGGAAAAACCCGACTATCTCGGTATGCGCTTTCTAGGGCGCGGCCGGCGGGAAACCTACCTGACCGGCACGGGTTCCCTGGCAGGCGATCTCAGCGCCATGCTGCAGGCCTACGCGGGTGCCAGGGGCTATGCCCTCCGGGATGTGGCCGGCTGGGATTTCGCGCCCGAAGCTCTGGCGGCCCTCGGTTCGGGGCTGCAATATGTGGTGGGTGGTGAGATCAAGACGCTCAATGTCGACGCGGTGCGGCGCCTGGGCCGCAGCGAGTTGGTGTTGACGGTCGAAGTGGTGTTCTACTTGGGGGATGTGGCCGCCGCAAGGGTCACCCGTCGGCCCGTCAAGATGCGGATCGAGCGCATCGAGGCGGTTTTTGATGCGCCGCGGCTGGAGCGTCATCTCAATGCGGTCTTGGCGGAAGCCATTGCCACGGGGCTCCAGGAACTGCCCTGAAGCGGGGTCCAAAATACGGGGGCAGGGGGCTGAAACAGCATGCCGCCGCGTTTGGGGCGGCCAACAGGAGGGGTGAACGATGTGTGACATCAACGTGTTTGTGCGACACGACGGCCAGGAACAGATGCTGATGGAAAATGTCGATGTGGTCGAGGAGCGTGGCGGCCGATTCCACCTGACCAATATTTTCGGCGAGGAAAAGGACGTGACCGGAAAAATGGTGGTCTTCAACAACAGCCAAAAACGGATGGTTTTCGAAGCGCTGTAAACGAACCGCAGGCCGTGCGGCGGCGCCGGCTGCACGGCGGCGGTGCCCCGCTCAGGCGTCGCGCTGCTGGGCTTTTTCGATTTTGGCCCAGGAATCCCGCAGCCCCACGGTGCGGTTGAAGACCAGCCGGTCGGGGTCGACCGCCTGCAGGTCGCGACAGAAATAGCCCTGGCGCTCGAACTGGCAGCAGCTGCCGACCGGCGCCGTCGCGAGACTGGGCTCCACGCGGCTGTCGGTCAGGATCTCCAGCGACCTGGGGTTCAGGCAGGCTTCGAAATCCGCACAGGCCTGGGGGTCGGCTTCGCTGAAAAGGTGGTCGTAGAGCCGAACCTCCGCCGGCAGGGCGTGGGCCGCTGAAACCCAGTGCAGCGTGCCCTTGACCTTGCGGCCGTCCGGTGAGTCGCCGCCGCGGGTGGCGGGGTCGTAGGTGCAGTGCAGCGCGACCACCTCGCCGGTCGCATCCTTGACCACATCCACGCAGGTCACGTAGTAGGCATAGCGCAGGCGCACCTCCCGCCCCGGTGCCAGCCGAAACCATTTGCGCGGCGCCTCTTCCCGGAAATCATCGCGCTCGATGTAAAGCACCTTTGAAAACGGCACCATCCGGCTGCCCCTTTCCGGGTACTCGGGGTGGTTCAGGAATGCCATCTCCTCCACCTGGCCCTCCGGATAGTTGTCGATCACCACTTTCAGCGGCCGCAGGACGCCCATCACGCGCGGTGCGCTGGCGTTGAGATTTTCACGGACGCAATGCTCCAGCAGGGCGATGTCCACCATGCTTTCGCGTTTGGCCACGCCGATGCGATCGCAGAAGGTGCGGATCGCCTCCGGCGGGTAGCCGCGCCGGCGAAGGCCCGAAATGGTCGGCATGCGGGGGTCGTCCCAGCCGGAAACAAAGCCCCTTTCCACCATCTCGATCAGTTTGCGTTTGCTGAGGACGGTGTGGGTGAGGTTCAGGCGGGCGAATTCGATCTGCTGGGGGTGGCACGGCACCTCCAGGTTGTCCAGCACCCAGTCGTAGAGCGCCCGGTTGTTTTCGAACTCCATGGTGCACACCGAGTGGGTGATCCCTTCGATGGCATCCGAAAGGCAGTGGGTGAAATCGTACATCGGGTAGATGCACCAGCGATCGGCGGTGCGGTGGTGATGCAGGCGGCGGATGCGGTAAAGGGTGGGGTCGCGCAGGACGAGGTTGGCTGCGGCCATGTCGATCTTGGCGCGCAGCACGTGGCTGCCGTCCGGGAACTCGCTGGCGCGCATGCGGCTAAAGAGGTCGAGGTTCTCTGCCACCGAACGGTTGCGGTAGGGGCTGGGCCTGCCGGGTTCGGTCAGGGTGCCCCGGTATTCGCGGATCTGATCGGCGTTCAGGCTGCAGACATAGGCCTTGCCCGCCTGGATGAGCGCGACGGCGTAGCTGTAGAGCGCTTCGAAGTAGTCCGATGCGAAATGCAGCCGGTCTTCCCAGTCAAATCCCAGCCACTTGACATCGGTCTGAATGGAGGCGACGTATTCGGAGCTTTCCTTGGCCGGGTTGGTGTCGTCGAAGCGCAGATTGCAGGTGCCGGTGTAGTCTCTGGCCAGCCCGAAGTTGAGGCAAATGGACTTGGCGTGTCCGATGTGCAGGTAGCCGTTGGGCTCGGGCGGGAAGCGGGTCGCCACGCGGCCGTCATTTTTACCGGCCCTGAGGTCTTCTTCGATAAGGGTCCTGATGAAATTGGACGGGCCGCTGTCTGCCGCCGATTCTGGTGCGGGCGCGGCCGGGGGGGTCGGGGTGCCGGAATTTTTCATGTGGGCTGGGCCTCTGCTGATCGTTTGGGGAAAACACCGTGATGACGACCGTAGTTGCTTTCATTTCGTAAGGATAGCTTCGCAGACTACAGGATCGATGGAAAAGGTGTCAACCTTGTTTTTGCGGCCGGCTGCCGTCCGGGAAGATGAGCGTAACGGGCGGGGGTGGGGAGCGGCTCCCGGCCGCCACAGACGCGGCGGCCGGGAGCCGTTTGGGGAAATCCTACGGGGTGATTTTCAGCACGATCAAGCCCGCCCCTGGCCGCAGGACCAGGAACTGGACCGGTTCGGCCGCGCTTTTTTTCAGCACGCGCCGCAGGGCGTCGGCACTCTCAACGGGGCTGCGGTTGACTTCCTTGATCAGGTCGCCCTGCCGCAGGCCTGCCGCCTCGGCCTTGCTTTCGGGGCTGACGCCGATGACGACCACGCCCTTTTCATCCGGGTCGAGTCCCAGCCGCTGCGCGGTTTCGCGGTTCAGGTCGCTCACCTGGAGGCCGAACTCGGCGCTGGTCTGGGGGCTGTCGATGGCCTTCCCCCCGGCGTCCTGATCGCGCTTGGCGAGGGTCACCGAGACGGTCTTGGGCTTGCCGTTGCGCATGATGTCAACGGACAGGCGGCTGCCCACCGGGGAGTTGGCGACCATGGCGGAGAGTTCACGGCTGCTGGTCACCTTCCGGCCGTCCATGGCCACAATGATGTCCTGGGGTTTGATGCCGGCCTTGTCGGCCGGGTCCCCGCTGTAGACCTCGGAGACCAGCACCCCTTGGCCGTCTTTGATGCGGTAGTAGTCGGCCAGGTCCGAAGAAAGATCCTGGATGGCAACGCCCAGCCAGCCGCGGGTGACCTCCCCCTTGGACTGCAGCTGGGAGATCACGTTTTGGGCCAGGTCGGCCGGTATGGCGAACCCGATGCCCTGGCCGCGGGCCACAATCGCCGTGTTGATGCCCACGACCTCGCCCCGCAGGTTGAGCAGCGGGCCGCCGCTGTTGCCGGGGTTGATGGAGGCATCGGTCTGGACCGAGAAGATGCAGAGCACGCGAGTGGCTCCTGGGTCGAAGCCGTGGCCTTCGCAATTGCCGCGGCGATCGCGATCCATGTCGTCCGACTGCTCTCGGGCTTTCCCGGCGACGAGTCGTTCTGGCTGCTGCGAAACGCCAGCCTCTTCGTGCTGCCGTTCCTTGCCGCCTACTTCGCCCGGCGACATCGCCTGACGTTGCGGCAATGCCTGATCGCGGCTGCCCCCTTCGTTGTCGCCGCAGTCGTGATCAACGTCTACCCGTACGGCGAAGGGTCATCGACGGAACTCCTCGTGGCTGCCCACCTCCCCGTGGTGCTGTGGTTTGCGGTCGCCTACCCGTACATGGGCGGGGTGCTGAGGTC
>JAWOJK010000012.1:0-5796 GCA_046481705.1 Desulfobacterales bacterium | reverse complement strand
TTGAAGATTTTAATGCCGTTGTCCTGGAAGGGGTTGTGGGAGGCCGAAATGACGATTCCGGCGGCCGCCTTTTCGGCTCTCGTGAGGTGGGCCACCCCCGGCGTGGGCAGCACCCCCGCCAGGGCGACGTTGCCACCCATTGAGCAGATGCCGGCCGCCAGCGCGTGGGCCAGCATGTCTCCGGAGATGCGTGTATCCTGGCCGATTATAAACGGCGCGCCATCCGGGCGCGCAAACAGGGTCGCAAGCGCCCGCCCGACGTTTAGCGCCATTTCGGCAGTCATAGGGTAGGTATTGGCCACCCCGCGGATACCGTCGGTGCCGAATAAAATACCCATTCAAAGGTTCCTTTGTCGTTGCGCGCCGTGTTTGGGCGCTTTATGCGAATGGCAGTCCGCACCTGGGCCTCAGTCGCGGGACATAAGCGAGGGCAACGGTTTCAGGGCGGCCGCGCTGAAACGGTCGACAACGGCCTGCAGCCAGCAGGTGCCGGCCGCCGCGGCTGCTGGTTCAAGTCTTTGGATGGCCGTCAGATAGTTTTTGCCGGCACTGCGGAGCGATCCCTGGATTTGCTCGAGAAAGGCTTCCCGCAGATTGTCCGGGCCGGCATCGTCTTTGTGTTGCGTCATGATGGCCTTCATCTCTGGCCAGCCGGCGATCAACTCCGCCTTTTCTCTCAGCAGTGCCTCCGGGGCGCCCTCCCGGGCGGTTTCACGGTAGCGACGGGCCGATTCGGGCAATTTGGTGCAGAAGCGTTCGAACTGGCGCAGCCGCTCGCTGATGGCGGCCTCGACTGCCGTCAGCAGGCCCTCCAAGAGCGCCTCCGGAAAATCCGGAGAGACAAACTGGGCGCGGACATGAGCATACCACTGCTTCAGAGCGGCCAGGTTGGCCAGGTAGGTGAGGTTGTGGGCGACGATCCTGCGAACCCCGCGGTAAAGTCCAGGGGTAAAAGGGATGCTGCCACCTTTTATCCCCCCCTCGAATACCAGCAGCCCGGGTTGAAGGACATCCTTGCGGTAGACACATCCGGCCGCGACAATGGTGCCAAAAGCCAATCGGCAGGGGCCCACGAGGCCACCCTGCCCTCCCAGAAAAATCGGCCGCTGGTTGAGCATCACCCCCGAGGGAACGTCCCCCAGAAGTGACGGGGTTGCCTTATCCTGGTTGGGAGTATAGTTGAAGTGGATGTAGGAACTGCCCACTTCGCTGTGGTCCTGCGGGCTGGTCCCGCCCGACATCAAACAGTCGCAGAAATTGATGAGGCTGCCGAGGGTCACAAACGGAAACAGGATCGTTTGTTTGAGCCCCACCGTGTGGGCGCCGCTGGCCCCCTCCTCCAGGATCGTGCCTTCGCGGACGTGGGCCCCCAGCCCCATGGCGGCTTTTTCCAGAAAAACCGCCCCCCGGAAAAAACCGCCGCTGAGGTGAACCGAGGGGCCGACATGACAGTTTTCAAGGGTGACGGGGCTTTCGTAACCGATTCGGGCCCCATGCAGGATCAGGGTGCGGCGGCCGAAGATCTTGGTGCCGGTGTGAAGCACCACGCCTTCCGCGGCGATACGCGCGAGGTCGACCTCCGGACCGATTTCCACACTGGCCGGGTTGGGGATGCGAACCCCCTTATTCTGCAGGATCCCGATGGGATTTAGAGCCGATGATGCCATGCAACGCCTCGAACAGTTTGGATTGGACCAATTTTTGTAGTATACTATAAAGGCTTTAAGCGATGCAAACCATTCGTCAAGCCATTATCGAACTCCTCTCCGGTGAGCCCTTGTGTGCCCGGGAGCTGTCCCGGGTGCTGGGCATCCGTGAAAAGGAGGTCTGCGATCATTTGGCGCACATCGAACGCACGGCTGAAGCGCGCCGCAAAAAACTCTCGACCTTGCCCTTTGCCTGTCTCGACTGCGGCTTTGTTTTTAGCGACCGCAAACGCTTCACCCGCCCTGGCAAATGCCCCCGCTGCCGTGGCACCCACATCGAAGTACCGCGTTTCCAGGTGCGCTGAAGGGCAGCATTGACTTACCCACCAGCGGTTCTATTATAGCTTACGTTACTTTTTCGGATTTAATTTTTAACCGAACCGCCAACGAAAGGACGCCAATCGCAAGATGAGAATGCTGCTCTACAACATCCGTTACGGGGCCGGGATCGGCCGCAGGATTCACCTGCCGGTGCCCTACGCCGGCTATCTCAAAAAAACCGGCCGCAACCTGGAACAGATCGCCGCCTTCATCAGGGAGGCTGCGCCGGACATCGCCGGTCTGATCGAAGTCGACAGCGGGTCTTTTCGATCTGGACAATCCAACCAAGCCGCCACCATTGCCCGTGAGATGCAGCACTACTGGATCTACCAGTCAAAATACGCCCAGAACTCCCTGATTCAGAAAATTCCGGTTCTCAACAAGCAAGGCAACGCCTTTCTGACCAATCAGGAAATCCAGTCTATTCGCTACCATTACTTCAACGAGGGCATCAAGCGGCTGGTGATCGAACTTGAGTTGAAAGAGATCAAGCTTTTTCTGGTGCATCTCTCGTTGAAATTCCGCCACCGTCAGCAGCAGCTGCGCGATCTGTATTCGGTCATTCAAAATGAGCAGAAGCCCTTTGTTGTGGCCGGCGACTTCAACCCGCTGCGCGGCGAGCGCGAGCTGTTGGAATTTATCGCCGCAACCGGACTGAAAAGCGCCAATGACAGTGGCATGCCGTCGCATCCGAGCCGATCCCCGCGGCGGCAGCTGGATTTTATTCTCTACAGCCCCGAAATCCAAACCCGTGATTTTCAGGTGCCCCAGGTCAAGTTTTCCGACCACGTCCCGCTGATCTGGGATTTCGAGGTGACCCGGCGCGCAGGGCGGTCGAAGAAACCGGCGGTCCTGATGCCCGCGTTGAATTGATCCCCATCTGGCGTCATTACGCCTCTCGCAGGCGGGATCCCGCTCGCCGCGAGGTGGCCCTGTGGCTGGTCTGGCTAGCCGCTGGTGTTTTCTGGGGCTGTACCGTGGCGCCGGTCGAGCGCCAGTCACTGGACTGGGACGATTTCCGCGGGGTTGAGCGTCTGGTTGTGGCCCCCTTTGCGGGCGCCCATGGCGAGCGTCTACAGCACGCCCTTTTCGAGCGCTTGGTACTGCACAGCAGCCTGGCAGCCGTCTACCTGGAGGCGCGCCAATCGGTGGCCGCCGAAAAGCTTGCGGGCCCCGATGACGGGCGCGCCCAGTGGCAAACCTGGCGGCCGGTTGCCGATGCGGTCGTGAGCGCCCGGACCACCGCCAGCCTGGCGGACAGCGCCGGTGCCGACCGGGTGGAAGTGCGGGAGGGCACCGGGCAGTTCAGACAAATCCGCGACGTCGACGGCAACTGGGTTGCCGTCGAGATCATGCGCACGCGACTGCAACGGGTTCCTTTTATCGTCCGGCAGGCGACCCTCTCCGCCGATTTCCGGTTGGATCACCTGAAGCACGCTGAGATGTCGTTTGAAAGGACCGCGACGGTTTCCAGCGCGCAAAAATACGGCGGCGACAGCCTGCTGCCGCTCGAGGCGCTGCCGTCGGCGGCGGACACCGGGCGGGAACTGGCCGAACGCCTGGCCGCCCAAATGGCACGTGACGTCGCCGGCGGTTCACTCCCGGATTATAGGTCCCCTCTGCCGCGCAATTGAAGGCCCAAGTGCGCACTGCCGAAAAAATCGATTCCCTGAAAAAGTCCCCCATCCAAGAGGCCTTTCAGCCTGGCCTGACCGCGCAGTGCTTGCGGCGAAAACAAAAAACGGGATGCCGGCCCGATAATGGCATCCCGTTTTTTTTGCCGGTGCTCCGCAAACCGTTTCGGCCTTCATCCTCAGCCGGGAAATCGGTACAACACGGCCCCCCAGGTCAGGCCCGCCCCCAATCCGATGAAAAGTACGGTGCTGCCCGGTCCGATCTTTTTTTGTTCAAGGGCATCATCGCAGGCCATCGGAATACTGGCGGCGGTGGTGTTGCCGTAACGGTTGATGTTGCTGAACAGTTTTTCCTCCGGGAGCCCCAATGCTTTCATAAAGGCTTGATTGATGCGCATGTTGGCCTGGTGCGGGATGACCATATCGATATCGGCGACGGTCAGGTTGGCCTTGTCCAGCACTTCTCGGGCCACTTCGGGAAGCCGCCGAACCGCGTGCTTGAAAACGGATCGGCCTTCCATTTTGGGAAAGTGGCGGCCCTCGCGGATCATTTCCTCGGAGATGCCCGGCTTTTCGCGGAAAGTGGGCGCTTCCATCATCAGAATATCGGCAAATTCCCCCTGAGCGTGCAGAGCCGAGGCCAATACGCCTGCGGGCGCATCGGTTGCAACGGCCTCCAGACAGACCGCACCGGCCGCGTCGCCAAAAAGAACGGCGATGTCGCGACCCCGCGTGGAAATGTCCAGACAGGTGCTGTGAACCTCGCCGCCGACAAAAAGAATCCGCTGGTACAGGCCGCTACGGATAAAGGCATCGGCCATGGCAAGCCCGTAAAGAAAGGCGGAACACTGTTGGCGGATATCCAGTGCCGGGGTCTCGGAGAGCCCCAGTTTATGCTGCAGCAGGCATCCGGGGCCGGGGAAGAAAATATCCGGGCTGAGGGTGCCGAAAATGATCAGATCGATATCCGTGGGGCGCCAACCGGCCCGCCCAAGGGCAATTTTGGCGGCCTCCAGACCCAGATCGGACGCCCCGACCCCACCCTCTTCCGGGATCCAGTGGCGTTGTTCGATGCCGGTGCGCTGCCGGATCCATTCGTCCGAAGTTTCCATCCAGCGGGTGAGGTCCGTGTTGGTGACCACCCGGGGCGGGACATAGCGTCCGGTTCCTTTTATGATGGTTTTAATGGGTTGGCTCATCGGGGAAAAGTCTCCTTGCTTGCGGGAATCGGGCTCCCGTGGGAACTTTCGCAAACGGTTTTAATTTTTGAGGGTCCCGGTCCACAGGACATCGTGCAGCCCTGAAGCCCGTTCAATTTTTTTTGACACGGCAGCGGTTAAACCACCTTCGGGCCCCCAGATCAATACTTTTTCACGGGCCCGGGTAACCGCAGTGTAAAGCAGCTCGCGGGTCAGGAGGGGAGAGTCGTTTTCCGGCAGAATGACCAGGACCGAACCGAACTCCGATCCCTGGCTTTTGTGGACCGTCATGGCAAAGACCGTTTCATGGGGCGGCAGGCGCTGGGGCGCCAACCGCCGGACGGCGCCGTCCGGTCCGGAAAAACAGGCATCCTGTCGGCCCGCGTGCCCTTCTGCGGGTAGAATAAGCCCCAAATCGCCGTTGAAAAGCCCCATCTCGTGATCGTTGCGCGTGATCAGCAGCGGGCGCTTGGCATACCAGCGGTTGGCCGGGTCGATGAGGCCGCTGCGTTCCAGACTGGACTCGGCCAGCCGGTTGAGCGCGATGACGCCGTAAGGGCCCCGGTTGAAGGGGGTCAGGACGGTAAAGTGGCCGAGGGCTTGCAGGGCTTTTGCCGGGTTTTCGGCGGTCAGATATTCCCGGTAGCCCTCGAGAAAGAGGTCCGCAAGCCCCTTCTCAAATTCCCCGGGCCCGGGCATCGGCTGCCAGAAAACGGAGGCATCCGGCGGCGTCCGTAAAATGGCGGCGACGCTCGCCGTGTCGCCCGCGTTCACCGCACGGCTCAAGCGCCCGATTCCGCTGCTTCTGGAAAAGCGGTAGTTATGACGAAGGGCAACAATACAGTCGGTCAGACCGGAGCGCTTTTGGGTCGGGTTGCACCACCTTTGCAGGTTTTGACCGGTTGCGGCTGAAAGTGTTGTGCAAAATTCGCGCGA
>JAWOJK010000382.1:0-6163 GCA_046481705.1 Desulfobacterales bacterium | reverse complement strand
CCGACGCTTGCCTCTGGCCGGCACTCCCGGCAGACCCCAAAACGGCGGGCGATGCGCGAGTCGCGCTGTTGACTTTGCGGTGATGGGTTGCCATTTTACTCGATAATATATCGTGGCGCGCGTCTCGGCGTCGCCTGCCACGGGAAAGGAGGACAACATGGCCTATACCTGTAAGAATTGTGGTGCCGTTGCGGACGCTCCGGGACACCTCTGCAACCCCTGTGGGGACGCTGCCAAGTGCAGTTTCTGTGGTTCGCCCGAGGTCGATCCCCGGCATGTCTGCAAAGACAAGCTGGCGGCGATGAAGTACGTTTGCGATGGCTGCGGCCGCGTGGCGATGGCGGCCGGTCATCTCTGCAAGCCCTCACCCATTGAATAAACGCTCACAAGGGGGCGGCGCTGCGGCGCCGCCCCCTTGTTGCGGTACCTCGGTTGGCAGCCCGCGCATCACGGCGACGTCGAGGTGCGGTTCCTGACGGCTCAGGCGTCGTTGCGGCTGATGCGGCTGCGACTCTTTTTAATAAGGGCCCGTTGGCGCTTGGACTCCAGCCGTTTGCGGCGGGCGGCGGCGGTCGGGCGGGTCGTGTGGCGCGCCTTGGGTGTCACGGTTGCCCGGCGGATCAGCGCCACCAGGCGCTCCAAGGCATCGCTGCGGTTCTGCTCCTGGGTTCGGAACCGCCGGGCGTCGATGATCAGAACGCCGTCGCGCGAAACCCGTGACCCCCCCAAAACCAGCAGCCGCGCACGCACCGATGCCGGCAAGTCCTCACAGGCCTGGACGTCGAAACGCAGCTGGACCGCGGTGGCCACCTTGTTGACGTTCTGGCCGCCGGGGCCGGATGCGCCGGTAAACGTCATTTGCAGGCAGCTCTCGCGGATGGCCAAAATCGGCGTGATTTGAATCATGAAAGGAACTCTGGCATGTAACGGTCTTACCTGGCAACGGTTTTTGTTCCGGCGTGCAGACCGATCGTGCTCTTACCCGTTTCCTGAAAGGCGTTCACATGAAAATTCTGGGTGTTTCGGGAAGCCCCCGCAAGGAGCAACAGTCGGGCGTTTACAAACTGGTTTCCACGGTGCTGGAGAACAGCGGCTGTGACTGGGAGTTGATTTCGCTGCGGGGCAAGGCGATTTCCGGTTGCATTGCTTGTCTGGGGTGTGTCAAGGACAACGTGTGCAAGGTCGAGGACGACTGCCGCTGGCTGCGGGATAAAATCGTTGCGGCCGACGCTTACGTCATCGGGGCACCCAACTACTTTTCGGGCATCAATGCCCTGACCCATGCCTTTCTCGAGCGCTGGTTCCAGTTTCGGCACCAGGAGGGCGACACCCTCTGGGGCAAGCTGGGGGTTGCGGTGGGGGTCGGGGGCAGCAGCGGCAAAATGCCGGCCGATGAAATCGAGAAGTTTTTCCGCTACAACTTCATTGAAACCGTGGCCAAGGTCTCCGGCCAGGGTGCCGCTTCGTGCTTCAGCTGCGGCTTCGGCGAGACCTGCAAGGTTGGATTGCCCCACATGCTCTACGGTGAGAACGTCAGGATTACCCCCGAGATGATTCCGGCAGTCAGCCGCCAACCGGCGGTGATGCAGGCCGCCGCAGATGCCGGGCAGCATCTTGGCCAGAGCCTGCGGCAGGGCCATGACCGAGCCGGGGTGACCGAAAAAATGAAGCAGACCATGATGGCCAAGCTGAAGGAATCGGTATGATTTTCGGCTGAAAAGTAACCGGCCGCCCCGGCGGCATGCGGCACCAGCGGGTTACCGCCCCTGATGCTGCATGCAAAAAACAAACGCGTGCGAAGTGGTCTATCGGGCGGCTTTCAGATGGCGTGGGCGTGGGCAGGGATATCGTCGTTATCCTGGGGTAGCCGCCGATACGCCATCGGGTTTTGACTTCGAAGGGATTGGAGCGCCTTCTGAAACTTGCGGTAACGCTCCTTTTCACTTTTGACCGGCTTGATGTTGAACCGCATGAATTCAAGAAATTTTTTGAGGGTGAGGACATACTGCACTGAAGGGTTGCCGCTATCGTTTAACGGAATCTTGCGCTGGTAGAGTGAGCGTTCCGCTGCGGTGGCTTCCTGCTCCAGCAGGTAGACGATTTCGCTGAACTGGCGGTTTTCGATGGAATCAATGAAGGCCGTGAAATTGACGGTTCCAGAATCCATGTTTTCCCCCTTGATTTCAATCTGTGGGTTGTTTTTAATCTTCAATTCGACGGCAGCTTAATCGGACCATGTTAGAATTGTGTTAGGATTCCTGAAAAAAGCTGCGGGACCCCCAAAAGCAGGGTCTCATCTGAACCGCAAAAGGCGACGGGCCCACGCCCACCGCCTGCGGGTCGGCCGGGCGGGGCGCCGACCCGAGGGCCAACAGCCGTGACGCCAGCCGTGCAGCGAACTGGGGACGTCCCCCGGTCCAATCTGATCTTGATCGGCATGCCCGGTGTGGGCAAAAGCACCGTCGGCGTCTTGCTGGCAAAGCAGATGGGGCTTTCTTTCCACGACACCGATATCGGCATCCAGGCCGCCCAGGGGCGCAGCCTGCAGGAGATCATCGACCGGTCCGGGGTGGCGCGCTTTCGCGAAATCGAGGAGCGCTGCGTGCTGGCTCTGGCCTGTCGCTCGCACGTGATTGCCACCGGTGGCAGCGTGGTTTACAGCCCCCGGGCGATGGCCCATCTCGACGCCATGGGTGCCATCGTGCATCTGGAGCTCGATGCCGCGCGCCTGATGCTGCGTCTGAGCAATCTCCAAACCCGGGGCGTGTTGCGGGCGCCGGGGCAGACCATCGCCGATCTCTACCGCGAACGCCAGCCGCTCTACCGCCGCTATGCCCACCTGACCATCGATTGCCGCGACAGGACGCCGGACAGCCTGGTGAACCGCATCGTCGCGCAACTGTCGGGAGCGGGGCTGACCCGGCCGGACTGACCAAACCGTTGCACCAGGGGCCCGACGAAGCGCCGGCAGACCTGCTGCGCAATCGGCCCCCGGGTGTTTTCCCGTCATCGGCGTTACATCCAGCGGTGCATATCTTGATATGCACGGGCGAATGTGCCTTGTCGACGTAAAAAATCCGGTGCCATCCTGTGGATTAATTTCTTTCCGTGACCCTTAGAGGAATTCTTTTTCTTTTGTTTTGATTACATATTTGTTAGAAAGCGACGTGCAGCTTTCGATTTTGTTGTGACATTCTGATTTTGCAAACCATTGGTTATTTCCGATGCAGCCTGAAATAAAAAAGATAGAAGATATTTCGCTTCTTTACGAGATCAGCAAAGCGTTAAACGAGCATTTCGATCTGAAAAAATCCCTCTACCAGGTGCTGGACATCCTCTCCAACGCCATGGGTATGGTCCGGGGGACCATCACGATCCTCAATCCCTTTCGGGACGAAATCACCATCGAGGTAGCCCACGGCCTCAGCCGCAGCGCCATGGAGCGGGGCAAATACCGGGTGGGCGAGGGCATCACTGGCCGGGTGATCCAGACCGGCACGCCCGTGGCCGTCCCCAAAATCAGCGAGGAACCGCTTTTTCTCGACCGCACCGCCAGTCGCAGGAGCAGCCACGAAAAGGAGGTGTCCTTCATCTGCGTGCCCATCAAGAAGAGCAGCCAGGTGGTGGGGGCATTGTGCATCGACAAGCAGTTCGATGAAACCTACCCGCTGGAGGAGGGCAAGAAACTGCTGATGGTGGTCGCGGCCATGGTGGCCAGCCATGTGATCAATCTCGAGACCATCCGCATGGAAAAAGAGCACCTGCGGGAGGAAAACCGGCGGCTGCGCGAAGAGATCAAGAACAAGTACCGTGTCACCAACATCATCGGCAACAGCAACAAGATGCGCGAGGTCTTCCAGATGATCTCCCAGGTGTCCAAAAGCAACGCCACCGTCCTGGTGCGCGGTGAAAGCGGCACCGGCAAAGAGCTGGCGGCCAACTCCATCCACTACAACAGCCTTCGGTCCAAGCGCCCGTTTGTCAAGGTCAACTGTGCGGCCCTGCCCGCCAACCTGATCGAAAGCGAACTCTTCGGTCATGAACAGGGGGCCTTTACCGGTGCCATCAAACAGAAGCTCGGCAAGTTCGAGATGGCCAACAAGGGGACCATCTTTCTGGATGAGATCGGCTCCATCGATCTCGATGTGCAGGCCAAGCTGTTGCGGGTCCTCCAGGAAAAGGAGTTCGAGCGCGTCGGCGGCCACAAGACCATCAAGACCGACGTGCGCATCGTGGCGGCCACCAACAAGAACCTGGAGCAGGCCGTCGAGCAGGAGACCTTCCGCGGCGATCTCTATTACCGCCTCAACGTTTTCCCCATCTACATGCCGCCTTTGCGGGAGCGCAAAACCGACATCCTGCTGCTGGCGGATTTTTTCCTGGAAAAATATGCGCGCGAAAACGCCAAGGAAATCATGCGCTTCTCCACCCCGGCGATCGATATGATGATGGCCTACCACTGGCCCGGCAACGTGCGCGAACTGGAAAACTGCATCGAGCGCGCGGTTCTGCTCTGCGAGGAGGGGGTCATCCACAGCTACCACCTGCCGCCGACACTGCAGACCGGCAAGGAGTCCGACACCCTGCCCAAACGCTCCCTGGAAGAGGCCGTTGACAATCTCGAGCGAGAAATGTTGATCGACGCCCTCAAAAACACCCGCGGCAACACCACCCAGGCCGCCGAACTGCTCAAGACCACGACCCGCAAGTTCGGCTACAAGGCCAAAAAATTCAACATCGACTACAAGCTCTATCGCTGAGCGGGCAAACCGGCGGCCGGGCGGCAACTCGCTGTCGGCACGGCCGGTAAGCTCTTGCGATACAGGCGCAGAACCTCGGGCATTGCCAGCGCCCTACCCTTGCGGCTGGCGGCCGCCCGGATTTCCGGCAGCAGGCGGGCCGCCTGGTTGCGGCTGATCTCGATGCCGGCGGCCGCCAGCAGGTGGTGCAGCCCCGTGCTGCCGGTAAATTTGCCGACGACGAACGTGGCGGGGCCGCGGCCCACGGTTTCGGGCGCAAACGGCTGGTAGGTAGCGGCGTCCTTCAGCAGTCCGTGGACGTGGATGCCGGATTCATGCTGAAATACCCCGCCGCCCGTAACGGGTTTGGCGGCGGCGATCGGACGGCCGGTAATGTCGGCCAGATAATGGCAGAGGGGCAGCAGTCGCGCGGTCTGCGCCCGGCAGCTGCGACCGGCGGCAATCGGCAGGGCGGTGGTCAGCTCCTCCAGGCGCGCGTTTCCGGCCCGCTCCCCCAGACCGTTGAGGGTGGCGCTGAGCGCCGCGGCGCCGGCCTCCGCCGCTGTGAGGGCGTTGGCCGTGGCCATGCCCAGGTCGTTGTGGCCGTGAAACTCCAGCGCCAGCAGCGGTCTGGCGGTCTGGCGCAGGCGGCGCAGCATACGGGTGACCCCCAGGGGGGTCGCAATCCCAACGGTGTCGGCCAGCCGCACCCGCTGGGCACCGCAGGCCGCCGCCAGGCGCACGAAGCGGTCAAGAAAGGGGGGTTCCGCCCGGGTGGCGTCCTGGGCGCCCACCGAAACGAAGGCAAACCTGCCGGCGGCCAGCGGGACCAGGGTTTCCAAGGCCTGGAGGACCCAGGATGGGCTGCGCTCCATGGCCCGGAGTTGAATCGGGGACACCGGGAAGCTGATGTGGACCCCGTCGGTGCCGCAGCCGGCCGCGTGCCCGATGTCCCCGGGCGTTGCCCGGCACCAGCTGGTCAGACGGCAGCCGAGGCCGCCTTGCACCAGGGACCGGATCTCCCGCCGGGCCTCGGTTCCCATGGCCGGGATGCCCACCTCGAGCTCGTCCACCCCGGCTTCGGCCAGCCCCTCCGCGATCCGGCGGCGCTCAGCCGGGCGAAAGGCAACCCCGGCGGCCTGCTCGCCGTCCCGCAGGGTCGTGTCGATCAGCCAGAGGTTTTTTAGGGGGCTGTGGGCAGGCATGTTAAAAAAAATTCCGCTGGATGGCCGCGCGCAGGCGAGCCGCCATCGGTACGATGCGGTCGGCGGCTGCGGCGAGGCTTCCCAAGGTGTGGCCTTCGGGCAGGGCCCCGTGGTAGCGGAAAACCCCCACGAGGTATTTTTCGACGGCCATGGCCAGAATCCCGTAGCGCAGTTCGTTGTTGAAGATCTCCGGACGCCGTGACCCGTTCAAGGCGGTAT
>JAWOJK010000093.1:0-4822 GCA_046481705.1 Desulfobacterales bacterium | reverse complement strand
CGAGGAGGCCTATGGCCGGCACAATCTCCAAAATCCGATTGTGGAAACCGGTTTGGGCCCTGCCCATGATCGCTACTTGTCAATTATCGAACCGTATATCGGCAGCGATAAATTCCGGGTCATTCGCGGTGGATCCTGGCGGCATCCTTCAACGGCTGCGCGTTGTACCAACCGGCACTTCATGCCGGCCGGCAGCAGACAAAACTACCTGGGATTTCGACTTGCAGCCGATTTGCCAGTTCCTACAAATAACGAAAAATAGAGAAAGCAAAGGGGAGCATGGTCACAGCATCGATGCCATTTCGGAAAATTAATTTCGCAACACCGGCAAAGGATAGTATCCAGTTATTTTCAGGCGATTCCTGACTCCGATTTAAACCGAGGGCTTCAACTTGAGGGTCTTTCAAACACGGGTTTCAAGGTTTGATGGACCGGTATACAGTCAAAATTTGAGATGGTGGTGAAAAAAGTCTGAGTTACGGCGCGCAAATCTCGAGGAGTGATGCGTACTTAGGATACGCCGCAGCGACTTCGAGATGCAGCGCAACGCGGAAATTGGACTTTTAGGCCGCCATCAAGAATAGCGGAAAGCGAATGACCAATAGACGCGAAAAAAAAACGCACATGATTTGCTTGCCTGCGATGGCCATCGTTCTGGCCCTGGGTATGGGCGGTTGCGCCGGGCCTTCCAATCGGGAGGTTGGACCGCGCACCTTTGAACAATGGTCTCGCGAAGATCAACGGCGATTTGCCCTCCGAACCACCGCCCCAGCGCCAGCCGCGCGGCCATACCCGCCATTGGAATCGGATGCGATGCTGCCCGATGGTGCGCGTCTGGCGGATTATGTGCGTTATGCCATGCAGCACAATCCGGATCTGGAAACGGCCTTTTACAGATGGCGCGCCGCACTGGAACGGGTTTCCCAGGAGCGGACGCTGCCCGACCCCCGGGTCTCCTTCGGCGTGTTGCTGGACCAGGTGGAAGAAAGCGCGGAATACATGGGGGAGCGGTACACGCTTGAGCAAATGTTCCCCTGGTTCGGCAAATTAGCCCTCGGCGGCGACATGGCCCTCACCGGGGCTCACGCGGAAGCGCAAGCCTTCGAAGCAACGCGCTTGCGGCTGGTGGATCAAGTGAGCCGGGCCTATTATGAACATGCCTACCAGCATCACCCCGCCATGATCGCCCGCGAGAACCTGGAACTGCTCGTTCGCCTGGAAGCGGTGGTACGAACGATGTTTCGAACGGGCGATTCCATTTTGGCGGATGTCAGTCGCGCGCAGATGGAAATCGGCCGCCTGGATGACCAGGTGCGCTCGCTGGAGGACCTTGTCGGCGTGGCGGCGGCTGAATTGAACGCCGCTCTGGGCCGGCCGGTCAATACCCACCTCCCGGCTCTGCCCGACAGGCCATCGCTGCAAATGGTTCCCGAATTGCCGGAATACACCGACGATCAGTGGATAGCCCTGGCCAGGGAGCATAATCCCGAACTGAGAGCAGCCCGGCATGATGCGGAACAACAGCGCCAGGCCATTGCGCTTGCGCGCAAGAACTACTATCCGGACATCACCGTGGGGGTCGAATACGCTCGGAACGCCAGTGAACGCGTGGCAATGCTCGACGAAGGCGGCGCGGACATGCTCTCGGGGATGGTTTCAGTCAACGTACCGATCTGGCGCAAGAAGTACGATGCGGGCTTACGTGAGATGCAGGCGCGTGCGAGCCAGGCGCACCGGCAGATCGATAGCCGGCAACAGCGCCTGGAAGCCGACCTGAAGCTGGCATTATACACCCATCGCGACAGCCTGCGCAAGCTGGCGCTGTATGGCGATACGCTGCTGCCCATGGCCCGGCAAACGCTGGCGACCACGGAGACAGCCTATCGCACAGGCAGGGCTGGTTTTCCCGACCTGATCGACGCCCAGCGAGTGTTGCTGGAATTCGCCTTGGCCCACGAACGCGCCGCCGCCGAACGGGCCCAGGCCTTCACGCGCATCCAGGCCCTGGTCGGCCGCCTGATCGATGGCGATGCGACCGCTAACACCACCATCGATGGCGAGGTTCGGCACCCCTCCCCAGTCTCCCCATTGGAATAAAGGAGGACCGTTATGAATCGCCTCAGAACAAAATGGAAGCGAACGGCGATGTGGATTCTGCCGGTGGCCATCGGCCTGGCCGGCTTTGCCCTGGGGTGGTGGTTTTCGGGTATGAACGGGCCCAACCAGGCGGCACCGACTGTTTCCGTTGTCGAAGAAGCCACTGCCGATACCGGCGCGCAGCAGATGTACACCTGCTCCATGCATCCGCAGGTCCGGTCGCCCAACCCCGATGACCTGTGCCCGATCTGCGGGATGGCCCTGATTCCCGTCCCCATGGACGACGAGGAGGAGGAAGAGAGCGATCTGCCCCGCCTTCGGCTCAGCCCCCGGGCCGCGGCGCTGATGCAGATTGCGGTGTGGCCGGTGGAAGCGCGCCACGTAAGCGTGCCGGTCCGGCTTTACGGCCGCATCGGATACGACGAGACACGCCTGCGCACCATCGCCGCCTGGATGCCGGGACGGCTGGACCGGCTCTATGTGGATTTTACCGGCACCGCGGTCCGCCAGGGGCAACCGCTGGTCGAAATTTACAGCCCCATGTTGATGACCGCCCAGGAAGAACACCTCCAGGCCATTCAAACCGCCCGGGAATTGGAAAAGAGCGACATCGCCGCGGTTCGCGAGACCACGCGCATGACCGTGGAGGCTTCCCATGACCGCCTGCGCCTGCTGGGACTGGATGCTGAACAGATCAAACGCCTCGAACGGCAAGGCCGCGTGGACGAGCGGCTGGTCATTCCCGCGCCCCTGAGCGGTGTGGTGATCGAACGGCTGGCGGCCGCGGGCGATTATGTGGAGACCGGCCAGCCGATCTATCGGCTGGCGGACCTGTCCCACCTGTGGGTGGCGCTGGAGGTTTACGAATCGGACCTGCAATGGCTTGAATTGGGGCAGCAAGCGGTTTTCGACACCCAGAGCTATCCCGGCGAACGCTTCGCAGGCAAGGTGACCTTCATCGATCCCATCCTGAACGAAAGCACCCGCACCGTGGGCGTACGTGTCGATCTGCCCAATCCGGACGGGCGCCTCAAACCGGGGATGTTTGTCCGGGGGAGCATCGAAGCCGGCGTGGACGGGTTGCCAGTTGCGGCGCAGCCCGATGATCCCCATACCGGCCATGGCGACCGCCCGGTGCGCGCAACGCCTCCGGCGGCGGATCATGACGGCGGGCGACCGCTGGTGATCCCAGCCACAGCGCCGCTGATCACCGGTGCGCGCGCCGTGGTGTACGTGCAGCTGCCCGAAACGGAACAGCCGACCTTTGAACCCCGCGACATCGTGCTCGGGCCCCGGGCCGGCGCCTGGTACATCGTGCGCGAGGGGTTGAACGAAGGCGATCTGGTGGTCACCAACGGCGGTTTCAAAATCGACTCCGAATTGCAGATCCGCGGCCGGCCCAGCATGATGCAGCCCAAGGGCGGACCGCCCCCGACCCACGATCACGGCAGCGGGACCGACGCATCGTCGGCATCGGCAGCCTCCCGGCCCGCCCCTGACCGGTCAGGGGCGCCACAGCATTTCCAGGCGCAGATGGGCCGGCTCGTCCTGGCCAACTTCGAACTGGTGACGGCCCTGGCCGCGGATGACGCCGAAGCTGCCGGGCGGGTGGCCATGCAAATCGACGCGGCCCTGCACGGCATCGATCCTGCGCACCTGACCAACAACGCCCACCGACGGCAATGGAACCACCTGTCCAAGACAGCGCACGATACCCTGCTCATGCTGGCCGCCAGCGGCGACCTGACGGAACAGCGCCGCCAATTCAAAACCTTCAGCAACGCGCTGATCGAAATGGTGCAAGCTTTCGGCGTGGTTGACACCGGCCCGGTCTACCGGGCCATGTGCCCCATGTTCGAGGAGGGCGAGAGCTCCTGGCTGCAGCCCCAAGAGGCCATCACCAACCCCTATTTCGGTGCCATGATGTTCACTTGCGGTGAAATCAAGGAAACGATCGTTGAAGCCGGCGATCCCCCCGGGGGCAATTGATGAACGATCGCCCCTCGCCATTGAACCGCCTCATGCGGTTTTTTCTCGAACAGAAGCTGGTGGTGACCCTGCTGGTCCTGCTGGTGGTCCTGACAGGCATCTCCGTGGCGCCCTTCGACTGGCGCATCGCCTGGCTGCCGCGCCACCCGGTGCCGGTGGATGCCATTCCCAACCTGGGCGAAAACCAGCAAATCGTCTTCACCGAATGGGCCGGCCGCTCGCCCCAGGATGTGGAGGACCAGGTCACCTACCCATTGACCGTCTCCTTGCTGGGCGTGCCCGGTGTCCAGGAGGTGCGCAGCCTGTCGAGTTTCGGCTTCTCCATGATCTTTCTGATCTTCGATGAGGACACCGAATTTTACTGGTCGCGCGGGCGCATGCTCGAAAAACTCAACAGCCTGCCGTCCGGCCTGCTGCCCGACGGTGTCCAGCCGGCCTTGGGGCCGGATGCCACCGCGCTGGGTCAGATTTTCTGGTACACCCTCGAGGGACGCGACCCGCAGGGGTCGCCCGCCGGCGGTTGGGACCTGCACGAACTGCGCACGGTCCAGGATTGGTACGTCCGTTATGGGCTGCTGTCGGCCGAGGGCATCAGCGAGGTGGCCTCCATCGGCGGGTTCGTTCAGGAGTACCAGATCGATGTGGACCCGGACGCCATGCGCGCCTACGACGTCACGCTCAACCAGGTCTTCTCGGCCGTTGCCAAGAGCAATCTGGACGTCGGCGCCCGGGTGAC
>JAWOJK010000335.1:0-14800 GCA_046481705.1 Desulfobacterales bacterium | reverse complement strand
GGCCGCCACGATCGCCCATGACTCGACCTCGACCTGGTGGAGGACGATCGATCCGTTGCCGATCAGCACGTCGTCGTGGATGTGACACGCCTCGAGGTGGACGATGTGCCCGATGACGCATCGGTCGCCGACCAGGGTGGGGATGTCGGGCGTGGTGTGGAGGACCGAGCCGTCCTGCACGCTGCTCTCGGCGCCGATGTGGATCTCCCCCTCGTCACCGCGGAGCACCGCGCACGGCCACACCGAGCTGCGCGCGCCGATGGCGGCATCCGGCATTCGGTCGCGGATGGCGAGCACCAGCTCTCGGAAGCCCTTTCGGCTGTATGGTCGATGCATGCGTCCGAGGATGCGGTCATCGCCGCTTTGCAGGGGAATGTGAAAATGCGGGCAGAGCCTGCCGGAGGTGGCCGCCATTTCGACCAGCGCGGCGCTGATTTCACCCGGCTCGATGGAGCTCAGGCGGATGCGCGCAATGCCCGTGGCGGCCAGCAGGCGCCTGACCAGGGAGGCAAGATCAAGGGGGGGCGCCAGGTCGCGACCATAGAGGCCGAGGTGGATGCCGGTCAGGACCACCTCTTGGTGGCCGGCGGCCTGCAGCCGCTGGACGTGCGCCACGACGGCCTCCGGGGCCATGCTGCGGCTGCGGCCGCGGGCGTAGGGGACGATGCAGTAAGTGCAAAAGGCGTCGCAACCGTCCTGGATTTTCAGAAACGGCCGGGTGCGACTGCCGGTCACGGTGATCCCCGTGTCGCCGATGTCTTTGAGTTTGCGGGTATCCGCCATCTCCCGGGCGCCGCCGGGCGCCAGGCCTGCGGCTGACAGCAGCATTTCAGGGATCCGGTGTTTGTCGCTGGTTCCGACAACGGCCTGAATCCCGGGAATCTCGCGAATCTCGTGCGGTGCGGTCTGGGCGTAGCAGCCCGTGACGATCACTCTGGCTGCGGGGTGGCGCCGGGCTGCCTGGCGGATGGCCTGGCGCGATTGCATCGAGGCTTTGCCCGTCACGGTGCAGGTGTTGATGATGTGGATGTCCACCGGGCTGACGCCGCCAGCCAGGGTCCACCCCGCGCTGCGCAGGGCGGCGATGATGGCCTCGGACTCGTAATGATTGACTTTGCAGCCCAGGGTGGTAACGCAGAAGGTTGTCATGATCGCTGCTCGGGTGCACGCAACGCCGCAATGGCGATTAAAACCGTCAGGCGCCGGGCGCCGGATCGGCGATCCAGCCGCCGCCGAGGACATCTTGGTCGGAGTAGAAAACGGCTCCCTGACCCGGCGTGACGGCGCTCTGGGGGGTATCGAAGGTCACTGCGGCAGTCTCCGCGTCAAGCGGGGTGAGGGTCGCCGCGACCCCCTGATGCCGGTAGCGCACCCGGGTGTGGGCCCGCCGGCTGGAGAGCGGCCGCGGGGCGATCCAGTTGATCGCCTCCACCCGGCAGTTCCCGGTCAAAAGATCCCTTTTGGTGCCCACGATCAGGCGGTTTTGGCGACGCTCGATGCGAACCACGTAATACGGTTCCGGGGCAGGGCAGTTGATGCCGCGCCGTTGACCGAGGGTGAACCGGTGCAGACCCCGGTGGGTGCCGAGGACATTGCCACCGGTGTCCACGATGTCGCCCGGCCGCGAGCTGAAGCCCCTCTGGGCGGTCAAAAATCCGGCGTAGGAGCCTTCCCGGATGAAACACACGTCCTGACTTTCGCCGCCCCGGATGGGCACCAGACCGTTTGTGCGCGCCAGGCGGAGCACGTCGGTTTTGGTCATTGCACCCAGCGGAAAGCAGGCCCGCGCGAGTTGCTCGGAAGTCAGGCGGGCCAGAAAATAAGACTGCTCCTTGAGCGGGTCGAGACCTTTCAGCAGCCTGAAGCCGCCGCTGCCGTCGGCCAGCACCCGGGCGTAGTGGCCGGTCGCCAGATGGGACGCGCCCCGGTTGCGGGCGTACTGCAACAGCACCCCGAATTTGATGGACGGGTTGCAGATCAGGCAGGGGTTGGGGGTGCGACCCGCCGCGTAAGACCGGGTGAAGTAATCCACTACGCGGCGCTTGAACTCACGGGTGCAGTCGACAACCTCCACGGGCAGGGCCAACTGGGCGGCCAGGTCGGCCGCCAGGGTTTCGGCGCTTTCGCGTGCCGCCTCCGGCGCCGGCAGCGCCGCGCCGGTCTCATAGCCGGTGAAGAAATGCACCCCGATCACCTCGTGGCCCTGATCTTTCAACAGGCGTGCGGCCACTAGCGAATCGACCCCGCCGCTGAGGGCGATGGCAATGATGGGCTTCATTCAAAAAAGGGGGTGTTTTTGGGGCTCACCCGCATGGCCCGGGTCGGACAGGCAGAGATGCACAGTTCGCAGACGCTGCATTTTTCCTGGTCGTAGTTGACCCGCATTTCCGGGCGGATCACGGACAGCGCGCCGGTGGGGCAGACCGCGGTACAGGCGCCGCAGTGGGTGCAGCGTTTGGTGTCGCGTTTGACCTCCTGGGCGGCGTTCTTGACCTCGACGCCCTGGTTTTCGAGGTACTGAACACCCTCCTTGAATTTTTTGCGGGTGGGGCCGGTGAGCTCCAACACCATGACGCCCTCTTTACGGGGCAGAACCGTGGCGTTCAGGATGTTGAAAATGAGCCCGTAGTCCTTGCACAGGTTGCAGACGATCGGCTTCTGGACAGTCGTTTGGGGGAACCGCAGGATGAGGATCTTTGAGTACACCACAGCCTCCGTTGATGCAGTTTAAAAAAAAGACTATAATCTTAAAGGATGGCCATGGCAACACCAAATCCCCCTGCAAGGAGCGCCTGCAGGGGCGTTGCGGCGGGCCTCGAGAGGTGCCTGTCGGTCGGGTTTCCGGACGCCGCCGGTGCCGTCTCGATCCGCAGCCCCGACCGGGAACTGCTGATGGTCAAAACGCTGCTTCCCGGAGAGGCCGCCTGAAGCGCTTTAGGCCGGAGGAATTCGTCGAATGTCCGAAACGCCACCCAAGCGGGTGATTGTCTTTGACCCCCGGGAACGGACGATGGCGGCGGTGCGCGACTATCTTGCCGACCCCGAGCGCTTTCTGGCGGATCAGGATCGCGCCCTGCCCCTGCTGCTGCGGGCTTATAAGGCTGCCGACAATGCCCGCAAGCGCGACATCATTCACCTGCTGGGCGGGGTGGCCCGCCCGGAGGTCGCCCACGCCCTTTACGAGATCCTGGGCGACCGCGCCGCGACCGAGGCCCTTCGCTTGGCCGCCGCCATCCAGCTTTGCGTGACCCTGCCGCTTCTGGCCGAGCCCGGAGCGCTGATCGAGCGCCTGCTTGCGGACCTGCGCCGTGACTCGGCCGCCCTGCGGCGCTTCGCCGCCCTGGCCCTGGGTTGGGAGGGCAATCAGCGGGCGGCGCTGGCCCTGATCGAACTGCTCTACGATCCTGACTCCGAAGTTCAACAGGCCGCAGTCCACGCCCTGGTCAACCTCGAGGACGACCGGGTTCTCTGCCTTCTGGAGGACCGTCTGACGCACGGCCGGCGGGAACAGCAGAAGGCCATTCTCTTCAACCTCTGGCGCTTTGACGCCCGCAGGCGGCAGGTGGGGGCCATCTACCGCCGCTTTCTGGACCACCCCGACGCCGAACTGCGCTACGACGCCCTGGAACTGCTGGCGACGATGGCCGAACCCGATCTGCTGCAAAATGCCCGTTGCCATGCCCTGGGGGACGCCAGCGCGCGGGTGCGTCTGCTGGCGCTCAGGGGGCTGGCGGAAAACACGGGGCGGCTGCCGGCGGCGGCCGTCGCCCGGCTGGCAGACCTGCAACGCGACCCCGACCCGGCGGTGCGGGCGACGGCCCTGGCACTCCGCCGCCGGACGGCGCTTGAGCCCCGCGGCTGATCGATGGGCGGTCATCGCCTGTTGACAGGCGGCGGTCAATGCTCTAGAAAAGAAGGCGAGCCGCCGATCGGAATGCCTGGGGCGCCTGTCCCGGGCGGTGTGGACGCCCTTGATTGTGGCCTGACCCCGGTGCACCTTAGCCTGCGTTCCAGAGGAATAAACAAGATGAGCTCCCGCCAAAAGCCCCCCGCCTGCCGCACGTCACCGCCTGACGCGGCATCCGCGTTCGCGCCGCTCGTGGATCGCCTGGTCCAAAACGATCCCATGCTGGCACCCTATGCGGCGGTGATGCAACGGCGGCTGGCGCGGGTGGCGGCCACTGAAAGGCGGCTGACCGGCGGCCGGGTGACGCTCTGTGATTTTGCCGCTGGACACGAATATTTCGGCCTGCATTTCAGGGATGGGGGCTGGGTGTTTCGAGAATGGGCCCCCAATGCCACCGCGCTCACCCTGGTGGGGGAGATGAACGGGTGGCGCGAGACGCCCGCCTATGCCCTGGTGCGCCGCGACCCCGAAGGCGTCTGGGAGCTGCGCCTGCCGGCTGAAGCATTGTCCCACGGCACCCTTTACCGGTTGAGCATCCACTGGCCCGGTGGACACGGCGACCGCATACCGGCCTATGCCCGCCGGGTGGTTCAGGATCCCGAGACCCTCATTTTCAACGCCCAGGTCTGGCAGCCCGCCGAGCCGTATCGCTGGCAGGCCAATCCGCCGCCCCGGTCGCCGTCCCCGCTGATCTACGAGGCCCATGTGGGCATGGCCCAGGAAACCGAGGGAATCGGCACCTACCGCGAATTCACCGCAAAGACGCTGCCCCGCATCGTCGCCGCCGGCTACGACACCCTGCAGCTGATGGCCATTCAGCACCACCCCTATTACGGCTCTTTCGGTTACCACGTTTCCAGTTTTTTTGCGGCCTCCTCGCGCTTCGGCACCCCCGAGGAGCTCAAGGCCCTGATTGACGCCGCCCACGGCCGCGGGCTGCGGGTGATCATCGACCTGGTGCACTCCCACGCGGTTTCCAACCAGGTGGAGGGCCTCAGCCTCTTCGACGGCACCCTCAGCCAGTATTTCCACGACGGCCCCCGCGGCTTTCACGTGGCCTGGGACTCGCGCTGCTTCGATTACGGCAAACCCCAGGTGCTGCACTTCCTCCTGTCCAATTGCCGCTACTGGCTGGACGAGTACCGCGTGGACGGCTTCCGCTTTGACGGCATCACCAGCATGCTATACCACCACCACGGGTTGGGCAGGGCCTTCACGTCTTATGACGGCTATTTTGATGACAGCGTGGATGAAGATGCCCTGGCCTATCTCGCGCTGGTCAACAAGGTCGTGCATGGCGTGCGGCCGGATGCCGTCACCATCGCCGAGGACGTCAGCGGTATGCCCGGGCTGGCCGTGGCGGAGGACGATGGGGGCTTCGGGTTCGACTACCGCTTTGCCATGGGAGTGCCGGACCACTGGATCCGGCTGATCAAGGAAAGCCGCGACGAGGACTGGCAGCTCGGGCACCTCTGGCACGAGCTCACCAACCGCCGTTCGGATGAAAAAACCATCAGCTATGCCGAGTCCCACGATCAGGCCCTGGTGGGCGATCAGACCCTGATCTTCCGCCTGATGGGCGCTGAAATGTACCACCACATGCATGTCGACGACGGCCACTGGCTGGTGGAACGCGGCATCGCGCTGCACAAGCTGATCCGCCTGGTGACGCTGGCCACCGCCGGCAACGGCTATCTCAACTTCATGGGCAACGAGTTCGGCCACCCCGAGTGGATCGATTTCCCGCGCGAGGGCAACGGCTGGTCCTACCGCTATGCC
Source organism: Desulfobacterales bacterium (assembly GCA_046481705.1). Classification (GTDB taxonomy): domain Bacteria; phylum Desulfobacterota; class Desulfobacteria; order Desulfobacterales; family JAABRJ01; genus JAABRJ01. The sequence continues at coordinate 9,114 of JAWOJK010000335.1, read as the reverse complement.
CGGCGCCAGTGGGGGTTGGTGGACGCCCCGGACCTCAAATACCGTCTGCTGGACCGCTTCGACAAGGACATGATCGGGCTTGCGCGCCACTCCCGCCTTCTGCTCGCGCCGCGCCTCGCTCTGGTGTACATCCACGAGGACGACAAGCTGCTGGCCTTCCGGCGTGCCGGGCTGCTTTTCGTCTTCAATTTCCACCCGGTCAATTCCTACAGCGACTACCGCTTCGCCGCCCCCCAGGGCATGTACCGCATGCTGCTGGACAGCGACCGGTCGGAATACGGCGGCCACGGCCGCCTGGTGCCCGACCAGGAACACTTCACCCTGCGCAACGGCAGCGAGGCGGACGAATGCGACCGCCTGAGCCTCTACCTGCCCTCGCGCACCGCCCTGGTGCTCAAAATCCTGGCCTGACCCCGGCGGCTGCGGCACCATCAGTTTGACAGGCCATCGGCGATTTTTTATAGTACCCCCGCCGTCGGGGTCCGGCGGCTTGCTTTTAATCCCCCAACACCCACAGAAAAGATACCGTCGCCATGACACCCCCGACCCACTCCCCTGCCTGGCAGGCGCTCGCACGCCACCGGGACCGGATGGCGGCCTCCCCGATGCGGTCGCTTTTCGAAGCCGACCCCGGCCGCTTCGAGGCCTTTTCGATCGCGGCCTGCGACATTCTGCTGGATTACTCCAAAAACCGCGTCTGCGCCGAAACCATCGACCTGCTCGTGGACCTGGCCTGCAGTGTCGGCCTGGAGCAAAAGATCGGCGAGATGTTCGACGGCCGCGCCATCAACTTTACCGAGCATCGCGCCGTTCTGCACACCGCGCTGCGCAACCGCGCCGGCACACCCGTGCGGCTTGCCGGGGGGGAGGACGTGATGCCCGCGGTGCGCGCGGTGCTCGAGCGGATGCGGACCTTCAGCACGGCGGTTCGCAGCGGTGCCTGGAAGGGCTTCAGCGGCGCGTGCATCACCGATGTGGTCAATATCGGGATCGGCGGCTCGGACCTGGGCCCCCTGATGGTCTGTGAGGCGCTCGCGTCCTACCGCCATCCCGAGCTGCGGTTGCATTTCGTCTCCAACGTCGACGGCACCCACGTCGTCGAAACCCTCCGGGGCCTGCGGCCCGAAACCACCCTGTTCATCGTTGCCTCCAAGAGCTTCACCACCCAGGAGACCCTGACCAACGCCACCACCGCGCGCAGCTGGTTTCTGGACGCGGCCGGAGACGAAGCCGCCATCGCGCGACACTTCGTGGCCGTCTCGACCAACGGCCCCAAGGTGGCCGCCTTCGGCATCGACACCGCCAACATGTTCGAATTCTGGGACTGGGTGGGCGGGCGCTACTCGCTGTGGTCGGCCATCGGGCTGCCGATCGCCGTCGCCGTGGGCATGGAGCGCTTCGAAGAGCTGCTGGCGGGCGCCCACGCCATGGACCGGCATTTCCGGACGGCCCCGCCGGCCGCCAACATGCCGGTGATTCTGGGGCTGTTGGGCGTCTGGTACGTCAATTTTCTGGGGGCCGCAAGCCACGTCGTGGCGCCCTACGATCAATACCTGCACCGGCTGCCGGCCTACCTGCAGCAGCTTGAAATGGAGAGCAACGGCAAATCGGTCAGCGGCGACGGCGCCCCCGTGGGCTGCGCCACCGCCCCGGTAATCTGGGGCGAGCCCGGCACCAACGGCCAGCACGCCTTTTTCCAGCTGCTGCACCAGGGCACCCAGCTGATCCCGGCGGATTTCATCGTCCCGGTTGAAAGCCACAACCCCGTAGGCGACCACCACCGCCTGCTGCTGGCCAACTGCCTGGCCCAGACGGAGGCCTTGATGCGCGGCAAAACGCGCGCTGAGGCGCGGGCCGAGCTGATCGCCGAGGGGCTCTCCGGCGAGGCCCTGGAAGCCCTCCTGCCCCACAAGGTGTTTCCCGGCAATCGGCCGTCCAACACGCTGGTGATGCCCAAGATCACCCCGCGCACTTTAGGCGCGCTGATCGCCCTTTACGAGCACAAGGTCTTCGTGCAGGGCGTGGTCTGGGGCATCAATTCCTTCGACCAGTGGGGGGTCGAGCTGGGCAAACAACTGGCCAGGACCATCCAGTCCGAACTGGCGACTCCCGGCCCGGCGGTCGGTCACGACGCCTCCACCAACGGCCTGATCAATCATATCAAACAGCACCGGGCTTCAGCTGCGGTCTGAGCTGCAAACGGTTTCCGAGCCCCCCAAAGGACTTTCTTTGCAGGCTGCGCCCGCAGCGATGGTCGCCGAACGCTGAAAAAAAAGTGACCGGGATCGGCCCTGAAGCGCTCAGGCTCAAGAAAAGGCAGCGGCGCGTCGAGAGAAAAATGATCGGCGCCGACGCCGGGTTCTCAGACTGCCATCCCCAAAACAGGAATTCAACATGATCCGAACCGTTCCCTTTTTTAAGACGATTGCCTGTATCGGCCGGCACATCGGCCGGCGGGCGTGCCGCCTGCTGCCGACCGGGGTCTACTGGGGGCGTCCGCTCCACCGGGTGCCGGCCGGCGCGATGGTCGTTTTTCCGTTGCAAACCCGCGTGCTGGGGTGCGGCCTGGCGGGCATCGTGGCACTCAAACGTTCGCCCCAGGCCCCGGCCGAAGGTCTGGACCTGGCCCTCCTGGCGCAGTTGACCGAGAAACTCGAAAAGGCCGGGTGCGGCCAGAACGGCCCGCTCGCCGGCACGGCGCCGGCCGGCCTTGAGAGCAGCCAGACCGTGGACGACCTCTGGCGGGCGGCCGAAGGCCTCAAGCAGGCCGCACGCTTCCACGCGCTTTTCGCCGACCCGGCGGCCCTGGCGCAGCTGGACGGCCTGACCCGCCGGCTGTCGGAGGCGGCCGGGCGCGCGTCGCACCAGTTTGCCGAGCAGCTCGGGCATCTGCCGGCCGAAACCGTCGATGCGGTCGCCGCCCGGCTCGAACGGCTCAAAGACGTGGCCTGGTGCCTGGGCACCGAGGTGGGCGACAACGTCCGGCGCGTGCAGGCCCTGCTGCGCAACGCCCCCGGGAGGCCCTCGGCCGAAACGGTGGCGGCCTTCAAGAATATCAACGCCGTTTTGAACAGCGTCGACCGTCTGGAGGTGCGCGGGCGCGATTCAGCCGGGATCTCGCTGCTCTTCGTGCTCGAGCGCGCGGCCTTCGAGGGGTTTTGCGCCCGGATGGAGACTTCCGGTACGGGGCTCGCCGCCGAACTGGCCCGCCGCACCTCGGGGGACGTACTGGTCAACCGCAGCATCAGCATCGCGCAGGGCGACGGCGGCCGGGTCTGCCTGACCCTGGTCTACAAGGTGGCCGCCGAGATCGGCAGCCTGGGCGACAACATCCGTTTTCTGCGCGGGCAGATCGAAAACGACGCCATCCTGCAGCTGCTCGCCACTTTCCCCAAGCGCTACCACACCGTCTCGGCCCACACCCGCTGGGCCTCCATCGGGGCCATCAGCGAATTCAACTGCCACCCGGTGGACAACGACCCCAACCTGGTGCGCTCCGAGCACCGGGGAATCATCCACGCCTGCCTCAACGGCGACATCGACAATTACCTGGCCCTGCGGAGCCGCTACGAGCAGACCGGGCACCGGATCCACGCCGACGTCACCACCGACACCAAGATCATCCCGCTGCACGTCGAAGGCTACATCCAGCAGGGGTTTGACGTGGAAACCGCCTTTCGCAAGGCCGTCAACGACTTCGAGGGCTCGCACGCCATTTCAATGCACACCGATCTCGCCCCGGGCAAGCTTTTCCTGGCGCAGCGCGGCAGCGGGCAGGCGGTTTTCATCGGGCTGGCCGACACCCACTACATGCCCACCTCCGAGGTTTACGGCTTTGTCGAGGAAACCCGGCGGTTTCTCAAAATCGACGGCGAAAAGGTCGTGCAGGGCGCTCGGGGCAAGACCCAGGGGCAGGTGTTCGTCCTGGATCAGGCCTCGGCCGGAGGGCTGGCGGGCATCCGGGCGATGTACTACGACGGCACCCCGGTTCAGTTGGGCGAGGGGGACGTCAAAGAGACCGAGATCACCTCGCGCGACATCGACCGCCAGGGGTTTGCGCACTACTTCCTCAAGGAAATCTCGGAGTCCCCCGAACTGGCCGCCAAAACCCTGCGCAACCGCTGGAAGGTGGTCAGGCGCGACGGCGGTGAGATGCTGGCCGTGACCCTGGACGAAAAAACCTTTCCCGCCGGGCTGCGCGAGGCCTTTGCGGCCGGCGAGATCCGCAAGGTCTATTTCGTGGGGCAGGGCACCGCCGGTGTGGCCGCCCTGGCCTGCGCGGATATTCTCAACTACTACCTGGACGGCAGCCCGCTGCAGATCGTCGGGATGCGGGCCTCGGAGCTGAGCGGCTTCAAGCTGCAGGCGGCCGTGCAAAACGGCGCCATGCGCGACACCCTGGTGGTGGCCATCAGCCAGAGCGGCACCACCACCGACACCAACCGGGCCGTGGACATGGTCAAGGAGCGCGGCGCCCGCACCCTGGGGATCGTCAACCGCCGCGACTCGGACCTGACCTTCAAGGTCGAGGGGGTGATCTACCCCAGCAGCGGGCGCGACATCGAGATGTCGGTGGCCTCCACCAAGGCCTTCTACTCCCAGGTGGTGGCCGGCGCGGTGCTCGGGCTTTTCATTGCCAGGATGCAGGGGCACCGTTCCGAGGCCTTTGTCAGCGACGAGATCCGCCAGTGGCTGCGGATGCCCGACCAAATGCGCAAGGTGCTCGACTTGTACCGGCAGATCGAGGCCTCGGCCCGCCGGCACGCCGTCACCCGAATCTACTGGGCGGCGGTGGGCAGCGGTCCCAACAAGACCGCTGCCGACGAGATCCGCATCAAGCTGAGCGAGCTGTGCTACAAGACCATCTCCTCGGACTGCATCGAGGATAAAAAACACATCGACCTGTCCTCCGAGCCGCTGATCATCGTCAGCGCCGCCGGGGTGAGCCCCACCGTCCTGGGGGACATCATCAAGGATACGGCCATTTTCAAGGCCCACAAGGCCACCCCGATCGTGATCGCCGACGAGGGCCAGCGCGGCTTCGACCCGTACGCCGTGGACGTCTTCCACGTGCCGGCGGTCAGCCCGCACCTGGCGCCGATCCTGAATGTCATGGCCGGCCACATCTGGGGCTACTGCGCGGCGCTGGCCATCAACGAAGGGTCGCGCTTTTTCTTCGATGTGCGCGAGGACATCCAGCGCCTGCTGAACAATTTCGCCCAAGACGGTCTGGACGCCTACGAGGTCATCCTGGAAAAAACCTTCCGCGAACGGATCCAGCAGCACTATGTCGCCTTCAAGGGGATGCGCGACCGGCAGCGGCTGGTCACCGCCCTCGCGCTGGATATCGCCGCCGACCTGACCCTGCTGTTCAAGTATCTGGCCGGGCGGCTGCCCGTCGTCGACTTCGAGCTCGACTTCGGCAGCAAGGGAACGCCGCGCAACATGCTCGACAGGTTCTTCGGCCGCCTGGGAGACGCCATCAACACCATGGCCCGGCCGGTGGACGCCATCAAGCACCAGGCCAAAACGGTGACCGTGGGAACCAGCCGCATCGGTGAGAAAACCGAGGGCATCCTCTTCGACGCGCTGGTGCACTACGGGATCAGCGTCGCCCAGGTGTCCACCCCCAACATCATCGTCCTGCGCAACCTGCAGGCCGTGGTGGACAGCATCAAGGGCGAGATTCTCTACCGCATCGGCGGCCTCAATTTGCTTGGAGAGCCCACCGACGAGAGCACCATCGAGATCCTGGTCAAGGCGGGCATCCTCGAGCCGATCCCCTCGCGGGTCGAGACCGACCGTCATCTCAAGGGCACCAAACGGATCATCGTGCAGCAGGGCAACGTCTACATCGGCAAGGGGCGCAAGGACGGCCGCAGCATCATCATCATCCCGGTGATCTCGGCCGCCTCGGCCACCCCCAACCTGATCGAGAACCTGCTGCTGCTCAACATCGGCTTCCGCGAAGAAATTCCGCTGGCGGACAAGATCCGGGCCCTGGGCGGCAAGTACGACCACATTAAAAACATCGTCCAGGAAAACAGCATCGCCTGGGAGGACCGCGACCTCGAACTGGTGGCCACCGAGGACCTCTTCGGCAACTCGGCGGAAAAGATCGGCGAGTTCATTGTTTCACGACTTAAATAACCCATCCGCATGGTTTTCCGTAGCCCGGGGGGCTGGCCTGGACCGGCAAGGGGCGGGGAAGACGGGAAGCCTGGTTTGCCCTAAAGGGAGAAAAACATGGTCAAGACACTGGCCGTCATGACAAGCGGCGGGGACGCCCCCGGCATGAATGCCGCCATTCGTGCCGTGGTGCGGCGGGCGCTGGACTGCGGCCTGAGCGTTTACGGGGTTTACAACGGCTATGAGGGGCTGGTGGGCGGCGGGGAAGCCATCCGCTGCATGGCCTGGCGTGATGTGGGCGGGGTGCTGCCCGAAGGGGGCACTTTCCTGGGAACGGCCCGCTCCGAGCGCTTCAGGGGGCGCGACGGCCGGCAGACGGCGGTGCGCAACCTGCTGCAGCTGGGGGTGACGGCCCTGGTGGTGATCGGCGGAGATGGATCGCTGACCGGCGCCGCCGTTCTGGCCGATGAGTGGCCGGTGCATCTGGCCGAGCTCTGCGTCGCCGACCCGCAGCTTACGACCGCGGCCGAGGCCGCGCCGGCGCTGCGGGTAATCGGTTTGCCGGGATCCATCGACAATGACCTCTATGGCACGGACATGTCCATCGGCGCCGACACCGCCCTCAACCACATCCTGCGGGCGATGGACAACCTGAGCTCCACCGCCGCCTCCCACCAGCGGACGTTCGTGGTGGAAACCATGGGGCGTCACTGCGGCTACCTGGCCCTGATGGCGACCCTGGGCGGCGGGGCCTCGTGGGTGTTGGTGCCCGAGGAGGAGCTGGGCGCCCGCTGGCACCAGAAAATGGTCGGGGCCATCGCCCAAAGCCAGGAAACCGGCCGCCCCCACCAGATGGTGATCGTCTCGGAGGGTGCTCGGCACGCGGACGGGCTCAAGATTCACGCCGGCGAGGTCAAGAACCTCCTCGCTCAGCGCCTGGGGATCGATGTCCGCCTGACAGTTCTGGGGCACATTCAGCGCGGCGGCTCGCCCACGGCGTTTGACCGCATTCTGGCCACCCGGCTGGGCAGCGCCGCCGTGGACTGCCTGTTGTCGACGGATGCCTCCCCCGAGCCCTGCATGCTGGGACTGGTCAAAAACCAGGTGAAAGCCACGCCGCTGGCCGAGGTGCTGGAAAAGAGCCGGGCGGTCAATGAAGAGATCGACCACGGCAATTACGCCCGCGCTCAGGAACTGCGGGGGGAGGGGTTCCGGCGGGCGCTGAAGCTGGCCAAGACCCTGACCCGCATCCAGCCGGCCCAGGAAAGTGGTGACAACGGCGCCGTGGCCATCTTAACCGGCGGGGGGGATGCGCCCGGAATGAACACGGCCGTGAGCGTGGCCGCCCGCTGCCTGCTGAACCAGGGGATGCCGGTGCTCGCAGCGCACCACGGGTTCCTGGGGATGATCCAGAATGATTTTCAGTTGCTCGAGTGGAACGTGCTGGTCACCTGGATGAACCGCCCCAGCTCCGAAATCGGCACCGCCCGCAACAGTCTGGAACTCGACGCCGAGAGCCTCGGCCGGATCGCCGGCAGCCTGGAGCGTCGGCGTCTCAAAGGCCTGATCGCCATCGGCGGCTGGGACCTCTACCTCAAGATCCTGCAGCTGCAGGGGGCCCGCGCGGACTACCCGGCTTTTAACATTCCGATGGTGCTGGTGCCGGCCACCATCGACAACAACCTGCCCGGGACCGACTTTGCCATCGGCGCTGACACGGGTCTCAACAACATCGTCGAGGCGGTCGACAAGATCCGGCACACCGCCGCTGCCGGCAAGCGGGCCTTTATCGTGGAGGTGATGGGACGCCACTGCGGGTTTCTGGCGCTGCTGGGGGCGCTTGCCACCGGTGCCGAAAAGGCCTACCTGCCCGAAAGCGGGGTGCACCTTTCGGACCTGGTGCGCGACGTCGGCATGCTGCGCCACAATTTCGCCACGGGCAAGCGCATGGTGATCCTGCTGCGAAACGAGAACTGCTCGCGGAACTACACCACCGATTTCATCCAGCGGCTGCTGGAAGAGGAAAGTTGCGGGCAGTTCGAGGTCCGCACCGCGATTTTAGGGCACCTGCAGCGCGGCGGGATCCCCACCGCCTTCGACCGCATTCTCGCCAGCCGCATGGGCGCCGCCGCCGCCTTCGATCTGCTGGCGGCACTGGAAAACGGCGCCAGCGACATCCGGGTGTTGGGGCTCCGCGGCCCGGGCGTCAACAGCCTGCCGCTGGAAGAAGCGATTGCCGAGATGGACACCGCCAACGGCAGGCCCCGCCAGCAGTGGTTCATGGACCTGACGGCCATGGCCGAGACCCTCGCCAAGGCCGACCCCTCGCGTAAATAAGGGGGTTCCACCACCCTTTTCAGGGCTTGTCGCTGAGGGCCGCCACCCCGGGCAACACCTTGCCTTCCAGGAACTCAAGCGAGGCCCCACCGCCGGTGGAGACGTGCGACACCTTGTCTTCGACCCCGGCCTTGGCCACGGCGGCGGCCGAATCGCCGCCGCCGATAACGGTGACGGCGCCGCCGGCGGTGGCATCGGCCAGCATACGGGCCACGGCGTAAGTGCCCTCCGCGGTTTGGGGAATTTCAAAGACCCCCATGGGCCCGTTCCATACCACCGTGCGCGCCGGCGCCAGGATCGCACCGAAGGCCGCCAGCGATTTGGGGCCGATATCCAGCCCCCGCCAGCCGGCGGGAATGGCGTCGGCATCAACCGTGCGCAGATCCCCCACCGTGCGCGCGGCGAAATCCACGGTTTGCGCGACCACGCAGTCCGGCGGCAGCACCAGCTTGTCGCCGGCCTTCTCCAGCAGCTCGCGGGCCAGAGCCAGGCGGTCCTCCTCCAGCAGCGACGCCCCGATTTCAAACCCCTTGGCCTTGTAAAAGGTGAAGGCCATGCCGCCGCCGATCAGGATGCGGTCCACCCGCGGCAGCAGGTTGGCGATGACGTCGATCTTGCCGGAAATTTTGGCACCGCCCAACACCGCCA
>JAWOJK010000281.1:0-11300 GCA_046481705.1 Desulfobacterales bacterium | reverse complement strand
CCCAGCGGTTGCGGCCGTCACGCTGGTCGTTGTAGACTGGAAAGCCGCCGACCTGAAGGGCCTCAAGATCGCGGTAAATCGTCCGCACGTGGCAGCCCAGCCGCCGGGCCAGTTCCGCAGCCCCAAGGCCATCGCGGGCCTGGATCAGGTGTTGGATTATCTGCCACTGTCGACCGAGCTGATCCCCGCGGGCCATGATCCCTCCTTTCAAACAAACCATCTTGCAGAGATGGTTCCGCAAAAAGCGTGCTAGCGGCCTTGGGTTTCGGAAAGCGTGCGGGGCGACCTCATGTGGATTCACCTGGCGGCGGCCGTGGGCGACTTCATTCAGCGCGGCCCAGCCGACAGGCGCACCGCCCCGCGCCGGTGGCAATCGGCACGGTGAGATGGGAAATCTTTTTTTCGGGTTTGCGCAGCAGCACAGCCGGGTACCCGGGGTGGGGCCTCAGGCGGCGGGAAAGGTGATTGTGCGTTTTTCAGGTTCCGGATGGGCACGGTAGAGGATCGCCGTGTGCCCGATCACCCCCACCAGCTCGCAGCCGGTCTCATGGCCGATCGCTTCGAGGATGGCGTTTTTCTGTTCCTTGTCCTTGTGCTCGTTGAATTTTAGCTTGAAGAGTTCGTGCGCGAGCAGGGCCTCCTCGACCGATCGGCAGACCCCCTCGTTGAACCCTTTCTGACCGATGAAAACGATCGGTTTGAGGCTGTGGGCCAGCCCCTTTAAGTATTTTTTCTGGGAACTCTTCAGCATCAAGACCTTTCCCAGGACCTGCCTGGCGCCCTGGTTTTCCGCTGCCGGCCACTCGAGAAGAAAGCGACCGCACAATCCATTGCAAAATATGCCGACGACCCGCTTCATACCCGAGGTGGCGGCCATTGGCAAGGGTTAAGCTAAGCGGCGGACGTTGAGGGAGGGACAGGCGAGGGAGACTAGTGGGCCGCAATTGCGGCCTCATATTCGCGACCGTTGAGGATGTGATCGACAATCTGCCGGTTGTTCTCCAACAGGTTGATAAAATTGACCCCTACTTCAAACAGATTTTTTTCGCAAGACCAGGTGTACCACCGGATTTCCACCCTGGAATCGATTTCACCGCTGGGCGTGTGGATCGTCAGACGCAGATCCGGCTTTTGACGCTTGATCATCAGGTGTTGATTGAGGACCGATAAGTTGTCGGTATACAGGAGCACCCCTTTGAGACAGAAATTGCTCACCGTGACCGTCATGATGTCCTCGAACCCGACAAAGGTCGCCTTCAAGACCGCATCCCATGATACTGTCAAACGTTTTTCCATTCGGCGATCTCTTCGCCAGAATTGCATCGGGTGGCCCTCCTTCAGGCAGCTGCGACGAATCGTGCGGTGTGACCCAGGGCAGGGAGGCGATAAATGGCCGGGGCCTCCCCACTGAACCGGGCTACCTCATTCTATCGTCTGTTTTGCGATTCGGCTTTACACATTATTACCTTCAACAGCCTGTTTTTTTTAATTATCGGTCCAAAGCCGGGTTGTCCTCAGACCAATGGGTGAGCGCTCCTGTCGAAGCGCCATTTTTTCACGTTTTTTTTGGTGGGGCCCGATGACGGCTTGACCATGCCCGATGGTCTGACGATCTATTTTTTCTTTGAAATCAAATTGATTTTCCCTTAGATTGATCCTGCCCGGCGAACGGGCGGCGAAAAACAATTTTGGATGTTAATCTCTAACAGGCAGCTGTGAGGTTGCCGTAAGGAGGCCAAATGACAGCAACCGTAGGGGTTTTGCTATCCGGCTGCGGGGTGTTTGACGGCGCGGAAATTCACGAGGCGGTCCTGACCCTGTTGTTCCTCGACCGGGCCGGCGCCACCAGCCGCTGCATGGCGCCGGATACGGCGCAGATGCACGTCATCAATCACCTCACCAAGGAAATAAGCGATGAACGCCGCAACGTTCTAGTGGAGTCTGCGCGCATCGCCAGGGGGGATATCCAGGATGTCGGGGCGGTGAGCGCCGCCGACCTCGACGCCCTGATCATCCCGGGCGGGTTTGGCGCGGCTAAAAATCTAAGCGATTTTGCGGTCAAGGGCGCGACGGCCAAAGTTCATCCCGAAGTCCAGCGCCTGTTGAACGACATGGCCGCGGCCGGCAAACCGATCGGCGCGATCTGCATCGCTCCCGCCACCCTGACCCGCGCTTTAGGGGACAGGCAACCCGAAGTCACCATCGGCAGCGACGCGGCAACGGCCGCGGCCATTGAAGCCATGGGCGGCCGTCACCACACCTGTGCGGTGGACATGATCCAGGTGGACGAGCGCAACCGCCTGGTGAGCACCCCGGCGTACATGCTGGGTCCCGGCATCAAGGATGTGGCCAGCGGCATCGAGAAACTGGTCGCGCGCATCATGGCGATGATCACCGCTTAAGTTGAAATAGGGCTGGGGATCGGCTCCGACCTCACCGGTCGGCCCCGCCCGTTTTGGATGTCTGCGCCAGCGTGACGCTGCCTTTCTGCGAAGAGGAGCGCATCGGCAGCACAGGCTGCGGCGCCCGGCGCTGGATACCCTGGTATCACGTTTCAAACGGGCCCCCGTCGGGCCCGCCAGCCCGTGGCTGCAGCCACCGACCAGCCTTCCACCGTCCCTGACGGTCCCCGTTGGAAAAACGCCCGCCCGGCGATCAGCATTTCACCGGGAACTGGACATACCCCGTCGGATCAAAGGATCCGTGATGGCCCCAGGACTTCATATTTTTACCAGCAACCGCATGGAGATTCTCGTCCAGGAACTCGCCCGGGAGGTCAGCCGCCCCCGCGGCAGTGCACCGGCGGCGGTGCTGTGCCCCGAGACCATCGTTATCCAGAGCCGGGGCATGGAGCGCTGGCTTGCCATTGAATTGGCCCGGCAGTTGGGCATCTGCGCTCATTGCGTCTTTCCGTTTCCCAATGCCTTTCTGCAGGAGGTGTTCAGCCGCGTGATGCCCGACCAGCTCGAGGAAAGCGTTTTCGAGCGCGAGGCGATGGCTCTCGGGATCATGCAGCGCCTCCCGGAATTTTCCAGCCGGCCGGGGTGTGAACATCTCCGGCGCTACCTGGCCGACGACCCCACCCAGCTCAAGCGCTATCAACTTTCGGTCAAAATTGCCGACACCTTTGACCAGTACCTGGTATTTCGCCCGGATCTGATCTTTGCCTGGGAAGCCGGCCGCAATGGCCACTGGCAGGCCGCCCTGTGGCGCGATCTGGCCGCCGGCCGTGAGCACCGCCACCGCGCCGGGCAGCAGCGCAGCCTCATAGAAAAAATCCGCCGCATCGATACCGGCGCCGCTTGTGATCTGCCGGAGCGCGTGTCGGTTTTCGGCGTTTCCCACCTGCCGCCGGCCTACCTCGAGATGTTCGCGGCCCTGGGCGGTTTGATGCGGGTCAACCTTTTTCTGATGAACCCCTGCCGCGAGTTCTGGGCCGACATCCGCTCCCCCCGGGAGCAGGTGCGCATCACCCGGCGATCCGCCGGCGATCTGCCGGCGGACGTGCTCCACCTGGAAACCGGCAACCGCCTGTTGGCCGCGATGGGGTCAATGGGGCGGGACTTCTTCTCCATGATCCAGAGTTTTGAGGGCCACTGGCACGAGCATTTCCAGGCACCCCAAGGCGACAGCCTGCTCGCCCGAGTTCAAGCCGATATCCTCAACCTGACCGAGAACGGACAGGCGCCCGGCAGCCCCCCAAGGCGTCTTGCTGACGGCACCATCGAAATCCACGCGTGCCACAGTCCCATGCGCGAAGTCGAGGTCTTGCACGACAATTTGCTGAAACTGCTCGACACCGACCGGGATCTCCGACCGGGCGACATTCTCGTGATGATGCCCGATATCGAAGCCTACGCCCCGTTGGTGCAGGCGGTTTTTGACGGGCAGAGCGATCCGGCCCTGCGAATACCCTTCAGCATCGCCGATCGCAGCCTGCGGCGCGAGAGCCGGATGATCGACGGCTTCCTGGCCGTGTTGGATCTGCCCCAGAGTCGTTTTGAAATCAACCGGGTTCTGGGGCTGCTGGCATTCGACCCCATCCGCCGGCGTTTTGGGTTTGACGAGGCCGACCTGGCGGTGATCGGCCGCTGGGGACGCGATACGGCTATCCGCTGGGGGCGCGACGCCCACGACCGCACCCGCCACGGTCTGCCCGGGCTTGCCGCCAACTCCTGGGAAGCCGGGCTGCAGAGGCTTCTGCTGGGTTACGCCTTGCCGGGCAACGGCCGGCGGCTGTTCCAAGAAATTCTGCCCTTTGACCCGATTGAGGGCAGCGCGGCCGGGATCCTGGGCAAATTCGTGACCTTTGCGGAAACCCTCTTTGATACCGTCCGGCGGCTGGAAAAGCGCCGCAGCCTGACGGCCTGGAGTGCGGACCTGAGGGAAATCTTCGAGGTTTTTTTCACGGTGGACGACCCCCTTGCGGGGGAGGCCCAGCAGCTGCGGCTGGCGCTCGCCGCGCTCGCCCGGCATGAAACCCAAGCCGAATTTCACGACCGCCTGCCTCTGGCGGTGGTTCGCGCCGCACTGGAGGATAAAGTGGCGAACACGGTTTTCGGCAGCGGGTTTATCGCCGGTGGGGTCACCTTCTGTGCCATGCTGCCCATGCGCAGCATTCCGCTTAAAATCATCTGCCTGCTGGGGATGAACGCCGACGCCTTCCCGCGGGACAGCCGGCAGCCGGGATTCGACCTGACTGTCCGCGACCCCAGACCCGGGGACCGCTCCCGGCGCAACGACGACCGCTACCTTTTTCTGGAAGCGCTGCTGTCGGCCCGCAAAAAACTCTACCTTAGCTACCTGGGACAGAGTATCCAGGACAACAGCCGCATGCCGCCCTCGGTGCTGGTGGCCGAGCTGCAGGATTACCTGGCCGATAGCTGCGGTATCGAAAGGGACGCGCTGGTTACACGCCACCGCCTGCAGCCTTTTTCAGCGGACTATTTTCGGCCGCAATCCGGTCTTTTCAGCTATTCCCGGGAAGACTTCGAAGCTGTGCAGATGCAGGCCCTGGACGCCCCTCCGACGCCCTTTGTGAATGCCCTGCTGCCGCCGGCCGTTTTCGAAGGAGGCCTGCTGCCAATCGACGATCTCTGCGCTTTTTGGTCCCACCCCGGACGGTTTCTGCTGCAGCGGCGCTTGGGGGTTTTTCTCGATCCCGACCTGGAACTGCCCGAGGAACGCGAGCCTTTCGCGCTCAGCGCCCTTGAAAAATATCTGATCGTCCAGGAGCTGATCCAGGACCGCCTGGCCGGGGGGCAGCCCGGAGACCTGCTGACGCCGACAGCGGCAGCCGGCCGGCTGCCCCACGGCAACGTCGGCCGGGTTGCCTTCAACGAATTGCAGGGGGAGGCAGAGGCGTTTTTCGATCGCCTCCAAGGGGCCCGCAGCGGCGCGCCGGCGCCCCCCGTGGCAGTCGATCTGGAACTGGCGGGCGTGCATTTGCACGGTCAAATCCACGACATCTACGACCGCGGCCAGGTGCGCCTACGGTTCGGGCGCATCAAGGCGCGCGACCTGATGGTCTCGTGGGTGCAGCACCTGATGCTCTGCCACCCGATGGTGGCCTGCGAGAGCCGGCAGGGCCTTCTGGTGGGCAGGGACAGCGCCCTGGTGTTTGCGGTGCCCGTGGCTGGCGAGCGTCTTCTACAAGACTTGCTGCAACTGTTTTTGCGGGGGACTTCAGCGCCGCTCGCCTTTTTTCCGGATACGGCCCTGGCCTACACCCAGGCGCGCCTGGTCCGGGGCAAAAGCCACGGGGCCGCCTATGCGGCAGCGCTCAGCGCGTGGTGCGGCAACGATTTTTCACCAGGCGAGTCGGCCGACCCCTATCTGGTGCGGATTTTTGGGGATGTGATACCGTTGGATGCTGATTTTTGTGAACTCGCGGAAACCGTTATGGGCCCCCTGCTGGCGCACACCACGACGCTGGCGCTTTAGGCGGCCGACGGTGGAAGGGAAAAACAACCGAAAAAACAGCGGGCGCCTCAGCGGCGTTTATTACGGAAACCGGCCGTCACCCAGACAATGCCCCAAAGGGCGGCCACCGGCAGCAGGCCTGCCAGGAGAAAAGCGCGCGGCCCAGTCCGCCAGGGCTCCAGGTAAACGGCGACGCCAAGCGGCCACAGCAAGGAGGCGCTCACGGCCAGGCGCATGCCGCCGGAAAGACGGGCCAGGGGGTTGGAAAACAGGCGGCGCATGGGCACCGGCGGGCGGCTGCGGCTGCCGAGGCGCGGCAGCAGAAAAATAGCCCCGACGATTCCGACCAGAACCAGAATTTCCTGAATTCCTGAAAACATCATGGCCCCCTAACCGCTCATAAGTGGGGATGGCGGAGTAAACAATTCAGGTGGCGTGCGCAGATTTGCACCCCTTTCAGGGCACACCTCCTAACACACCCGCCAAGATTGCGCAAACTTGGCACCGGTTCTGACAGCAGGCGCTTGGGCGCCCTTCTTGGGGAGACGGTATGCAAGCCTTTGACCTGCTCCAGGCCCCGCTTTCCGGCGTCAACCTGATTGAAGCCGGCGCCGGAACGGGGAAAACCTACGCCATCGCTGCCCTTTTTCTGCGGCTGATTCTCGAACGAGGCCTTCTGCCCGAAGAAATCCTGGTGGTGACGTTCACCAAGGCCGCCACCGAGGAGTTGCAAAGCCGGATTCGCACACGGCTGCTGGACGCCGAGGGCGGGTTTGCGCGGGGCGACTGCCCGGACGGGCTGATTCGGGACCTGGTGGCGCGCACGGCCGATCCCGCACAGGCCCTCGGTCGGTTGCGCGAGGCCCTGCTGGGCTTCGACCGTGCCGCAATTTTCACCATTCACGGTTTCTGCCAGCGGATCCTTCTGGAAAATGCCTTTGAAACCGGCAGCCTCTTTCAAACCGAGCTCAAGACCGACCCGCGGCCGATGCTCCAGGAAGTCGCCGATGATTTCTGGCGGCGCCAGGTTTACGGGGCGGCACCGGAATTTATCGCTTATCTTCGCCAGCAGGCCGGTGGGCCTGCGTATTTCCTGTGGCTGCTGCACCAGCTCAAGACCCCGCAGGTCCGTATTGTCCCCGAGGCGCCGGCGGCCGTGCTGGAAAACCTGGCACCGCATCGCCGGGCAATGGCCGGCATTCGGCAAAAGTGGCCCCACGAAAGAGCACTGATCGCGCGCCTCCTGCGCGATCCGGCCCTCAACAGCACGGTTTACGGGAGCCTGAAACCCCTTGCAGCGGAGCGTGCCGCCAGCCGCCGTGACCTCCAGGTCGACGCCCTCTGCCGGGAAATGGACGTCTTTGCCGCCCCGCAGGGGACGGGCTTCCCCCTTTTTAAAAAATTTGCGCTTTTCACGGCGTCCAAGCTGTCCGCAGCCGCCCGCAAAAACCAGGTGGCGCCCGATCACCCTTTCTTTGCACTGTGCGCCGAGGTCGCGCTGCGGGCGACGGCTCTCGAGGAGGAAATGGCGCGACAGTTTTTGTTTCTGCGCCGGGAAGTCTTTCGATATGCCGAAAACGAGCTGATCCGGCGCAAGCAGGTGCAGAACATCCAGTTTTTCGACGACCTGCTGACCACCGTCGCAGACGCCCTGAAGGGGCCTTGTGAGGGCCGCATTCTGCGGGATGCCGTGCGCGCCAAGTACCAGGCCGCGCTGGTGGACGAGTTTCAGGACACCGACGCCGTCCAGTATGCCATTTTTTCGCGCCTATTTGCCGGCGGCGACCGGACCCTTTTTTTGATCGGCGACCCCAAACAGGCGATCTACAGCTTTCGCGGCGCCGACGTGTTCTCCTACATGGCGGCCGCGCGCCAGTGCACCGCCCGCTATACCTTGACACGCAACTGGCGCTCCTCGGCCGCTCTGATCCGGGCGGTCAACACCCTCTTTGAACCCGTGAAGGCGCCCTTCGTGTTCGAGGAAATCGCCTTTGAAGCGGGTCGCCCGGGCATCGCGCCGCCCGAGGACGCAGCGCCGCCCGAAGCGCCTTTCGTCCTCTGGTGGCTGGATTCGGTCGAAGAAAAACCCGTCAGCAAGGAAGCCGCGGTTGCGCGGATCGCGGGGGCGGTCGCGGGGGAAATTTTACACATGACCCGTCCCGGCCCCGATCGGACCGAGCCGGGCGATATCGCCGTGCTGGTGCGCACCAACCGGCAGGCCCGGCACATCCAGCGGCAGCTGGCCGCATGTGAGCTGCCGGCGGTACTCATCGGCGAGGGCAATATCTTTGACGCGCCGGAAGCCGCTGAAATTCAACGGGTGCTGGCGGCGATCCTCGAACCGGCGGCCGAGCGGCGGCTGCGGGCCGCATTGGCGACCGACATGCTGGGTGCCAAAGCCACAGAGCTGGATACCGGCGCCCCCCAAAGCGCCTGGTGGGCAGATCGCCTGGCGGCCTTCTGCGACTACCAGGAGATCTGGCAGCGCAGCGGGTTTTACCGCATGTTCCGGCTGCTGCTGGGCCGTGAACGGGTCAAGGGCCGGCTGCTGGCGTATCCGGACGGCGAACGGCGCCTGACCAACCTGCTGCAGCTGGGGGAGATCCTCCACCGCGCAGCGCTCGAGAACGCCCTGCCACCTGCGGGGGTGGTGAAATGGCTGTCCCAGCAGCGCGACCCCGCCACCCAACGACTGGAGGAACATCAACTGCGGCTGGAAAGCGATGAACAGGCGGTGAGGATCATCACCATGCACAAGAGCAAGGGGCTTGAATTTCCAGTGGTCTTCTGTCCCTTTACATGGGAGGGTTCGCTGTCCCGGGAGACGGTGCTGCGTTTCCACGACCCGGATGCCGACGGGCGCTTGACCCTGGATCTCGGCGACGGCCAGTTCGAGGCGCACCGGATCCGGTCCCAGACCGAACAGCTGGCCGAAAATCTCCGACTGCTTTACGTGGCCGTGACCCGCGCCAAGCAGCGCTGTTTTCTTGCCTGGGGGCGGATCAGCACAGCCGAGACCTCGGCCCCGGCCTACCTGTTGCACGGCGCACCGTCCGCCGCGTCAAATGACCCGGTCGGCGCGCTGCAGGACCTTTTTAAACGCAAAAGCGGCCCCATGCTTTTTGAGGAGTTGAAAAACCGCACCGCCTTTTCCGGGGGTGCCATCCAGCTCCTGCCGCTGCCCGAAACGCCGGCAAACGGACGCTTCAGACCGGCTGAGGCGCCCCCGGCGAAGCTACTGCTCCCGGCTTTCGAGGGGGCTGTGGCGCCGAGCTGGCGCATTACCAGCTACACGGCCCTGGTCTCCGGAGCAGCCCATTATGCCACGGAAGGGCTTGATCACGACGCGCTGCCGGCCGCCCCCGAGGGCGGAAGCCTGCCGATCGTCGAGGCGCTCCCCGGGCAGGCGGACATCGCCGATTTTCCCAGGGGCGCGCGCGCCGGCACCTTTCTACACGACATTCTGGAGCACCTGGATTTCACCGCAAGCGACCCGCAGCATCGCGCCCGACTGGTTGAAACCCAACTCGCGGCCTACGGGTTTGACGCCGGCTGGCAGCCGACCGTGCTGGCCATGCTGGCGCGTGTGCTCACCACCCCGCTGGCAGCAGGACAGGATAACCTTCGGCTGGCGGGCATCGGGACCGATCAGCGGGTAAATGAAATGGCGTTTTATTTTCCGTTGAACCCCTTTCAACCTCTCGACCTGCAGAACATTTTCAGCCAGGACGGCACCCCGGCGCTCTTTCCAGACCTTCCCCGGCGGCTCGGGTCCCTGAGCTTTCGTCCGGACAGAGGTTTTATGAAAGGCTACATCGATCTCGTTTTTCACCACGCCGGGCGCTATTATCTGGTGGACTGGAAGTCCAACTATCTTGGCCCCGGCATCGCGCATTACACCCAGGCAGCCCTGCGATCGGAAATGGCGGCGTCTTTTTACGTTCTCCAGTACCATCTCTACGCCCTTGCCCTGCACCAACTGCTGCGCCTCAGGCTGCCGGATTACCGCTACGATACCCATTTCGGCGGCATATTTTACCTGTTCCTGCGCGGCATCGACCCGGCGTACGGCCCGGGTTTCGGTATTTTCAAAGACCGCCCTGCAGCGCGGCGGATCACGGCCCTGGGCCAGCTGCTGATCCCCGGATTCTTGCCGCTTTGAACCCGTTGCAGGGGAGGGCTGGCAACTGAAAGCAAAATATGAGTGAAAAATATTTAAGTCTTCTATATCAATACGGAATCATATCTGAAATCGATTTTCATTTTGCCCGCTTGATGACCCGCCTGGCCAACGCTTCGAATGCGGCAGCCGGGTTGGCGGCCGCACTGGTCAGCCGCGCCACCGGCGAGGGTGCGGTTTGTCTTGACCTGCAAACCCTGGGCGGGCGTCCGGTGTCGATGGATGCTGCGGGTGAAGCGGCGCTGGTGTGTCCGGAAACCGCCGTCTGGCGCCAAATGCTCCTGGGCAGTGGGGTTGTCGGCGGTCCGGGAGAATTTCGTCCGCTGGTACTGGACGCGGACAACCGCCTTTACCTCTACCGCTACTGGGAATACGAGCAGACCCTGGCGACGGCGGTCGCCGCCAAGGCGTCTGGCGTCATCTGCGACATCGATCCAACGCGGATGCAGGCAAGCCTCGAACGGCTTTTCCCGAATTCGCTGGAAACCCCGGTGGACTGGCAGCGGGTCGCGGCCGTGGTGGCCGTATTGAAGGCGCTGTGCATTATTTCCGGGGGCCCCGGCAGCGGAAAAACCACCACCGTTGCTCGTCTGCTGGCCTTGCTGCTGGAGCAGGGACCCATCCCGAACCTTCGAATCCAGTTGGCCGCTCCCACCGGCAAGGCGGCCGCCCGTATCAGCGCCTCCATTCGCGCCGCCCGCCATGGGTTAAACTGCGAGACCGCCGTCAAAGCGGCCATTCCGGTGCAGGCCACCACCCTCCACCGGCTGCTGGGTACGATTCCCGGTTCACCCTATTTCCGGCACAACGCCCAAAACCCACTGGCAGTCGACGTGGTGGTGGTGGACGAAGCCTCCATGGTGGACCTGGCCCTGATGGCCAAGCTCGTGCAGGCGATGCCGCCGGCTGCGCGCCTGGTTCTGGTCGGCGACAAGGATCAACTGGCGTCGGTGGAAGCCGGCGCGGTCTTGGGGGATATCTGCGGTCGCGAGACCCGCCACCGCTTTTCGCGCGAATTTTGCACAACACTTTCAGCCGCAACCGGTCAAAACCTGCAAAGGTGGTGCAACCCGACCCAAAAGCGCTCCGGTCTGACCGACTGTATTGTTGCCCTTCGTCATAACTACCGCTTTTCCAGAAGCAGCGGAATCGGGCGCTTGAGCCGTGCGGTGAACGCGGGCGACACGGCGAGCGTCGC
>JAWOJK010000204.1:0-11943 GCA_046481705.1 Desulfobacterales bacterium | reverse complement strand
GGTTTACCGCGACGGTTTCTCCGAACCGCTGCGGGTCAAACACCGGCTCGTGAAGAACGTAAGCGAACTGAGGAGCGCGGGGCGCGCCTCGTTTCAGGTGTGTCGCAACGGCATGGGCCGCAAAACTCCCGTAAAGAAAACGTTCGATGGTTTTGGGCTCGCCCTTGAGTTCGCGCCCATCGAGGAGGATCTTTTCAGCCCTGTGGTGTTCCACCGCATCCAGCACCTCAAGAAAAGTCCGCTTGGCCGCTTCCATCGAGAACTCACCGGTGGCCGTTGCGCGAAGCAATCCCGATTCCGCGCGAATTTCCAGCATCATTCCCAATTTTCACCACCCTTTCCGGCAAGCGTCCCTTTTGAGATGTCATTTTTTCAGGTTGCAGCGTTACGCCAAACCCGATCTTCCCGTAAGGCACCCCGCGATTGATCTCTTTGGCTTTCATGACCTCCTGGGGTAAGGTTCGGGATTTCGCGCCAAAAGCCACGACGGGTTTTTTAAATTGAAAAACTCCACCGCCAGCAGCGTGTGTATCCATACAACCAAGTCAATCCAAAATAAGCACCCCTCCGTTTTGGATGATCAGTTCACCGCCAACAGTCGCAGTGGGAAAGTTTTTCTCTGGGTTGTTGGAGTAGATCGCGATCTGGGCAGTACTGCCCTGGGCGATGGCATACCCATCGGACTGGATGCGCAACCCGCGATGGAATTGAATCTCAACGCCGGCCTGGATCGTGAGGGTTTTTCCAGTCGGAACGGTGACATTGCAGGTGATCCAGTAGGGTCCACCGCTGACCGTCAGGGGCCCGCCGGCCCCGTCGTAGACGCTGCCGCATAGCTCAGTGTAGGGCTTTCCGCCGAAGCCTGAACACTCGCTGGAATTGACCGCGTTGTTGTCTCCGATGGAGATGGCGTGCATGATGTTGTAGCTGCAGTCGTCCCGATGACCGCAGCCCATGACGTTGTGTCCGTATTCGTGCACGTAGACGTTGCCGCCGACCCAATCCTCTAAAATGTACCCGAAGGCGTCGCACAGCCCGCACCCGATGATCGACGTGTTGTAGCCGCCGTTGCAGTAATCGATGGCGTCTACCACCTTGACGCGGTGGCTGGTTACGGCGAGGACGGCGTCCAGTTCGGCCTGGGTGGTGATCACGTCCAGTCCATCGCTAGCGGCCCCGAAGGTGCCGACGGCGCCGCTGCGAAAAAACCGGGCGGTGCAGGGCACATCGTCGGAGCAGTCGTGGTTGTCGAATTTCAGTCGATCGTTGATATCGCCCATGGCGGAATCGAAATTGGCCGCCGTGAAGAAAGTGGTGTTCACGTGGCGCGTCACCGTCAAGGCCACCCGGTCTTGGCCGCCGGCCGCGGCGGGCAGCATGAGCAATATGGCCCCCAGGAGAAAAAGTGCCTTCATCTCAGCCCCCCTTTTCAGTCGCCATAGTGAGGATTTAGAACCGCCGCCCGGCCCCTGTTGGCGATGCGGTCCATGATGGCGAGGGCCTGGTCGACGTTGTTGCCCGCCAGTGCGCGTGCTTCCGGCCCGATTTTTTGCTTCGTCTCCCCCTTCAGCTCCAGCAGCAGGCTCCGGGCTTCGGGCTGTCCTGAGACCGCCAGGCCCATCACGGACTGCTCGGTGATCAACTCCTCGACGGGCTTGCCCCGGAAACGCCAGCGCATCTTCAGCGGCGCCCTGACGCTGCCGGCTAGATATTGGAGCGCCCGGCTGCTGCCGCCGCCGGCGATGCAGCCCAACGCGTAAGGAACGCTGAGCAGGGCCCGGAAGGTGAAGGGGTCGACTTCCCCCTCGGTGTTCTCCAGAAAGGCGACCAGCGGGTCGACGGCCGAAGGGTCCTCGATAAAACCGATGGTAACGATGATGTTCACCCAGAACGGCTTCCTGTCCGAATCGCCCAGCAGTTCGAAGAGATGCGGCAAGGCCTCGGGACCCAGGGCGCGGGCGACTTCGTAGGGGATGCCGTCCATGTAATGCTTGCCGACCAAGTCATCGACCCTTGCGTTGATGTCCGCCTGGCCTTGCGCCAGGCCCCCGGCCGGGCAAAGGGCCGCCATCAAAACCAAAGCACAGGAAAACCCTATAAAAGATTTCATGATTTTAAATTATCCCTATCTGGGGGCGCGACGGACTTCGTGTCCCCCCGTTGAAATGGGGTTGAATCCACTGGGGTGATCACCATCACTGCAGGCTCACCAACACCAGAACCAGCCCGGTGCCTTTTTCCAGGGGAGTCATGGCCTTGCCGATCACTGCGCCAAAAAATCGCTCGCGATCCGTGGCTTTCATGGCGTGGCCAGGCTTATCCGATGTGGTCAGCATGTCGCCCGGTTCAATCGGGCCCTGAGCGGCTTCGGCCAGGCAGTAGACCCGGCCGCTCAATGCAATGTGGGTGGATCCGTTCAGCGTTGAATTTTCCTGTGTCAAAATCACGCCCGGGCTGATGCCGCCGGCGCCGCTGACCACACCCGCCACCCGCGTATCGTAAGCGCGATCCGCAATCTTCAAGCAACCCGGATGGTCCGGATCGATGGCCATGACCATCCCGGCCTTGACTGCATCGGTGTTTTTAACTTCGAAGGGTTCGGCAATGTCACTGCCCCCGGTGATCGAGAGCGATTTGACTCCGAGTTGGCCGCTTGTGTTGATATGCGCCAAGAGGACCTTATGGGGAGCGCCCGATCCGTCACCCTTTGTGAAATAGACACCGTTGCTGCCGGCCACCACCGACACCGGCTCGGCACCCCCGTTCCAGTCCTTGCCGCTGTTGATCCCGGTATAATCGCCAAACCAGCTACTCGAGCCTGTTTGAAACACCTTCCTGCCTTCAGCGTTGATGATGCCGCTGTCGCTTGGAATACGGATATTTCCTTCCACATGCAATTTCTCTTTGGGCGCAGTGGTCCCGATGCCGACGTTTCCCGAGAAGTATCCGCGCCCTTCAAAATATCCGCCATATCCATTCGGACTATTTGTTTTCCCGCGCACGCCGAAGTTGGCGCCAGTGGAATGGCCGGCATAGCCGTAAACACCCCTGGCAGTCACCCCGTCGACGGCGCCTGCGACCCCCATCCCGGCGTCCTTGTAAGCTTCAAAATAGCCGCCGTAGCTTACCCCCGTTCCGGTTGTGGTAGCCAAGCCGCGCACGGAGATGTTGCCCTTGGTGGTCGCATCAAACCCCACACCGCTGCCGCTGTTGGTAACCGAAAGGATGGGTCCACTACTGCTGCCCACCATGGCGTCACCGGTTACGTTGACGTAGGTACCGTTATAATTGCCTGCGTCCTCGGACATAGGCAAAGGAATAACAACAACCCTTCTGTCCTGGGCGTAACTCAAAGATGTGACCAGTGACATGACGATCAAAACCATTGCGATTGATGCCTTCCCGCTCATAGATAATCATCTTTCGTTTCTTGGTGTTCGGGTATACTTAAATGCTAAAGATCGCCGGTGCGCTGTGAGGGTTCAGATGTACTGCCCCGGGCGCCAATGGATATGAGGGTGTCGCGAAAAAGCTGCGCCCGATCTGTGTTGAATCGAAATTCGATAACCCCGCGCCATTCTTCGCGAAATACGGAGGACTCGAAGGCAATCGAGAGTGTTTCGGCTTTTGGACGGAAATTTTCCATCTCTTGAAATATTAAGGGGTAAAACATGGATAAATCGGTTTCGGGTCCATCGCTGTATAAATATGAAAAAAACCGCTTGTTGACAGTGTTGCTTGTCCCGAGACCGGTGAAACCCACCAGCCGTATGTCCGCCGTCCGGCGCATCGCCAGGCAACAATAGGGGGGAACAATAGAGCCATACATTCATTTTTGATTATGGTTTTGGGCGCAGTCTATAACCATTTTCCACAAACGGATTGGGGGCCAAAAAGTCATCAGGCTTGCCCCTTGGCGGCTCCTTTTTTGTACTGCGACCGCTCTTGGATTTTCACTGCTTCGGTGTAAACGCTGCGCCGGGGGAGGCCGTATTTCTTGGCGATGGCCTGGGACAGGGCCGCTATACCAGCGTTTGGGTCCCGCAAACCCGCTTCGATCTCCTCGCGGATTTCCTCGATGGCCGGGGCGGTTGCCTGCGCGGCCGCCCCGCTCACCAGCAGGGTGCACTCGCCTTTTAGCGCCGGGCGCTCCTCGATCGCCTGAATAATTTCACTCAGACTGCCGCAGACGAATTCCTCATGAATCTTGGTCAGTTCGCGGGCCAGCACCGCCTGGCGATCCCCCAGGGTGTCCCGGAGGGTCTGCAGCAGCGTGAGCAGCCGCCGCGGGGATTCGTAGAAGATCAGGGTGGCCCGCTGATCGGCCAGGGTCGCCAGGTCGCGCTTCAGGGCCCCCTGTTTGCGGGGCGGAAAGCCCACGAAGAGAAAGGCGTCGGTGGGCAGGCCGGCGGCGCTCAGGGCCGTGACGGCCGCCGAGGGCCCCGGAATCGGCACCACCGCAAGGCCCTCGGCGCGCGCGGCCTGCACCAGCCGGAAACCGGGGTCGGAGACGCCGGGGGTCCCGGCATCGGAGACCAAGGCGACGGTCTTGCCGTCCTTAAGCTGGGCCAGCAGTTGCGCCACCCGCTCCTGCTCGTTGTGTTCGTGGCAGGAGATCAGGCGGCCGGCCGCGATGCCGTGGCGGGCCAGCAGGCGCCCGGTGTGGCGGGTGTCCTCGGCGGCAATCACATCCACCGCGGCGAGGGTCTTGAGGGCCCTTAAGGTGATATCGTCCAGGTTGCCGATGGGGGTCGCGACGACAAAGAGCGTCCCGGCCGGCAGGGGCCCGTCGGGGTCATGGGTAGGCGAGTTCGAAGGCATTTTTGACGATCTCGATCTGCTCGGACGGCCCGGCGGTGGTGATGGCCACCACGTCGAAACGGGCCCGCAGGGGCGCCCCTTTGCGGATTTTGAGGTAATACAGGGCCGCCATGGATATTTTTTTCTGCTTTTGGGGGGTGACCGACTGCTTGGGGCTCCCGTAGCCCGCCGTGCGCCGGGCCTTGACCTCGACAAAGACCAGGGTTTGGCCGTCCTGGGCGATGATGTCGATCTCACCTACGGGTGTGCGGTAATTCTGTTCCAGGATCCGGTAGCCGCTCTTTTTCAGGTGTTGGGCCGCAAGGGCTTCGGATTTGCGGCCGAACTGCTGGCGACGGTTCAGCATTTGGCGCCCTGTCTGTCTCCCCGCACCCGTCGCTGGCGGGCGCACCCAAGGCCCCTCACCGGGGTTGCGCCGCAGCCCCGGGGAAGGGCCGAACCCCGTTGAAACTGCGTCGATGGATCGGACAGCAGCCGTGCTGTCGCAGGGCCTCGCGGTGGGCTTGGGTGGGGTAGCCTTTGTGGCGGGAAAAGTCGAACTGGGGGTAATCCTCGTGGTAGCGGGCCATCAGACGGTCCCGGCTGACCTTGGCAACGATCGAGGCCGCCGCAATCGAGGCGCTCAGCCCGTCACCTTTGGGGATGGGGGTTTGCGGGAATTCAGCCGGAATCCCGAACGGGCCGTCGATCAGCAGCCAGTCCGGGCGGGGGCAAAGATTGGCGACGGCCATGGCCATCGAACACAGGGCAGCCTGCAGGATGTTGATCCGGTCGATCTCCAGGGCATCGACGATCCCAATGCCGACGGCGACGGCGCGGGCGTAGATTTGCGCAAAGAGGCTTTCGCGCTTGCGGGGGCTGAGCTTCTTGGAATCGGCCAGACCGGGGATGGGAGCGTCGCGGGCCAGGATCACCGCGGCCGCAACGACCGGGCCGGCCAGGGGACCCCGGCCGGCCTCGTCGACACCCGCAATACGATCATGCCCGCGGGCGTAGATACCGCGTTCGAACCCCCACAGGTCGGCCCGGTCGGCAGGCGCTGTCATGGTCCGCGCTAGTTCAGACGCCGTTCGCGGATACGGGCGGCCTTACCCCTGAGCTTGCGCAGATAGTAGATCTTGGCACGCCGCACCCGCCCGCGGGTGACGACTTCAATCTTGTCGATAATCGGCGAGTGCAGGGGAAAGACCCGCTCCACCCCGATGCCGTAGGACACTTTCCGGACGGTGAAGGAGGCACTGACCGCGCCTTTGCGTTTGCTGATGACCACGCCTTGAAAGACCTGGATGCGCTCCTTTTCACCTTCCTTGATTTTGACATGCACCTTTACCGTGTCGCCTGCGACAAACGCCGGCAGGTCAAGGCGCAGCATTTCTCTTTCCAGTTGCTTGATTATTTCCATCGTCGTCTCCCAGATGATTTTGTCTGAACGGCTAATTCCCAATTCGAAATCGTCGGTTAATCGGTCTCTACATCCGCCCCTTCCCGGCAGCCCAGCAGGCGGTCCATGATAACCGCCGCCGCCGCCCGAACCGAAAGGTGATTGTAAGGGCTTGGCCCTTGCACCGGCTCCAGCACCCAATCGGCCTGCTCGAATACGGATGCCGCCAGCCCCCAGGCCGTACCCAATACCAGCACGTACGGGCTCCCGTCCGCCAGTCGTCGGCGCAATTCGCGAAACCCGATGCTTCCGGGTCGCAGCCGGGCGGCGGTCGCCACCGTCTGCGGACGCCGGCCTTCGCGTTGGCCGATCTCGGCCAGGGCCTGCTCGAGGCCATCCGCCAGCCGGATGAGCGCCAGGGCTTCACGGCGTTTGGGGTTGTAACGCCCGCCGGGGCCCTCCAGCCAGTGCGCCGTGATCCGTTGGACCAGCAGTTGCTGGTCGGCCAGCGGCGTGGTGACGTAAAACCCCTT
Organism: Desulfobacterales bacterium; assembly: GCA_046481705.1. Lineage (GTDB taxonomy): Bacteria > Desulfobacterota > Desulfobacteria > Desulfobacterales > JAABRJ01 > JAABRJ01. Next base: position 5,208 of record JAWOJK010000204.1, on the reverse strand, counting down.
GATATCGTATGTCCTGGCGGCCCGGGCAATGTCGTGCAGGTCCAGGTTGGTCACCGCGGCGGCAATCGCCTCGCCGTTTTTATTGACCACCGGGTGGTGGACCAGCGCCACGTAAAGATTGGGCATCGATGATCTGTCCTACCGTCCGCTGCCAGCCTTTGAGAATGGCGATCTCTTCGGCCGTACAGTCCCGCCGGGCGAGCAGGTCTGGCCGTTTCAAAACGGTCCGGACCAGGGAGGCCTCCAGCCGCCATCGGCGGATTTCCTCGTGATTGCCCGAAAGCAGGACCGCCGGGACCGGCTCGCCCTCGAACTCCGGGGGCCGGGTAAAGTGGCCGTGCTCCAGCAGGTCCTCGGAAAAAGAGTCCTTGTCGGCCGAATCCGCGCCACCCAGAACACCCGGGATCAGACGCGCCACCGCATCGATGACCACCATGGCGGCGAGTTCACCGCCGGTCAGGACGTAGTCGCCGATGGAAATCTCATGGTCGATGAACCGGCCGCAAATGCGTTCATCGACCCCTTCGTAGCGCCCGCACACCAGGTTGAGGCCCTCGCCGGCGACCAACTCCTGGGCCAGCCGTTGGCTGAACGGTCGCCCCTGGGGGCTCAGCAGCACCGTCCGGGCGTTCGGCGCCTTGCGTTGGGCGGCACGAATGGCGGCGGCGAGCGGCTCGGGCTTCATCACCATGCCGCAGCCCCCGCCATAAGGCCGGTCATCGGTTACCCGGTGCCGGCCTATAGCGAACGCACGAATATCGATACAGTCGATGCTGATTTTATTTTGTTCGATGGCCCGGCGGATGATCCCATGCCCGCAGAAGGCCGCCACCATGTCCGGAAAAATCGTCAGAACCGCAAACTGCATGGCGCACTATCATAGCCCTTCCAACAGGTTTACCCGCATAACGCCGGTGTCGAGGTTGATGTCCCGAATCACCGAAGCGATGGCCGGCAGGAGAATCTCCGCCCGTTCAGCGTCCGGGTTGCGGACCACATAGACGTCGTTGCTGCCCGTCCGAAAAACGGCTGCTACCGCTCCGAGATACTGGTCTTCCGCAGTAAAAACACGCAGCCCGATCAATTCGTACCAAAAGAAGGCCCCGTCTTGGGGTTCGGTCAGCAGGCGCTTCTGGATGAAAAGCCCCGCCCCCCGCAGGGCTTCGGCCTGCTCGCGCGAGTCGACGCCCTCAAGGGCCATCAGCAGCCCCTGCTGATGGGGCTGCACCCATTTGACCCGCCGCAGGGTTTTTTCCCCGCGGGGCGGTTTGACCGCCAGGGTCATCTCGGGAACGAACAACTCGTCGGACTCGGCGTAGGAGCGCACCTTGAGGTTGCCACCAATCCCGTGGACACCGACAATTTCTGCGATCAGAAGCTCGTCGGTGGCATCCATGTCCCGCGGCTCACTCAATGATTTCCAGGACGGTCCGTTTTTTGACCTTGGCGGAAGCGGCGCTTAAAATGGTTCGCATGGCACGGGCCGTCCGCCCCTGTTTACCGATCACCTTGCCAAGGTCCTCCTTGGCCACCTTGAGTTCCAGGACCGAAGTCTGATTTCCCTCTACTTCTGCAACCGAAACTTCTTCGGGATGGTCAACCAGTGCTTGAGCGATGTACTTGATGAGCTCTTTCATAGCGCCGCCTCCTTTGCCGGTCTGCGAATTAGAGGAAATCTAGCCTGAAAAGCAGCCCCGTTTACAGAGGATTAGCAAAAATACCCTCTTTTTTCAAAAGGTTTTTTACCGTTGTGGTGGGAATGGCCCCCTGGCTCATCCAGTACTGGACACGTTCATTTTTGAAAGTGACCTGCGCCGGGTCCGGCAGGGGGTTGTAGGTCCCCACGATTTCCAGGAACCGGCCGTCGCGGCGGGCTTCGGAATTGGCAACGACGATACGGTAATACGGTTTCTTTTTCGCGCCGTGTCTGGCCAACCTGATCTTTACTGGCATTTAATTTCTCCTTAGAACGGCAGCATTCCGCGCCCCAGATGACGCATGCCGCCTTTGTTGATTTTTTTCATCATCTTCATGACTTGGGTGTAGTTTTTGAGCAGCTGGTTGACGTCCTGCACCCGTGTTCCGCTGCCCATGGCAATCCGTTTGCGCCGGCTGCCATTGATGATCGTATGTTGCAGCCGCTCCTGGGCGGTCATCGAATTGATGATCGCCTCGACCCTGACCAATTCGCGGTCGTCCACCTCGAGGTTCTTGAACTGCTTGCTTTTGCTGACCCCCGGGATCATGCCCAGCAGGTCCTTGACAGAGCCCATCTTTCGGATCTGGACCATCTGGTCGCGAAAATCCTCAAGGGAAAATTGGTTCTTGCGAAGCTTCTTTTCGAGTTCGGCCGCTTTTTTTTCATCGACGACCGCCTGGGCCTTTTCGATGAAGGTCAGCAGATCCCCCATTCCCAGGATACTGGAGGCCAGACGCTCCGGGTGAAAGGCTTCCAGCTGGGCGAGTTTTTCCCCGACACCGACGAACTTGATGGGTTTGCCGGTGATCGCTTTGATCGAGAGCGCGGCCCCGCCGCGCGCGTCACCATCCAGCTTGGTGAGCACCACGCCGCCGATATCCAGCGCCTGGTCGAACGATTCGGCGATGTTGACCGCGTCCTGGCCGGTCATGGCGTCGGCCACGAGGAGAATGTCGGAAGGGACGGCGGCCGCTTTGATCCGGCGCAGCTCTTCCATCAGGGCCTCGTCGACGTGCAGACGCCCGGCGGTGTCCAGCAGCAGGGTGTCGCACCCGGCCTGGTGCGCGGCCGAGCGCGCCTCCCGGCAGATATCCACGGGGTCCATGTCGGTGCGTGACGGGAACACCGGCACCGACAGCTGCGCCCCCAGCCGCTGAAGCTGTTCGATGGCCGCCGGCCGGTAGACATCCGCCGGCACGAGGTAGGGCTGCCGACCGATTTTGCGTAAAAAAACAGCCAGTTTCCCGGCCGTGGTGGTTTTACCCGAGCCCTGCAGGCCCACCAGCATCACGGCAGCCGGCTGGGTGCCGTCCAGATTTAGTTCCTGATGGCGGCCCCCCATCAACGCGGTCAATTCGTCGTTGACGATTTTGACCACCTGTTGACCGGGCGTCAGGCTGGCGAGCACCTCCTGCCCCAGGGCCCTCCCCCTTATATCCGAAATAAATTTTTTTACAACTTTGTAATGCACGTCGGCTTCCAGAAGCGCCATCCGGACTTCCCGCAGGCCGTCCTCGATGTTCTTTTCCGTCAGCTTGCCGTGGCCTTTGAGCTTCTTGAAAACCGTGTTGAGTTTGTCGCTCAGGTTGTCCAGCATGTAACCCCGCCATCGACCAGAGATATGAGTGGCCCTATCACTGGAAATAATAAAATGTTGAAAATAGTATAGAAGCGTTGTAATGTCAAGTAAAATAACCCTTTAGCGCTGCCGGAAAGACCCGCTGCCACCCCCGGCGGCCGTCACCCGCCCCGCAGGTCCCCATGCAGGCCATCGACCCCAGACCCAATATCATCGATTTTTCGCGCCAGCAAATCGCCGCCTGGCTTGCGGCCCGGGGGATTGCGGCCTACCGCGCAAGCCAGATCTTTCAATGGGTCCACCTGCGCCAGTGCGATGGTTTCGACCAGATGACGGACCTCGCCAAACCGATCCGGGAAGAGCTGTCAGCCCATTTCCGCATCAGCCGGCTGCAGCTGGAAAAGATGCAAACTTCTGCGGACGGCTCCCGAAAATTCCTCTACCGACTTGAAGACGGGGAACACGTCGAAAGCGTCCTGATCCCTGAAAAAGACCACTACACCCTGTGTATTTCCAGCCAGGTGGGCTGTGCCCAGGGTTGTCAGTTCTGCCTGACCGCCCGGGGCGGACTGGTCAGAAACCTCAGCCGCGGGGAAATCATCTCCCAGGTCCGGGACGCGCTGCACGATCTTCAGGACGACCGCTGCACCTCGCGGGGCCTGACCAATATCGTTTGCATGGGGATGGGGGAACCCCTGGACAACTACGCCAATCTCATCGGGGCGATTGAAACCCTGACCGACAACGATTTCGGGTTGAGGTTTGCAAGCCGCCGCGTTACCGTCTCCACCGCCGGACTGGTGCCGCGCCTGGCGGATTTGGGCCGCGACACCCGGGTCAACCTGGCGGTTTCCCTGAACGCCACCGAAAACCAGACCCGCAGCCGCTTGATGCCCATCAACCGCCGCTACCCGCTGGAGGAACTGCTGGCCGCCTGCGCCCGCTACCCGCTGGCGCCCGGCCGCATGATCACCTTCGAGTACATTCTGATGCAAGGGATCAACGACAGCCCTGCCGATGCCCGCCGCCTGGCCCGCTTGCTGCGCCCGCTGCGCGCCAAAATCAACCTGATCCCCTTCAATGAAAACCCTTTCAGCCGCTTCCGACGGCCGTCGGAAACGACGATCAGCGAATTCCGCGAAATGCTTTGCGACGCCCACTACACGGCCCTGGTGCGCCACAGCAAAGGCCAGGACATCTCGGCCGCCTGCGGCCAACTGCGGGCTATGGGTCCCGGCAAAAAATAATTCCACATCTTGCTTGTCTTTTGGCCCGTCAGCGGCGTTGCATCCACCGGCACATATCTCGATATGCGCCGACGGATGTGCCTTGCAGACGAACTGAAATCCGGCGCCATCTTGTGGAATCATGGATTACCGCGACCCCAAAATCAGCAGACGCCTGAAATCCGACGGCGCCGCCCCGATTTCCGCGCCGGCCGGCTCAACCTTACGGTGAAAGCAGCCACCCAGCAGTTGAACGTGGAACTGGTGGGCAGCCCGCAGCGCGCCGGGCCGGGTGACGAAGTGACTTTTAGCTTGAAGGTCAGCGACTCGGCTGGAAAACCCGTCCGTGGCGAGTTCTCGCTGGCTTTGATCGATAAGGCCATCCTGGCCCTGGTGGAACAGGGTCAGATAGGCATCTTTGAAACTTTCTACGGCATTCGCCCGCATCAGGTGCGCACCGCGCTGGACCTGGCAGTGTACGCTGAACGGGTGGTGGCCCAAGAATTGGGCCGTGGCGGCGGCGGGGGTGGTGATGTCGTCAGCCCGGCGGCGCGATCACGCTTTGAAGACACCGCGGCCTGGTTCGGCGCCATCGAGACCAACGCCGATGGTTTGGCCTCGGTGACCGTCACCCTGCCCGACAACCTCACCACCTGGGTTGCCAATGTGCGCGGCCTGACCGCCGAGACCCTGGTGGGCGATGC
>JAWOJK010000140.1:0-4482 GCA_046481705.1 Desulfobacterales bacterium | reverse complement strand
TCGAGATGGACATCGAGGCCGACCTGGGCATCGACTCCATCAAACGCGTGGAAATCCTCTCGGCCCTGGAAGAGCGCCTGCCCGAGCTGCCCCCGGTCGCACCGGAAACCATGGGCAGCCTGCGTACCCTCGGCCAGATCGTCGCCCACCTGGCGCCCGCCGGCCGCACAGCGCCGGCCGCGACCGCACTCGATGCCCCCGCCGCTTACCAGCCGGCGGCGCCGGCCCCAGGACCCGCCGCCGATCTCGAGGCCCACCTCCTGGCGGTGGTCTCCGAGCTCACCGGCTACCCCGCCGAGATGCTCACCCTCGAGATGGACATCGAGGCCGACCTGGGCATCGACTCCATCAAACGCGTGGAAATCCTCTCGGCCCTGGAAGAGCGCCTGCCCGAGCTGCCCCCGGTCGCACCCGAAACCATGGGCAGCCTGCGTACCCTCGGCCAGATCGTCGGCCACCTGGCCGGCGTTCCGGCAGCGGCCCCCCTGAAACCCCAGATGGCCGAAGCGCCCCCATCCCCTGCGACTCCCAGCCCCGTGCAACGGCAGGTCGTCACGGTGCTGGCTGCCGCCGCAGAAAGCGGCCCAGGGGTCGCGCTTCCCACCGGGGGCCCCGTACTGGTCACCGACAACGGAACACCGCTGTCAGCGGCGATAGCCGCCGAACTGACCGCGGCGGGTATGACAACCGTGCATCTGGCAGCGCCGGCACTGCTGGCCGATGAGCGGCTCAAAGCAGCGGCTGGTCTGGTGCTGCTGCCTGCACCGGCGTCGGCCGCGGGAGGCGGCGGCGAGGGCCTTAAAATGGCCTTCCGCCTGACCCAGCATGCCGAACCGGGCCTGAGGGCCGCGGCGGCGCGGGAAGGCGCCCTGCTGGCCAGCGTCACCCGACTGGACGGCGCCTTTGGGTTCAAGCGGGGGGCCATTGACGATCCCTTTCAGGGCGGCCTGGCCGGTCTGGTCAAAACCGCCGCCATCGAATGGGCGCCGGTTGCCTGCCACGCGCTGGACATCGACCCGGATTGGCTGGACTGGCCCCGAATCGCCCAATCCGTGGTGCGGCAGCTGCTGCAACCCGCTAGCGCGGGGGACGTTGAAACCGGGTTGAGCGCCGCGGGGCGCGTGCAGCTCGGCCTGCGGGCGGCCGAGGTCTCGCAGGGACCGCTGAGAATCTCGGCGGGTGAGGTGGTGGTCGTCAGCGGCGGCGCCCGCGGCGTCACCGCCCACTGCGCACTGGAACTGGCGCGCACGGCGCAGCCGACCCTCATTCTGCTGGGTCGCAGCCCGCTGCCGAACGGCCAGCCGTCGTGGCTGAGCGGACTGACCGACGAAAAAGCCGTCAAAAAGGCGATTATCGCCAACGAACTTAGGGGGCAAAAGGTTTCGCCGGTCGTGGTCGAAAGTGCGTTTCAAAGACATCGGGCTGCCCGGGAAATTTCGTGCACCCTCGAAAACCTGCGCGCCACCGGCGCCCACGTCGGCTACTACGCCCTCGATGTCACCGACGCCGCTCAAGTCAAAGCCCTGATGGCCCGGGTGCGCGAGGAACACGGTCCCATCCGAGCGATTGTCCACGGGGCGGGCGTCCTGGAAGACCGCCTGATCGGCGCCAAGACGGCCGAACAGTTCGACCGCGTGTTCGACACCAAGGTGGCGGGACTGGTCTCGCTGCTGGAGAGCGTCGCACCGGACGAGCTGCGCTATCTGGTGCTTTTCTCGTCGGTGGCCGGCCGAATGGGCAACCGCGGTCAGGTGGATTACGCCATGGCCAACGAGGTGCTCAACAAACTCGCCTGCCAGGCGGCCCACCGGCATCCCGACTGCAAGGTGACCGCCATCAACTGGGGCCCCTGGGACGGCGGCATGGTAACGGCGGCCCTGAAACGCGAATTTCAGCGTCTGGGCGTCGGGCTGATACCCGCCCGCGAGGGCGCGGCCTGCCTGGTGCGCGAAATGCGCGGCGATGCCACCGAACCCGTTGAAGTCGTCATCGGCAGTGCGCTTCAGCCGCAGCCCGAGGCAGCCCCGGCCCAACCGTCGACGGACGCTTGGCAAGCGGCAACCCCCAGCACCCCCCTGTATCTCACCCAGAAACACGAGGTGGACGTCCGAACCTTCCCGGTTCTCGCCTCGCACCAGCTCGACGGGTTGCCGGTGGTGCCCTTTGCCCTGATGGCCGAGTGGTTCGGCGACAGCGCCCTGCATGCCAACCCGGGCCTGGTGTTCGCGGGTCTCGACGACATCCGGCTGCTCAAGGGCATCCGCCTGGAGAACGGCACCAAGACCATCCGCCTGATGGCCGCCAAGCCCCGCAGGAAGGGAGGGGTTTTCGAGGTTGAGATGGAAATTCGCAACGGCTTCAAGGGCGGCCAGGAGATGATTCATTCCCGCGCGCGGGCCATTTTAAACGACAGCCCCCCCTCGCCGCCGATTGCCACCGGCATCACCCTGGCGGATGAAAGACCCTACCCGCGCAGCATCGATGAAATTTATGAGGAAATCCTCTTTCATGGCCGGAGCCTCAGGGGCATCACCGAGATCGTCGGCATTTCATCGGCGGGCATCATCGCGCGCATCGCCGCAGCGCCGGACCCGGCCCAGTGGATCGCCCGCCCGGTCCGGCGGCAGTGGGTCGCCGACCCGCTGGTGTTGGACGCCGCCTTCCAGGTGGCGATCGTCTGGTGCCACGAGGAACGGCAGGCCGTTTGCCTGCCGAGCTACTGTGCCCGCTACCGCCAGTACTGCCGGCAGTTCCCGGCCGAGGGGGTCACGGTCATTTTGCAGGTCACCGCGGCGACGGCCCGCAAGATGCGCGGCGACTTTACTTTCCTCGACGCCCGCAACGCGGTCCTGGCCGAGATGGCGGGCTACGAGGCGATCATCGATGCCGATTTGATGCGGGCTTTCAAACCCCGTAAAAGCGCCCTGTGTGCCTGAATGCTGCCATCGCTGAAACTATTTCGGGAGTTGGCGGCGGCCGTTGGGCTGCTGACCCTGCTGTTGTGGGCCGCGCCGTGCCCCGCAGCCAAAGACGCCCTGACCGAAGTCAGGCTGCCGGAGGCCCTTGCACCGGGGATCCATCATCTCCTGTCCCTTGTGGAGCCCCCGCAGACCGCCGTTTTCCAGCCGGCAGAGATCGCACCCGTGCTGGCCTTCGTGCGCGCCCCCAAACCCGGCGCCACCCTCTACTATAGCGACCACCGCGCGGAGATGACCTCCGCCTTCTACGAATTCGAGATCGCCTGCTCGCTGGCGCACGTGCTGCGGTATGCGTACAACCCGGATGTGCCCGGCTACCTGCTGATGCCCTCCTCGATCCGCTACTCCTCCTGGTCCGAGGTCAACGGCCGCCCGCAGCCGCTGCCCCGGCTCCATGAGGTCGCACTCGCCCCGGTTGACGCCTACCTGGTCCGGGGGGTTGAGCAGATTGAAATCACCCCGGACCTGTTCACCGGTGCCTACTACCGTTACGCCAACGACAAACTCCTGATCCTGTGCCACCACGAGGGGCGCCGGGTTCTGATTTCACTCTCCAAGCAGCAGAAGCCCTCCGATATCGGCAAAAGAGGAATGGTCCTGGGCCAGGACGCGGAGTGGGCCTACTTTTATTCCGGTCAGCCGGGGCTGGACAAAGCGGGGCTGGGCTGGGTGGAATCCTACATGTACGACTCCCTTGCGATCACGGTCTTCTACGAAATGGACCCCGGGCAGCCGCTGCTGCGCTGCGCCATGTTCAAATGGCTGCGAGCCGGCTGGGCGGACATCAACTTTGTCAAAAAAACCCACATCTACCGGGGACTGGAGCGCTTCGGCGAAGACTTCAAAGAAATCCTCGAAACCCCGCTGTTGCCCGGAACCGATGAAATCAGCCGGGTGACCGCTGACTTTAAAACCCTATCCATGACCGCCCTGCGGGAAACCGCACGCGCCCACTTCACCAACCTCCAAGCCCGCTACGGCCGCGAGAGCGACACCCTGCGCGAGCGCATCGATACCGTTTTGACTGACGACAGTTATCTAAACCAGATGAACCGCGAAGAACTGGAAGCCATTCTGGTGCAAGCCTACCTCCAGTGCATCCTCGGCAAAAAACCGGGGCCCGGCACGGCTGTCAGCTTCTGCCGGGATATAAAAGACCTCACACCCCGGCAGCCATGAGGAAAATGCGGTTGACGATCACCGGTGGGTTTTGCGCTAAAGCGCAGCACTGCCCTCATAGGCCCGATCCTGCGCGGGTGGCCGCCCACGCGCCGCGGATCAATCGGCTGATTTCGCCCTAAATTCAAGGGGTGTCGCCTGCAAGCAGTGCGATCCAGGCGGGCGGCGGTCCATCGGTCTGAAGGGTGACGGCCTCGACTCGGCCAAAGGGCACAAAGCACAGCGCCAAGGCGTGCAGCCCCAGATGCCTGAAACCGTGCCGGGTCTCGAGAAAACGGATGGCCCGCAGCGACCCGTAGCGCCGATCCCCCACTACCGGGTGACC
>JAWOJK010000058.1:0-12445 GCA_046481705.1 Desulfobacterales bacterium | reverse complement strand
TGTTGATAAGGATAATTTAATAACTCGGGCAGGGGCACGGGCACGCACAGGGGCAGGGGTTAATAAAATCTTCACTTCGTTTGAAACGGAGCGGGTATATACTCCTCGCGATTGAAAGTTGGATAACAGGTCCAGCACCCCGCTTCGGGGGTGCGTTTTTTTTTTACGCTGTTCCCAGGGGTGCGTCGCTCGCAAGCTCGCTCCTTCCCCTGGGCTAACCTCCGTCACCGCACTTCGTGGGTGATTAATAATAAGCGCATTAACCCTCGACGCCCCCGAATGAATCGGGCCCGCCATCCCCTCCACCATGTTTTCCTTGGCCAGGACCCCAAAGGCCGGGTGCAAGTTTTTAAAGGTCTCGAGGTTGTCGAAGACTTCCTTGGTGATGGCATAGACCACGTCGTCGGGCACCTTGGCGGAGGTGATCAGCGTGGCCAGAACGCCGAAAGAGTTGACGTCTTCGGTGTTGGCCGCGCCCTGGTAATTGGCCATGACGGGTACGACGGATTTGGCGTAGTAGGGTTTGGCCTTGATCAGTTCATCGATGCCGGGGCCTTCAAGGGGCACGAAGAGCACCTTGCGGGCGCCGGCCGTGGCCTCCTTGAAAGCGCCGTTGGGATGGCCGACGGTGTAGAAGAACGCGTCGATCCGGCCGTCCTGCAGCAGACCCGGGGCCTCGGCAGCTTTAACGCCTTCGGGCTTGATGTCTTTTTCATGGTTGATCCCGACAGCCGTCAGGGCATCAATGGAGTTTTGGAGCTGGCCGGAACCGGGGTTGCCGAGATTGACGCGCTTGCCTTTGAGGTCGGTGACGGATTTCACCCCGGCATCCACCGCCGCCAGGAGGGTGACGGTTTCCGGGTGGAGGCTGAAGACCGCCCGCAGGTCAGCCTGGGGGCCTTTGTCCGCCCATTCGGCCTGCCCGTTGACGGCCTGGTACTGGCGGTCCGACTGGGCCACACCGAACTCCAGGTCGCCGGAGAGCACCGCGTTGATGTTGAAAACAGATCCGCCGGTGGCCTCGACCGTGGCGCGAATGCCGTATTCGCTGCGTTTTTCGTTGACCATACTGGCGATCGCCCCGCCCGTGGGGTAGTAAACCCCGGTGATGCCCCCGGTGCCGATGGTCACGAAGGTCGTCTGGGCCTGAACCGATTCAGGTGTGGTGCCGAGCAACAATCCGCAGCCGAATGCCAGCGCCAAAAATATGACAGCCGTTTTTTTCATGCCTTCCTCCTTCTTGGTTTGGGTTCGGAATCTGGAACACGTCAAAAATTCAAAGTTACACTCCTTCCTCCTTTCTGCATCAAGCGGGGGGTAACGACCGGCAGCCGGGAGGTCCCACCCACTGCTGTGTCTACGGGCAGGAATTCCAGCGGCGGGTTTCTCCCCGTAAGTTATTGAAGCTCCTTCAGTTTTTTGACTGATCAACCAGGATTCATTATATCTAATTGAATTTATGAGAAAATTTAAAACTTGTCAAGCCTTAATTTTTTCACCACAAATCCCCGCTGCGTCTGAAGGAAAACCGACCCGGCCTCGGAAGAATATTTTCAGATGCGGCCGTCAGCGGCACCGCGGCCATTTGGCGCCTTGACCGGCTTCTGCTATAGAACCTGGCGAGGTTTTTGAGAGGCATTGCACAGGAGAGGAAACCCCGATGAGCGTTCGGCCCCCGGCCCCCCGGGTCAGTATCATCATTCCGACATTCAACCGCGCCTGGTCGCTGACGACAGCCATCGACTCGGTTCTGTCCCAGGATTTCGACGCATTCGAGACGATCGTTGTGGACGATGGCTCCACCGACGAGACCCGGGCGCTGCTGGCGGGCTACGGCGCCGCGCTGCGGGTCATCCAGCAGGCCAACCGCGGGGTCAGCGCCGCCCGCAACGCCGGCATCCGCGCGGCGGCGGCACCACTGGTGGCCCTGCTGGATTCCGACGATTACTGGCTGCCGGACAAGCTGGCGGTTCAGACCACGTTTTTCGATCAAAACCCGGAGGCCGTCATCTGCCAGACCGAAGAGCTCTGGATTCGCAACGGGGTCCGGGTCAACCCCGGCAAACGGCACCGCAAACGCGGCGGCATGATTTTCGAACCCTCGCTGGGGCTGTGCCTGGTCAGCCCCTCGGCGGTGATGCTGCGCAGGTCGCTGTTTGAATCGGTCGGCTTTTTCGACGAGCAGCTGCCCGCCTGCGAGGATTACGACCTCTGGCTGCGGATCAGCTGCCGCCACCCCGTGCACCTGATCGACCGTCCGCTGATCGTCAAGCGCGGCGGCCACCCGGACCAACTATCGCGCTCACCGGGGCTCGACCGCCACCGCGTCCGCGCGATCTGCCGGCTGCTGGCCCAAAATGTGCTGACGGCCGACCAGCGGCGCGCGGCCTGGGAGGCCCTTGCGGCCAAGTGCGCCGTCTACGCCGCCGGCTGCCGCAAGCGCGGGCGGCCGGACGAGGCGCAGCGCTGCCTGGCCCTGATCGAGGGCTTCAGGCCGAAAACCTGAAGCGCGCCCCGCGGCCGCCGCTCAGGCCATCCGCTCGATCTCCCAGGCCAGGCGATTCAAGCGTTTGGGGGACACCGGAACGACGGTCTTGAGCTCCTGGGCGAAAACCGAGACCTTGTATTCCTCGATCATCCAGCGGAAATTCTCCACCGCCGCGCGCTTCGCGCTGGAATCCTGCGGCCCCAGCGCGCGCAGCAACCGCTCCAGCCGGTCGCTGAAGACCTGGAGTTCACGGGCCCGCAGAAGATCCCGTTCCAGGTTGTCAACGCCGCGCTGCGCCCGGATCTCGATGGCCTCGAGATAGCGCGGCAAGTGCGCCAATCGCGCATCGGGATAAACCGCGAGGGTGTTTTCGGGGACCAGCTTGCCCAATTCCAGCCGCAGCCCCTGGAGGTACGACCGCACCACGGCGTTGGCGCCATGGGTCGATTCCAGCCGGAAGAAGGTGCCGCGCACCCGCTGGTAGGCCGCCAGCACGGACAACACGACCGCCAGCTTGCCCTCGGCCGCGGCCGGCAGCCGAGGACCGGCGGCGGCGAGGTGGGCGGCAAAGGCCTCCCGGGTGCGGAGGCTGCGACGGAACAGGACGCCCCACACCGCCTGCGCCATCGCGGCCGCAACGGCGGCGCTGCCCCCGAAATAGCGGGCCGCCTCCGTCAGCCCCGGCGGCAGCGCCAGCGCTTTCTGAAGAAACTTGAACTCCTTTTTGAGCACCTCCCGGAACAGGACCGCCACGCCGTCCAGATGCGCCGCATCGGCCTGCAGCCGGCTTTCAAAAAGCCGCAGGTGAATGCCGTCGGGCTCCGCGCTGAGCGCCGGAAAGGCGTCCCAGCGGCCGCCGTGGGGACCGCCGATCAGCGCCACCTCGGGCACGTCGCCGAAATCCCAGCAGGTGATGCCGTGCTTCTCGCGGCTGCGCCGGGCGGCCGCAAACGCCTCGGGGTCAGGGGCTGCGGCCACATCCCGGGTGAGAAGCGCCGGGTCACGGCCCGCGAGGATCTCTTTTCCGCCGGCATCGGTCAGGGCGATGCGCATTTTGAGATGATCCGGCAGGCTGTCCCGGGGCCAGGCCGCGGCCGGGATGTCCACCCCGAAACGTTCGCGCACAAAGCGCCCCAGCACCGAAAGAAGCTCGCTGTCCGTGCGGGGCATTTCACGAACGATGGTCGCCACCGTGCGGGCCACCGGCACCAGCTGACGGCGATAGGTTTTTGGCAGCCCGCGGATCAGGGCCGCGATCTTGTCTTTCAGCAGCCCCGGCACCAGCCACTCGAGGGTTTCGGGTGCCACCTGCGGGGCCTGGGCGGCGCGGATGCGCACGGTGACGCCATCAGCCGGGTCACCCGGCTCAAAGGTGTAGTCGCAGGCAAAATGCTGTTCCCCCAAGGCCACCCGATCCGGATACTGGGCCAGCTCACCAGCGTCGGGCAGGTAGCGCAGAAGACTCTCACGGGTCATGCGCAGAAACCCGTCGCCGCCGGCCTCACGGATCCGCCGTTTGAGGCATACCCAGTCGCTGACAGCCGGCAGACGGTCGCGGTAAAATTGAAAGACCTCGGCATCCCCGATCAACATGTCGCGGCGCCGCACCCGATTTTCAAGGTCCCGCACGGACGCCATCAGAGCCTGGTTGTGGTTCATGAACGGCAGCGGGGTGCGCACGTCGGCTTCCACCAGCGCGCTCTGCAGAAAGATATCGGCCGCCGCTTCGGGGTTGATCCGACCGTATGAAACCGTCCTCCCCGGAACGATCAGCAGGCCGTAGAGCGTCACCTGTTCGCGGGCCACCACCTCACCCCGGCTGCGCTCCCAGTGGGGCTCGAGATAGGTGTAGCGGCACTGCTCGGGGGCCAGCGGCTCCAACCAGGCGCAGTCGATGTTGGCCACGGTGCGGGCAAAAAGCCGGGAGGTTTCCACCAGCTCGGCCGCCACGACCCACTTGCCGGCGGCGTTGAAAAGGCCCGAGCCGGGAAAGACCATGGCCTCGCGGTTGCGGGCGGCGGTATAGCGGTTGTCCTCCTTCTTAAAAGCGATATTGGAGAGAAAACCGCTCAGAATGGAGCGGTGGATGGCGCCATAGCGCGCGCTGAAATCGGTCTGGGAGGCAGCCCAGACGGGTTCCTGACCGGCCCCCGGAGGGTCGGTGCGGCCCGCCAGACCGTGCTCTTCGAGGATCACCGTCAGCTGGCCATGGAGGTCGCGCCATTCCCGCAGGCGCCGGAAGGAGAGAAACCGCTCGCGGCAGAATTTCTTCAACTGCGCGGTTCCCATCCGCTCCCCACCCGCCCCATTGAAATGCCGCCAGATGTTCAGCAGGGTGATAAAATCCGACGCCGAGTCCTTGAAAACCACGTGCGCCCGATCGGCCTCGGCGGCCTTTTCGGGCGGGCGCTCGCGCGGGTCCTGAATGCTCAGGGCCGCGGCAAGGATCGTGATCTCCTCCAGACAGCCCTCGACCTGGGCCTCGATCAACATGCGCGCCAATCGGGGGTCGATGGGGATTTTGGCCATGATCCGCCCGGTGGGGGTCAGCTCGTAGCGCGGACGTCCTTGGCTATGGCGTCCGCCGCTGCGCGCCCGGATGGCGCCCAGCTCCTGCAGCAGGTTGAAACCGTCGCGGATACTGCCGTCGGCCGGTGGATCGATAAACGGGAAATCCGCGATGTCCCCCAGCTTGAGCGCCATCATGCGCAAAATGACCTCGGCCAGGTTGGCCCGCAGAATTTGCGGCGGCGTGAACAGCGGCCTGGCCAAAAAGTCCTCCTCGGCATAGAGCCGGAAGCAGACCCCGTCGGCCACCCGGCCGCAGCGCCCCATGCGCTGGTCGCAGCTGCTGCGCGAAACGGGCCGGACCGGCAGGGAGGTGGTCCGCGAACGGGGGGAGTAGTGGGAGATTCGGGCGAGCCCCGAATCGACGACATAGCGGATCCCCGGGATCGTCAGGGAGGTTTCGGCGACGTTGGTGGCCACGATGATCTTGCGGCCGGCGGCGCGGCCGAAGACCCGGGCTTGCTGGTCTGTGGGCAGCCGGGCAAAAAGCGGCAGGACCAGGCCGCTCCGATAATTGCGCGCGGCCAGCAGGTCGCAGGTCTCGCGGATATCCTGCTCGGTCGGCATGAACACCAGGATGTCCCCAAAGGCCCCACCAGCTTGAAGCGCGTCGATCACCCGCAGCGCCTGGTCGATGTGGGTCTGCTCTCCGTTCTCGGCCCCATCCGGGTCCGGCGGCCGGTAGTGAACCGCCACGGGGTACATCCGCCCGGAAACCTCGATGACCGGCGCCCGATCAAAGAATTCCGAAAATTTGGCGGTGTCGATGGTCGCCGAGGTGACGATCAGCCTGAGCTCCGGCCGCTGGGTCAGAAGTGTTTTCAGCATTCCCAGGACAAAATCGATATTGAGGCTGCGCTCATGGGCCTCGTCCACGATCAGGGTGTCGTAGGCAGCCAGCTGGCGGTCGCCCTGGGCCTCGGCCAGCAGGATTCCGTCGGTCATGATCTTGATGTAGGCTTCGGGCCGGGTGGTGTCCTGAAAGCGGATTTTATGCCCCACCACACTGCCGGGGACCGTGCCGAGTTCTTCGGCCAGGCGCCGGGCCAGGCTGGTGGCGGCGATCCGGCGGGGCTGGGTGCAGCCGATCTGGCCCTGCAGGCCGCGGCCGGCCGCCAGACAGAACTTGGGGATCTGGGTCGTCTTGCCCGATCCGGTCTGCCCGGCGATGATCGTCACGGGATGCCTGCGGATGGCGGCAACAATCTCGTCGCGGTGGGCGAAAATCGGCAGATCGGAGTTGTAGCGCAGTTCGGGCAGGTTGCGCGCGCGCTGGTTGCGGATGGCCACCGAAGCCACCAACCGGGCATCGAGGTCAGCCAACCGCCGGCCCAGGGCCGGATCGGCCGGATTGCAGGCCAGTTGGGTCTTCAGGCGAGCCGCGGCCAGGGAAAGACTCCGGCGGTCCCGGCAGAGGGATCGCGATAGCGTCCGGTGGATCTTTTTCAACCGCTCCTGGGGGTCTGTACGGTGCATCGCTATCGTTTTTCCATCGCCATTTTAAGGGCCCCAGCGCTGCCGGCGGCGGCACCATGGGCCGCAAGCGCCAGATTTATTTTGACAACCGCGCAGGAATGGGTTTTGAATGACATCCGATCGGATCCAGACCGGTGGTTTGCGCAAAGAGCAGTCAGCTGAAAAACGCCCCACCCCCAGATCGTTTCGGCCTCAAAAATACGGGATTTCACGTGGGACAGCACGCTATCCCCCGCCGGTTTCGGCTATAACCAAATTAACCGAATTTTTGTCCGCTGTCCATCCACACCCCCCCGCTGCAGCGCATCGCCGCGGCTGCCACCCAGAAAGGAGCCGGTTATGCAGTTTGTCATCATCGGCGGCGATGCCGCCGGCATGAGCGCGGCCAGCCGCGCCAAACGCCGATGCCCGCAAATGGCGGTCACCGTTCTCGAAAAAACCCGGGACGTTTCCTACAGTGCCTGCGGAATGCCCTACAACATCGCCGACCCGAGCCGCCCCATCGACACCCTCGTGGTGCGCCGTGCAGAAGTCTTCCGTGAAAAGCAGGACATCGATCTGCGCACCGGTCACTGCGTTACCCGTATCGACCCTGCCGCCCGGCAGGTATCGGGTACCACCCCGCAAGGCAAGGCCTTTACGGTTGCCTACGACCGACTCCTGATTGCAACAGGGGCCGAGGCCGTCATCCCCGATCTGCCCGGCTTTGACCGTCCGGGGGTGTTCGCCCTCAAAAGCCTCGAGGACGGCCGCCGCATCAAGGCGTTTCTGGCGCAAAAGGCCGTACGGCAAGCCGTCATCATTGGCATGGGGTATATTGCCTTGGAGATGGTGGAAACCCTTCACCATCGCGGGATCGCTACGGAGATGGTCAAGCCCCGGCCGGATCTCCTTCCCTGGCTCGACCGGGAGCTGGCCGCAATGGTGGCCGAGGAGCTGGCCGCCCACGGCGTGGCCTGCCATCCGGGCCACGCCGTTGAGCGCATCGATGCCACAGCCGACGGTCTCGTGGTGGTCTGCGGCGACCTGAGACTTCCCGCGGACGTCGTGATCGTGGGCGTCGGGGTGCGACCCAACAGCAAGCTGGCCGGCGACGCCGGCCTGCCGCTTGGCGTTGACAACGCCATCGCCGTGGACCGTACTTTTCGCACCGCCGACGCCTGCATTTACGCCGCCGGGGATTGCGCCGAGGCTTTTCACGTGGTTTCGGGGCGCAACACCTGGAGCCCCCTGGCCCTCATCGCCAATCGCGCCGGTTGGGCAGTGGCCGACGCCGTTTGCGGCGACGACCGCGAAAACCAGGGCGTCGCCGGTACGGCGGTCTTCAAGGTTTTCGATTTAGAGGTCGCCCGAAGCGGCCTGACCCCGCAGGAAGCGACGGCGGCCGGCTTCGCCCCCGCCGCGGTGACCATTACCAGCCGCTCCAAGGCCCACGGCCAGCCCGGTTCCTCGGCCGTCCGGGTCCAGATGGTCGGCGACAAGCCCAGCGGACGCCTTCTGGGGGTGCAAATCGTCGGCCCGCTGGGCAGCGCCGCCCACCGCATCAATGCCGCGGCGGTGGCGCTGCACGCCCGGCTGAGCGTCGCCCAGTTCAGCCAGACGGACCTGGCGTACGCGCCGCCCTTTGGTCCGGTGTGGGACCCATTACTGACCGCGGCCAATCAATTGCTGAAAAAACTATCGCCTATTTGACCCCCAAAGGGTCATGCCAATACGCATTGAACTTGCGGCAACAACCTGTTCTGACGACACATAAGGGGCGCTTGGGCCCCGTCGGCGTTTTACTTGACAGCGGGGGGTTTTTGGTCTAATGGGGATGACTATCCAGGTTTCCGTTTTACCCTCATCACCCCAAAAAGCCGTTGAGAATTGAGCCAACCTGTCCGCCGCCGCTCAAGGATCCGTTTCGCTCGAGGCCTTTATGAGCGGGCCGCCCTTGCGAAGGAAAGGGGATTTTTTTGCCCGTCGACGGCCACAGATGGGAGGGAAGTCACGGACTTTTTTGGGCATTGGGGCGGAAACCGAAGGGCGTACCCGTTTTAGGAATTTATTCCTGGAAAGGATTTGCAGGAGCCTCCTGAAAAACGGTACAGGGGCTGAAACGTCACAAGCATGAGGAGGTTGACATGGCTCAAGGCCGGGTTAAGTGGTTCAACGACAAAAAGGGGTACGGCTTCATTGAAACCGACAGTCAGGGAGATGTGTTCGTTCACTACTCCAGCATCGAGGGAAACGGATTTCGCACCTTGAGGGAGGCCGAAGAGGTCACCTTTGAAATTGAAGATTCGCCGAAAGGCCCCCAGGCGGTAAACGTCCGGCGCGCATAGACCACGCTACCGCCCGCGCAGCGCAGAGACTGCAGGCAAGGTTTCGCCGACCTTGCCTTTTTTTTCTGATTCCGGTTGCATCGCTTTCAGAGTCAAAGCAGTAAATAATACCACCGGACGGCGCCGGTTTGGGGTCATGAGCACAGCCGCATTTGGTTCACTGCCGCGGAAGGATTTTCGCCCTGCGACTTCTCCTTTTGACCCTCACGTGTGCCTGCCTGAGCGCCTGCGCCGGAGGCCTGTTCAACTTCAACGCCCGTTAGGCGTTTGACCAGGGCGTGGCCCAGTTCAATCTGGGCGACTACGAGACAGCCCTGCCGCACTTCAAGAAAGCCATCGAACTCGAGCCCGAGCACGCCCGGGCCTACCTCTATTTGGGCCGCAGCCATATCAGCCTGGGCCGCTGAAGCGAGGCCGTGCCGCCGCTTCGAGCAGCCTTCCGGCTGGCCCCGGCCGAGTCCCGCAAAGAGGTGATCGATGTTTTGCTCGACTCGCTTTTGGCAGCCGCCACGGCGAATTTCAAAAAAGGCGATTTCCAACCCGCCCTGGACTATCTCAAAGAGGCCGGCGCCCTTGCGTCCGAGTCCCCCGAAATCCGCGCGGAGCTTGTCGTTACACTGGCCGGTTTCGGCGCCAGCCTGTTAACCCAAGGGCGATTTACCGCGGCGGTCAGCGCTTTCGAGGAAGCCGTCAAGGTGGCCCCGGCAAACGTTAACGCCCATATCGGGTTGGCGCGCGCCTTTTTCAGCAGCGGTGATGTGACGCGGGCCTATGGCGCAATCCTTAACGCCTTGGACCTCGATCCGGCCAGCGCGGAAGCCCAGACCCTGTTTTTTAACCTCTTGAGCCCCCTGGGGGAGGGTTTGCCCGAGTAGCGCGGTCCGTCGGCAGGGCGCACCCTTCGCGTGTAAATTCCGGTTCGCAAATCCCCTCAATCCCCGCGGATGGCCAATCCCACCAGAAGATGCCCCTTGAAACGACCATTTTCGTCCTTGGAGATGTGGCGGATTTCGGTTCGCATCTGGCGGGCATTGCCCCCTGGGCCGTCAGGACAGTACCGCATTTCAAGCACGTCACCGACCGCCAGATGGTTAAGCACCTCGGATTCTTCTTTGACTAACAGACACATACCCTTGGCAGACATGTCCCAAATTTTAAACTGGTAAACGGCCTCCAGGCCGTTTAAGCGAAATTCGACGCTGTGGTACTGTTCCGTCAGTTGGCGCGGCTCGGTGCGCCTTTCGACAGAGCTGCCGGCATTGGGTTGCTTGCTCATGATGGTATCGGCCCCTTTCCAGCTCTGCACCCGCCGGGATAGAGGACACCCCCAACGGTTTGCGATCAGTGCTCCCAAGCCTCAAACCTTACCACAACAGCGCTCGGCTTTTTTTGGATATACTGAAACTAACCGCTTGTCAATGTTGAAAATTCAGCTGAAATCGGCCCCCTCTGGGTCCGTGTGCGCGCCTTTGCGGCGCAGCGCTTTGAGGTCTGCCGGCGGACGGGGGAAGCGGAAATCGTGTGGGCGCCCGGTGGCACGCCAAGGCCATCGGGATCTTTGGGGGATCGCGGTCATAGGCCGCGTGAAGTTCTGTGCCCGGCGGGGGCGCCATGCAGCCGCTGCGGCCGGCGAATAGGTCAAAGTCGGACCGGTGGGTTTCAGAGGCAATGCACGACCACCGGGCTGCGGCGGTCACAGCGTCGGCAACGCGCACCGGTGTCCCCAAGCCGGGCATCAGCCCCCCGGCGATCGCTTCCCGAGCGGCGGTCTCTGCCCGATCTTCGCTCGGGAATGACGCTGGTGTATGAGAACTGTCTTCGTTCTATGCCGGCACGGCGATCCCCAGACGGGAAAACCGATACCGAAGAGTATTCGGGCATTTTATCGAGACCCTTTGCGTGGGATTTACAGAGTATCAGGCGCTCGCCGAAAGGCCTTGTATCCTGCGCAAGCAAAAATTAAACCGTAATGCCCATTGTATTTTTTCCAAGCGATTTCGATATCATAAAAATTTCAGAAGCCCAGGTCAGTCCGTGTCTGTGAAAAAAAACTCCACCCAAGGTGGAGAAACAACTTCATAATTTCTCCGCCCGGCGTGCCGATCTGCCCAGCCCCACAGGTGGTTCGAGGGCCGGAGAGCGGCCATGCCGGGCTCACCTGGCCGGTGGCCGCTGTCCGGGCCAGTCGCGAAAAGCGGGCTTAAGGTTTTAGGGCGTGATCAGGATCTTCTGACCGGTGCGGATCAGACCGCCGTCGATACCGTTCAATTGTCGCAGCTGGGCAAGGGAAACCCCGGTGATTTGGGAAATATGGCTGAGGGTCTCACCGGCCCGGACCACATGGTGCCGTGTCGATGTGCCGGTTTTCGGTTTCACCTCGCTGCGGGCCAGATCTCGCAGGAGCGATGCGATGCCGTCACCGTTGCCGGCCGGCAGGTTGAGGGTATAGCGCCCGGCCGGCAGCTGGTGACCGCGGATATGGCCGTTGAGTTCTTTGATCACCTTGAAATCGGTTCCAAGTGCCTGGGCCAGATCGGCAATGTGGACCGGGTGCGGAAGACTTACATTGACGGTGTCAACGGCGCGGGGCGCGTAGACGTGGGTCGGGTCGATCCGGTAGCCGTAGTGTTCCGGGTTCTCCATAATGACTTTGATGGCGGCAATCCTGAAAATATAGCGCTCAGTTTCCAGGGGAAGGTCCAGGCGATAGTAGTCGCTGACCCGCTGCTCGCTGATTTCACGCGCCACCCGGTTCTCGCCGCAGTTGTAGGCAGCCATCGCCAGGGTCCAACTACCGAATTGCCGCCGCAGGGTCTGCAGATAGCTCAGGGCCGCAGCGGTTGAGCGCTCGAAATCGCGCCGCTCGTCCAGTTGCTGGTTTTTTTCAAGGCCGTGGCGCTGGGCCGTGCGGTCCATAAACTGCCAGGTCCCCATGGCACCGGCCGGTGAACGGACATGCGACTGGAGGTCGCTTTCGGCCACCGCCAGATATTTGAGGTCGTCGGGCATGCCCGCCGCGGCGAGCTCGGCTTCGATGTAAGGGAAATAACGACCGGCTCTTTTCAGCCAGAGAAACACCTGTGCGCGGTTCCAGACCGCAATGGTGAACTCCCGATCGAGCCTTTCCCATACCTGCCGCTCGTCGAGTGGCAGCGGTTCCCCGCAGAGGGCCACCGCCGGCGGCAGGGCGACGTCGTTGTATGGCGGCATGTCTCGTGGGACCGCCGCACCCTCGCCGGGCAGTGGCGCCGTTTCAGCGGGTCCGGAAGGGATATTGCTGCCCGAGGCGCACGGAACCAGGGCGCTCCATGCCAGGAGAACGCCCATAACAGCCGGAATCATCGTTTTTTTCATTTTATGAAATCCTGGGTAATCCTCTGGCGGCGCTGATCGCAGCCGGCCGCTTCACGTCTGGTAGCGCTCCCACGGGGAGTTTCCAGGGAGGTCCAGCAATAAATGGACCAGGCGGTTAAAAACCCCGATTTCTATTGATTTCAGATTTTTGTATAAATTTTGGCGTAAAGATGGATTGAAACCTGGCAGGGCCCGTCGTCAAAATTTTGACTGGCAGGTGGGGCGAAATTTG
>JAWOJK010000056.1:0-6669 GCA_046481705.1 Desulfobacterales bacterium | reverse complement strand
CGACATTCCTTCGGTCTTCGTGCTGCTCGGCGGTGTGCTGGCGCTCTATTTTTTCGGCCACCACCTCTACCAGGGGCTTGCCGGGGTCATCCGCAGCAGCCTGAGCTTCGAGCAGATACCGGAATTCAGCACAACCGACTGCCTGCACTTCTGTTCGACCGTCCTGCTGCGCTTTCTCGTCATGCTGTTGCCGGTTATGGGCGCGGCCTTTCTGGCCGCGCTGGCCGCCAACCTGATTCAGGTCGGGTTCCAGCTGTCCGGGCAAGCGCTGGCCCCCAAGCTTGACAAGTTGAGCGTCAGCAAGGGGTTTGGCCGCCTGTTTTCGTTGCGCTCACTGGTGGAGCTGGTCAAGTCGATCCTCAAGCTCGGAATCATTGGCGGCGTCGCCTATCTGTCGATCAAGAGCGAAAGCGCCGCCATGCTGACCCTCTACGACATGAGCTTAAACGCCATCCTGGTGTTTATCCTGGAGGCGGCCTTCAGGCTTTTTCTCTGGGTGGGGCTGATCATGGCCCTGGTGGCGGCCCTGGATTACGGCTTCCAGCGCTGGAAGTTCGAACAGGACCTCAAGATGACCAAGCAGGAAGTCAAAGAGGAGGTCAAGCAGGCCGAAGGCGATCCCCAGATCAAGGCCCGCATCCGCAGCATTCAGCAGCAGGCGGCGCGCAAGCGCATGATGCAGGCCCTGCCCCAGGCCGACGTGGTGGTCACCAACCCGACCCACCTGGCGGTGGCCATCAAGTACGACCCGATCAGCATGGGGGCGCCGCAGGTGGTGGCCAAGGGCGCCGGGGCGGTGGCAGCCCGGATCCGGGAGCTGGCCGGTGACTATGGCATCCCGGTGGTGGAGAACAAGGCGTTGGCAAGAAATTTGTATATGACAGTTGAGCCCGGCCGCGAGATCCCTTCCGAGCTTTACCGGGCGGTGGCTGAACTTCTGGCTTACGTCTACAAACTCAAAGGCAAATCAAGCAGATAAACCAAACGCGGAGTTTCCCCGGCGCCAGGCGAAGACAAGCGACGTCAAACCCCCGACAGGCTCCGCCGACAATTTGGTGACACCCGATCCAAAAGGCTGACGTCAGCCCCAACTGAAAGGCATCCGCACCCCATGGAGATGAGCGCCGGAAACAAGTTCATACCGGCCGGCCTGCTCAAGGAGGCCGGCGACATCGGTATGATCCTGGCCGTGATCGGCATCCTGCTGGCCATGATTCTGCCCATTCCCGCCATGCTCCTGGATTTCTTTCTGGCGCTGAACGTCACCATCGCCATCATCGTGCTGATCAACACCATGTATGTGGTTTCGCCGATGGATTTTGCGATTTTCCCGACCCTGCTATTGGTGCTCACCCTTTTTCGCCTGGCCCTCAACATCGCCTCCACCCGGCTGATCCTCCTGCACGGCAGCGAAGGCCCGCTGGCGGCCGGGGCGGTCATCAAGTCATTCGGCAGTTTTGTGGTCGGCGGCAACTACGTCATCGGGATGATCATTTTTGCGATCCTGGTGCTGATCAACTTTATCGTCATCACCAAGGGCTCCGGGCGGATCGCCGAAGTGGCGGCACGCTTTACCCTGGATGCCATGCCGGGCAAACAGATGGCCATCGACGCCGACTTGAACGCCGGCATCATCGACGAAAACGAGGCCCGCGAGCGGCGCAAGGCGATCGCCCGGGAATCCGAATTCCACGGGGCCATGGACGGGGCCAGCAAATTTGTCCGGGGCGACGCGATCGCCGGGATCATCATCACCCTGATCAACATCTTCGGAGGGTTCGTGATCGGCGTGGCCCAGCAGGGCATGTCGATGGTCAGCGCCGCCCAGAATTACACCCTCCTGACGGTCGGCGACGGCCTGGTGTCCCAGATACCGGCCCTGATCATCTCTACCGCCGCGGGCATCCTCGTCAGCCGCGCGGCCTCCGAGGCCCGCATGGGGCAGGAGTTCAGCCGGCACATTTTTGCCAACACCACCCCGATTTATGTCGGTGCCGGGGTGACCTTCGTGCTGGGCCTGGTGCCGGGGCTGCCGGCCGGGCCGTTTATGTTTCTGGCCGCGGTCCTGGCGGGCACGGTTTACCTGTTCGACAAAAAGCGGAGTGCCGAAGCGGACCGGCTGCCGGCGAAAACGGACAGCGCCGAAGCGGCTGAAGCCCCGGGCCCCGAGGACGTGGAGCATCTCCTGGCCCTGGACGTGATGGAACTGGAAGTCGGTTACGGCCTGATTCCGCTGGTGGACAAGAATCAGGACGGCAGCCTGCTCAACCGCATCCGGGGCATCCGGCGGCAGTTCGCCAGCGAAATGGGCATGCTGATTCCCCCGATCCACATCCGTGACAACCTCAAACTCAAACCCCCCGAGTACCGGGTCCTGGTCAAGGGGGTCGAGCTGGCGCGCGGGGAGGTGATGGTCAATCATCTGCTGGCCATGGACCCCGGTGACGTGACCCAGAAGATCAGCGGTATTCCGACCACCGAGCCGGCCTTCAACCTGCCGGCCCTCTGGATTCCCAACGAAAAGGAAGAGGACGCCAAGTTCTCGGGCTACACCGTGGTGGACAACGCCACCGTCGTAGCCACCCACCTGACCGAGGTGCTGCGCAGCAACGCCCCGGACCTGCTGGGGCGCCAGGAGGTCCAGCACCTCCTCGACACGCTCGCCAAAACCAGCCCCAAAGCCGTCGAGGAGCTTGTGCCCGCACTGCTGCCGCTGGGGATCGTCCAGAAGGTGCTGCAGAACCTGCTGCGCGAACAGGTTTCGATCCGGGATTTGCTCACCGTGGTGGAAACCCTGGCCGATTATGCCCCCCTGAGCCGGGATCCGGATCTGCTCACCGAATACGTACGCCAGAAGCTGGCGCGCTCCATCGTGGGCCCCCACGTTCAGCCCGACGGGGTGCTGCCGGTGATCACCGTTGATGCCAAGGTCGAGGACCTGCTGACCAAGGGGATCCAGCATACCGAGCACGGCGCCTATCTTTCCGTGGAGCCGGGGGTTATGGATTCCGTGGCCCAGGCGGCCAAAAGGGCCGTCGCGGCGATCAGCGAGATGGGGCTCCAGCCGGTGATCGTCTGCTCCCCGGTGCTGCGGCGGCATCTCAAGCGGCTGGTGGCGCAGGTCTCGGTGAGCGCCATGGTCATCTCACATGCCGAAATCATCCAGAACATACGGATTCAATCCCTGGGACGGGTAAAGCTGTAACGCCATGGGTGTTCGCAACTACAAGGCCAAGAGCATTGCTGAAGCGGTCCGCAAGGTGAAAGCGGACCTGGGGGTCGACGCCATGATTCTCTCCACCCGCCAGGTCCCCAAGGGGTTCAAAAACCCATACGGTGCCGACATGTTCGAAGTCTCCGCGCTTTCCGCGCAGGAGGCGCCCCCGGCCGGTGAGGGCGACCGGGCTTTTGCCGATGCCCTTCTGTCGGGTGCCGCAACCGCGCGACCGGGCAGCCCGGGGCCCGCAGCTCCCGAGGTCAGCTGGCAGGCGCTGCAGAGCGAGCTGGTAGGCATCCGCGAGCTGCTGACCCTGCTTAACATCGGCGGCGGGCTGCCCGACGTGATCCTGCAGCATCCCCAGTGGCTCGGCCTTTGCGCGCGGCTGGTGCGCGCCGGGGTTTCGGGCCAGCGGGTGCGCAGCGCAATCCAGCATTTTTCAGAGGCGGGCGCCCCGGCCGACGCCGCGGACGCCGCCCGGCAGATCCTGGCGGAAATTCTCAAACCGATCGACACCTGCGACCCATTTGCCGGCGACGGCAACGGTCCGCAGTTCGCCGCTTTTGTCGGGCCCACCGGTGTCGGCAAGACCACCACGATCGCCAAGCTGGCGGCCGAGTTGAGCCTCAAGGCCAAAAAGGGGGTGGGGCTGATCTCGGTCGACAGTTTTCGGATCGGCGCCGTGGAGCAGCTCAAGACCTACGCCGCCATCATGGGGCTGCCCTGTCTGCCGGCCTTCTCGCACCACGACCTGAGGCTGGCGGTCGAAAAAATGGCCCGCCGGGACATCATCCTGATCGACACCGCCGGCCACAGCCATCTCGACGGCGAGCGCATGCAGCAGCTGCAGGCGGTGCTGGGAGGCCATGGGCCGATCGCCAGCCACCTGGTTCTGAGCGCCGCCACCAACCGCCTGGACCTTCAGGAGGCCGCGGCGCGCTTCGCCGTTTTTAGGCCGTGCTCCTATGTTTTTACCAAGCTGGACGAAACCCGGCAGCCCGGGGTCATCATCGATCAGGCCGAAGCCCTGCGGCTTCCGATTTCTTTCATCACCACCGGCCAGAAGGTGCCGGAGGACATCCACCCGGCTACCCGCCAGACGATTCTGGACCACATGTTCGGCACCCCCGGCGGCGTGTCATGAGGCTGCAGCCGACCGCCTGCGGCGGCAGATTTACGACTCCCGACCCCGTGTCGGGAGAACCGACCCTGAAAGGGAGATCATAGCGTGGATCAAGCGAGCAGCCTCCGAAAAATCGTTTCCGCCAAAGCCCGCCAGACACCGCAGCGCCTGATGACCCCGACATCCCCTGATTCCGCCATTTCAGCGCCTGCCCCGCGGGCCATTGCCGTGACCAGCGGCAAGGGCGGCGTGGGCAAGACCAATATCGTCGGCAGCCTGGCCCTGGTGCTCGCCAGCCGCGGCCACAAGGTGCTCATTCTGGATGCGGACCTCGGGCTGGCCAACATCGACATCATTTTCGGCGTCCACCCGAAGTTCAACATCGGGCACGTGCTGAACGGCGAAAAAACCCTCTCAGAAATCATTGTCGAAGGGCCGGCCGGGATCCAGATCGTTCCGGCCGGCTCGGGTTTTACTCACCTGACCCATCTGACCGAAGGGCAGAAGCTCAACCTGTTGGGGGAGTTCGAGGCCTTCGGCGCGCAGCTGGACGTGATGCTGATCGACACCGGGGCCGGGATTTCGGCCAATGTCCTGTATTTCAACCTTGCGGCGGATGACTGCATCATCGTGGCGACCCCCGAGCCCACTGCCATCACGGACGCCTACGCTATGATGAAGGTGATGTTTCTCCAACACGGCACCCGTCATTTCCAGCTGCTGGTCAACATGGCGACCAGTGAGCAGGAGGCCAAGTCGGTGTACGCCAGCCTGGTGCAGGCGGCCGAGCGCTTTCTGAACGGCGTCGTGATTCAATACCTCGGCATGGTGCCCAGCGATCACAACGTCACCCGCGCGGTGCGGGATCGGCGCATCGCCGTCGAAGCGTTTCCCGAAGCCGCCTGGAGCCGGGGGATCAACGCCCTGGCCGATCAGCTCATGGACGCGCCGCGGCGCCAGAAGACCGATGGCAACATCAAATTTTTTTTCAAACGTTTCATTGAGTTTCGCCTCTGACCGGGCGGGCGGAAAGGGCCACCGCCGGGTCAATGCGGTTTGACAGGTCGAGAAGATATTCGATGGAAACCCTCAACTGAGCAAACGGTGGGATGATGACGACAAAATTTGCCTATGCAAGCGGCGGGAGCGACCAGTGTCACTTTGATCAAAAGGAACGCGAGGCCTTGATCGTCAGGTATGCCCCGCTGGTCAAGCGGATCGCGGGCCGCATGGCCATGCGCATTCCGTCCAGCGTTCTTTTCGATGAACTGCTGAGTGCGGGCTGCCTCGGCCTGATCAATGCGGTCGACCGGTTTGACCCCGAAAGGGATGTCAACCTCAAGACCTATGCCGAGTACCGGATCAAGGGGGCCATCCTGGATGAGCTGCGGCGGATGGACTGGTATTCGCGGTCCATGCGCAAAAAAATGCAGCGAATCGAAAAAGCGCTGGTGGCGGTGGAAGGCCGCACCCAGCGGCCGGCCGAAGCCCAGGAAATCGCCGAGGAGTTGGGCATTGCACTTGAAGATTACTTCAACACCCTCTCGGACATCCACCGCGTATCACTGCTCAGCCTGGATGAGTTCATCAAGGATGAGGCCAATGACGCGGTCTCCAAAAAATCCTTCCAGGAAAGCATCCGCAGCGCCGACGACCCCTCCGAAAACGTGGCCAGGGAGGAGCTGAAACGCGTGATCGCCCAGGCCATCAAAACCCTTTCGGAGAAAGAGCAGATCGTTATTTCGCTTTACTACTACGATGAGCTGACCCTCAAGGAGATCGGGCACGTGTTGAGCCTCACGGAGTCCCGCATCTGCCAGATTCACGCGATGGCGGTGATCAAGTTGAAAATCCGGCTCAAGAAATACTGCGCGATCTGATACTGGCGTGCGCCGTTGACGGCAGTGGCCGGGTATTCAACGGGTGTCATTGCGATGGACGTGAACCGCAACCATGAGCGCTAAAGATTCACCCCCTACCATCCCGGAATACGTCTCCCAGGCGGACATCGACGCGCTGCTGCAAGGCGCCGGGGCGGCGCAGGCCGCAGACGATGCGCCCGGCGGGCCGCAGCTGACGGCCGCGGCAGGCGATGCCGACGAGGTGGTGATTTCCCAGGCGGACATCGATGCGCTGCTGCAGGGTGCCGGGGCGGTGCAGGCCGCAGACGATGCGCCCGGTGGGCCGCAGCTGACGGCCGCGGCAGGTGATGCCGACGAGGTGGTGATTTCCCAGGCGGACATCGACGCGCTGCTGCAGGGTGCCGCGGCGGCGCAGGCCGCAGACGATGCGTCCGGCGGACCGCAGCTGACGGCCGCGGCAGGTGATG
>JAWOJK010000272.1:0-2591 GCA_046481705.1 Desulfobacterales bacterium | reverse complement strand
CCCACCGCCAGCGCCTTGTCGGCCAGCCGCACGAATTTGGCGCCGTCACGAATGCCCTCCAGGTAGGCAAAGACCATCCGGGTGTTCTCGTCATCCAGCATAAAGTCCATAAAGTCGGCGGCGTCCAGGTCCATTTCGTTGCCGGTGCTGATCACGTAGGAAAACCCGATGCCGCTTTCCTGGGCCATGTTGAAAATGGAGTAGCCCAGGGCCCCGCTCTGGGTCACAAACCCCACCGGCCCGCATTGGAACGGCTTCGGGTCCAGCGCGGCCGAAAATGCGGCGGCCGTCGGATGAAAGAGGTCCACGCCGCCCTGGCAGTTGGGCCCGCAAATCCGGATGCCGCTGCGGGCGGCCAGCTCGGCCACCTGCTGCTGCACGCGCCGCCCCTGCTCTCCGGCCTCGGCAAAGCCGGAGCTGAAAATCGTGACGAACGGCACCTTCTTGGCGGCGCACTGCGCCAGCATGGCCGGCACGAGTTTGTAGTTGACCACAATCAACGCCAGGTCGATATCGGCGTCGATCGATTGAATGTCGGGGTAGCAGGTCAGCCCGGCGATCTCGGGGTATTTGTGATTCACGGGGAAAAGACGGCCCTGGAAGCCATGCCGCTGCAAGTAGTGCAGCGGCTTGCCGTTGATGGTCCGAATGTCCTTGGACGCACCGATGATCGCGATCGAACGGGGATTGAAAAACCGTTTCAGGTCTGTTTTTGTCATGGAAGACACCTCCGCCAGTTTGAGCCGGTCAGGAATGGCCGGCGTAACGATTGCGTGCCCGCATGATCCCTGGGCACCCCAAGCGCCGGGGACCGTACTGCAAGACAGCCCGTAAACCAAGATCGTGCCAAAGCCGACGGCCGCAACCGGCCGCAGCCGCGTTAAAACGAAACCTTCTTGGCGGTCTCCAGCACCTGCCGGATCAAACTTTCTTCAAGGCCGTTGTCCTGGGCCCGATGAACGGCATAGGAGATGCCAAAGGCGCCTTCCACCTGGCCGTCCCTGAACACGGGCGCCGCCACCGAGCGCAGCCCCTCGGTCAATTCCTGGTCGCTGAGCACGTACCCGGCTTGCCGAATCCGGGCCAGATCAGCCGCCAGCTCCTGTGCGCTGCCGATCGTAAAAGGGGTGTGGCGCTCAAATTTGATCTTGCGCATGATCCGGGTTTGATCGGCTTTTTTCAGGAAGGCGAGCACCGCTTTGCCCATGGCCGTACAGAAAACCGGCAGACGGGAGCCGACGCTGATGTCCAGGTTGACCACTTCCTTTGAGCGCACGCGGTCCAGAATGACGATCTCGGTCTCATCCAGAATGGCGCATTGGGTGGTGACGTCGTGGACTTTGGTGGTTTCCAGCATGTAGGGCAGCAGCCGGTTTTTGATATCCATGGTGTTGAGCAGCGAAAACCCGATGCTCAGAATCTTGGGGGTCAGCCGGTAGCGGCGGGTCTGCGCCTCCTGCTCGAGATACCCCAGCTCCTTGAGGGTGAACAGGTAGCGGTGAACCGTGGCCATGGACATGTCGCAGGCCTCGGCAATGTCCGACACCGAAAGCACCGGCCGGATTGCCGAAAAGGTTTTCAAAACCAGAAGCCCTTTTTCCAGGGACTGAATGAACTGCCTGGATTTCATGGTGATTGCCCCGCGTCGTTATTTCGCTATGCGAAATTATATCCTGCATATCAAAATATCGAGCGCCTCGCCGGCTGTCAAGCGAAATTTGCCCTCCTGCGACCAAGGCGGCAGCCGCGGCCAAAGGTCTTTGGCTCCACAAGGACGCTTGGCGCCAAAGGGCCTGGCACGGGGCCAAGGTTGTATGGTAGTGTACCCGCAGCAATCGGCAGCCGTTAAAATTGATGGCGGCGTAGAAAGTCCAATTTCGGCGTTGCGCTGCATCTCGAAGTCGTTGCGGCGTACATAAGTACTCCTCACTCCTCGAGATTTACGCGCCGCAGCTTGAACTTTCTACACCCCCATCCCAAATTTTGACTTTTTAGCGGTCCATCAAAATCGGCATTAACCATCAGACACTGAAAGGTCTGGCAATGGGCATTATCTCGTGGATCATCATGGGGTTGATCGTCGGCATTCTGGCCAAGGCGATCATGCCGGGCAAAGACCCCGGCGGGCTGATCATCACGGTTCTGCTGGGGGTTGGGGGCGCCTTTGTGGGGGGGGTTATCGGGTCATTCCTGGGGTTTGGGAAGGTGTCGGGGTTCAATCTCGGCAGCCTGGTGCTGGCCACCGGCGGTGCGCTGTTGATTTTAGTAGTCTATCGCAAGATCAAAAAATAAGCCGGCGGGGACCGTTCGAGGGGGTCTCGGTAAAATCAGCCGGCCAGAGGCCAGGCGGGGAGGGTTTTTTGACCCGCCGGGCAAACAGCTTATGATAACCGTTTTGGGTTTGCGGTTATTTTTTTGCCCGTACATCCGGTTTTTCCATTTTCTGACACGCGCTGCAGATGCCAAAAAAATCAAGGCGGTGGCTGAGGATGAGAAAACCGGTGTCCTTGCTGAGCTGCGCCGTCACGTCGGCCAGCGAGGAGAGATCCGGGTCGATAATCTCTTTGCACCGCAGACAGACCAGGTGCGGG
>JAWOJK010000144.1:0-4752 GCA_046481705.1 Desulfobacterales bacterium | reverse complement strand
TCCACCGCCGATGGCCTGGGTATGGGGATCGGGTTTACCCTGTCCCTGGCCGCCCTCGGCGGGGTGCGCGAGATCTTCGGCGCCGGCACCCTCACCGTCTGGGGCGAGCCGATCGGCAATATCGCATCTTTTTTCCCGGGCTTTCAGCCGTTTCAGTTCATGGTTCAGGCGCCGGGGGCCTTTGTCTGCTTGGGCCTGATGCTCTGCGCCATGAACATGGTCGGTCAAAAATAGGAGACAGCAACAATGGGCGACTACATCGTACTGATCATCAGCTGCATATTTGTCAACAACATCCTCCTGGCCCAGTTCCTCGGCAACTGCCCGTTTTTCGGCACCTCCAAGAAAATGGAAACCGCCCTCGGCATGGCCATGGCCGTTGTCTTCGTGCTGGTGCTGGCAGGCGTCATGACCTGGCTGACCTATGAGTACCTGCTGGTGCCCCTCAAACTGGTCTATCTGCGCACGATCGCGTTTATCCTGGTGATCGCCTCCCTGGTGCAGTTCGTTGAGATGTACATGAAAAAAAGCATGCCGGCGCTTTACGCCGGGCTCGGCATCTTTCTTCCCCTGATCACCACCAACTGTGCGGTCCTGGGCGCCTGCGTGATCAACATCGACAAAGAGTTCACCTTTATGCAGGCGCTGGTGGCCTCGTTCGCTTTTGCGGCCGGGTTCGGCCTGGCCCTGATTCTCTTTGCCGGGATCCGCGAGCGCATCCTGCTGGCGCGCGTTCCTAAACCGCTGCAGGACACTTCCATCGCCCTGATCACCGCCGGCATCCTGTCGCTTTCGTTTTACGCCTTCAAGGGGATGGTCTAAGCCTCCAGCGCACCAGAGGTTTTGATCCCCCATCAACGTATCGGCCGGGGCACGGGGTATCGCCCCGCGCTCCGGCCGACGCCACCGCCTACCGCCCCCTCTTGCCACCAGAAACAGGCATATTCAGCCCCCACAGCAACCTCCTGCACCGGCCCGGCGCACGGTCATGCCCTTCCCCCCAAGAGAGGGTCAACCTGATGGCGTCCCCACCGCGAATACCGGTTCCTTGCCCCTTCAGCAGCTGCCTGCGGACGCAGCCAGCCGACGCAGGGTTTCCACCATATCCGGGGGCAGGGGCGCTTCAAAAAAAAGGGGAATGTTCGACTCGGGATGACAGAACCCGATTCGCCAGGCGTGGAGCATCAGACGCGGCGGCGACGGGATCCCCCAGGGGAATGCTGAGCCCTGGCCCTGGCCGGGACCATGGCGCCTTCTCCCGTAAAGCGGATCGCCCATGATCCCGTGACCGATGGCGGCCAGGTGCACCCGGATCTGATGGGTACGCCCGGTCTTCAGGCCAACCTCGAGCAGACTCGCACCCCGGAATCGCCGTCTGATCTTCCAGAGGGTTTGCGCGGATCTGGCCCGATGGCTGTGGGTTGACATTTTTTTGCGGTCCACGGGATGCCGGCCGATGGGCAGGTCCACAGACCCGGATTCAGCCGGCATTTGTCCCCAGACGATGGTCAGATATGTCTTTTCAATGCTGCGGGTTTTAAATTGGCGGGAAAGATGGATATGGGCGGCCTGGTTTTTGGCGACCAGCAGAATCCCTGAGGTGTCTTTGTCCAGGCGGTGAACGATGCCGGGCCGCCGCTCACCGCCGACCCCCTGAATGTCGGGGCAGTGATAGAGAAGCCCGTGCACCAGGGTGCCGGAATAATGCCCGGCCGCCGGGTGGACCACCAGACCCGTGGGCTTGTTGACCACAATCAAATGCTGGTCTTCAAAGAGGATGCCGAAATCCACCGGTTCGGCGGCACAGTCGGACGGTTCGGGCGCCGGAATCCGGCCGCTGACGGTGTCGGCGGGTTTTACCCGGTAGCCCGCTTTCTTGGGGCTGCCGTTGACGCAGATGTGCCCGCGGGCGATCAGCTTGGCGGCCAAAGACCGGGAAATGGCCGCGACGCGGTCGGCCACGAGCGCATCCAGGCGCCGGTCTGCATCCTGCGGCTGGATCAAAAAGGTAAAGCCACCAGTGGTGGACATGGCGCTAAAGAGGGGGTTACTGGGGGGTGGCGAACAACGATTCGATCCGGGTCAGGATGGTTCCCTCGTCTGTTTTGGCGGCGGTCGACAGCTCCTTGACCAGCAGGCCCTGAGCGGTATCGTAGAGTTTGCGTTCGCCAAAGGACAGATCCTTGGAGTGTTTCAACAGGGACAGGTCGCGGAATACTTCGGCGACCTCGTAGAGCGAACCGGTTTTGATCTTGTCCATGTATTCGCGGTAGCGCCGGTTCCAGGTCTGACTGTCGGTGGGGTTTTCCGGCGGGGATTGCATCACCTGGTAGATTTTGGGAATATCCGCTTCGTCAATCACGACCCGCAGCCCCACAGAGGCCACGTTCCAGGTGGGGATCATGATGACCATTCCGTTTTCGAGGACCTTCATGATGTAGAAGTCATGTTTCTCGCCGTTGACGCTGCGGCTCTCGATGGCCTCGATCCGTCCCACCCCGTGGGCCGGGTAAACCGCGAGGTCGCCGACTGAAAAAGTTGGCACGCGACCGGGAGTCTTGCCGGTATCTTCCTTGTTCCTTTTTTCACTCATTTCAACACCGTGACGATGAATTTTTTTAAACTTTTCAGTTTCTAAGAGCTTTTTTTATATCACACACCCCCCTGACACGCAATAGAATAAAAAAAGGACCGGCGCCCCGTCAGGGCCCCGGTCCTTTGGTATTTCGCAAAAATGCGGCGCGTTTTTTCAGGTTACATCAGGAACGGTACCATCAGCAGCGCCACCACGTTGAGGATCTTGATCATCGGGTTGATAGCAGGCCCGGCGGTATCCTTGTAGGGGTCGCCTACGGTATCGCCGGTAACGGCTGCTTTATGGGCCTCGGAGCCTTTTCCGCCCAGATGGCCTTCCTCGATGTATTTTTTGGCGTTATCCCAGGCGGCGCCACCGGTGGTCATGGAAAGCGCGACAAACACACCGGTCACGATGGAACCGATCAGCAGACCGCCGAGCGCAACCTTGCCCAGCAGAAAGCCCACCACCAGCGGGGCCACGACCGGCAGCAGCGCCGGCAGCATCATTTCCTTGAGGGCGAACTTGGTGACGATGTCGACACAGGCGCCGTAATCCGGTTTGGCGGTGCCTTCCATGATGCCGGGGATTTCCCGGAACTGACGACGGACTTCTTCAACGACTGCGCCACCGGCGTTGCCGACCGCTTTCATCGCGATGGAGGCGAACAGGTAGGGCAGCAGACCGCCGATAAAAAGGCCGATGATCACGTTGACGTCGGAAAGGTCAAAGCGGATCGCCTCCTTGCCACCGTGGAGGGTGAACTCCTGGACATAGGCGGCAAAGAGCACCAGCGCGGCCAGACCGGCGGAACCGATGGCGTAGCCCTTGGTGACGGCCTTGGTCGTGTTGCCCACGGCATCCAGCGGATCGGTCACGGAGCGCACGCTCTCGTCCATCCCGGCCATTTCGGCGATGCCGCCGGCATTGTCGGTGATGGGCCCGTAGGCGTCGATCGCGATGACCATACCGGTCATGGAGAGCATGGACATGGCCGCCATCGCGATGCCGTAAAGGCCGGCAAAGGCGTAGGCCAAATAGATGGCCAGACAGATCGCCAGAACGGGCGCTGCGGTGGCCTGCATCGAGACCGCCAGGCCGGAGATGATGTTGGTGCCGTGGCCGGTGGTGGAAGCCTCGGCGATGCCTTTAACCGGACCGTAAATGCCGGTGTAATATTCGGTGATGATGACGATCACGACCGTCAGGACCAGACCGATCAGGGTGGAGTAGTAAATGCTCATCGCGGAAACTTCGCCCAGGTTACCCATGAAATAGGTGCAGGCGTAGTAAAAAGCGACGGCGGCCAGAATGGCGGCACCGAACATCCCCTTGTAAAGGGCGCCCATGATGTACTGGCTCTTGCCCAGGCGCACGAAGAAAACCGCGATCATCGAGGCGATGATGGAGATCGCCCCCAGCACCAGCGGAAACTCGGTGGCGATCGGGATATCGGGGTACAGCAGACGCCCGATCAGCATGGCCGCAACGGCCGTGACGGCATAGGTCTCGAAAAGATCGGCGGCCATACCGGCACAGTCGCCGACGTTGTCGCCGACGTTGTCGGCGATGGTGGCCGGGTTGCGGGGATCATCCTCGGGAATTCCGGCCTCGACCTTGCCCACCAGGTCTGCGCCCACGTCGGCACCCTTGGTGAAGATGCCGCCGCCGAGGCGTGCGAAAATGGAGATCAGACTGCCACCAAAGCCCAGCGCCACCAGGGCGATGACGTCATGGGTGGCGGCGTAGTAACCGGCTACTGCGGTCAGGGCCAGGCCGGCGACCATCATACCGGTCACAGAGCCCCCCATGAAGGCCATTCCGAGACCCGCGGCGAGACCCTTCTTGGCGGCTTCTGCGGTCCGGACGTTGGCGATGACGGAAACCCGCATGCCGACGTAGCCTGCGATGAAAGAGGCGACAGCACCCACCAGAAAACCGATGGCCGTTTTGGCGCCCATGGTGGCGAAAATGACGACGAAAATGACGGCGCCGGTGATGCCCATGCTTTTCATCTGGCGGTTGAGGTAAGCGATTGCGCCTTCCTTGATGGCGTTTGCGATCGACTGCATTTTTTCGTCGCCAGCGGGGGCGCCTTTAACGATCGTCGCCAGCAGAATGGCAAATGCGACCCCGACAACTCCGACCAGCGTACATACCAGCGGCAAATTGCTCAA